>NZ_JBASJU010000028.1:0-15111 GCF_049655485.1 Daejeonella sp.
GCATCCCAAAAGAATTTTATCGCTCTTTATCATATGGGAATCTATGCCGATCCGGCAATCCTGGATTGGTTTACAAGCGAATATCCTAAACATTCCAGTGCAAAACTCGACATGGGAAAGAGTTGTATACGGTTTAAAAAGCCGGACCAGATTCCTTTTGAATTGATTGGCGAACTAATGAGAAAGATTAGTGTCGAGGTTTGGATTAAAGCCTATGAAACTGCCTTCAGAAAGCAGTAAACGAATTGCTCACGGATGATAAGAATAATCTTTCTCCGTATTGTTTAGTTGCTCCACAATATCCTCACAAAGCTTATGTGTTTTTAGTGAATCGTCAATGGTAAACTGAGGCTTGCCGCCCGGTCTTATAGCCTGCAGAAAATCGCCCACTATCTGCTCAAAGCCCCTTTTATATAACATGGTGTCCCAATCACCCATAGTTTTGCTGGTCTCATCACGGTTAACATGAAGGCTTAGCGATGACAAGTTCAGGACTGTCCGCTTTTCGGTAGTGCTAAATACTTCGACCCTTTCTTCGACCAAACCTGAATCTCTGTTCATTATACCAATGGCAATAGCTCCATTTTCGGCGGTCATTTGAATAACACAGTGATAAAGCAGGTCACCTTTTTTCATCCCTTTCGCAGTGAGTTCTTTGACAGGATATGGAAACAGGTAAGTCAGGGTATCAACCACATGAATAAAATCATCAAATATAAAAGTGCGTACATCCCCCGGAAGGGCAACACGATTTTTCTGCATAATTATCATGTTTGGATTAGCCAGCTGTTTGAGTTCACGATAGGCCGGGGCATATCTCCTGTTAAAACCAACCATAAGAATTAGGTTCAGGCTCGCCGCTAATTGCAATAATCTTTTGGAAGAGGCATAATCATATGTTATGGGTTTATCCACATACACATGGATGCCGTTCATTAACAGCATCTGAATTATTTCCACATGGCTGCTAGTGGATGAATGTACGAAAGCCGCCTGAATGCCGCTATTTAATATAGAGTCGAAATCCTGATGAAGATTCTGAAAACGATATTCCCTGCCGATCCTGTAAAGTTTCTCAAGATCACGGGTATATAAATGCAGTTCAAGTTCTTTATTACTCAGTAGCGGTAAGTATGCCTTTTGAGCGATGTCGCCCAAACCTATGATGCCTATTTTTAGCAAGTTTTAATATCTTTAATATCAATACTACGTCGAAGTATAATCCGAAACTTTTTGTTTATAAATGTAAGGATTCATGCGTATGGCTGCAATCGAATATGACAATTACAATTACATAGTAAAAGGGCACAGCTTGGGGATATATTTCGAACGTACAATATACCGACCTTATAGGAACCTTATACCGTCCTTATAGGGACCTTATAGCGATATAGCAAGGGTGTACCAAGTGTCTGCAGCCGCTGGACTTGTACAAAAGGTCCTTTAAAAATACATCACCTCCGGCTGGATTGCCGCATTGTTCATGTATAATTATAAACATTAACTTTGTCACTTAAGGGAAACGGATTTTAACAGAATGGATATAACGAAAGATCTTAGGTTAGCAGTGTTAATTGATGCCGATAACGTTCCGTATTCGAACGTAAAGCCTATGTTTCAGGAAATTGCGAAATATGGAACGCCGACATTTAAAAGGATCTACGCCGATTGGACGAAGCCCACTGTTTCAGGATGGAAGAAAGTTCTTCTCGAAAACGCTATAACCCCTATCCAGCAATACAGTTATTCGACCGGCAAAAATGCCAGCGACAGTGCGATGATTATTGACGCTATGGATATTTTGTATTCCGGGAAGGTTGATGGATTTTGCATCGTATCTAGCGACAGCGATTTCACACGGCTCGCCACCAGATTAAGGGAAGCCGGAATGAAGGTAATTGGTATTGGAGAAAAGAAAACGCTTATACCTTTTATAACAGCATGTGATAAATTCATCTACATTGAAATATTAAAGGATAACGAAATTCTGCAGGACGATAGCCAGCCTGTAAGGCAATCAAAAAATACCAGCCGGAAGAGCGCTGCCCCTCTGAACAATATTGATAAAGAACTAATTAAACTTATACGTGACAGCGTTTCCGATCTGGAAGATGAGAATGGCTGGACTTATTTGGGGAACCTGGGGAATCTAATTTTAAAGAAAAAGCCTGACTTTGACTCCAGAAATTATAATTACCCTAAACTGCTGCCCCTAATAAAAAGCCTCAATATGTTTGAGTTTGACGAACGCCTGACCGGTAAAGGGAATATCAAGCATGTTTACATCAAGATCAAATCGTGATGTCCCAAACATGGTTATATTAACCTCCAGGCTGTGTTTGAAACCGTCCTGCCTGCATGATACAAGTAACAAGCTACTCCCAGGTTTTTTTTTACCGACAAATTTCCGACATTCACCGAGAACTTGAGTAAGCTCGCCTAATATACATGTGCTGATAAATGATAATATATTAGCTTAGATACAAATAATACGATATGCAAAACTTAAAAAGCTCCAATCAAAAATCAGGCAAAGCCCTTGTGGGTATAATTTTACTTGGTGTGGGATGTATATTACTGCTCAGAACACTCGACCTATTTTTTATACCAGGGTGGCTTTTAAGCTGGCCGGTCTTTATGATTGCAATTGGCTGTTTTATTGGCTACCGTCAGGGCTTTGATCGCCCATCGGCATTCGTTCCAATTATTATTGGTATAATCTTTTTAAGCAACCGGGTTCTCCCGGATATGGATTTAAGCAGATTTTTCTGGCCCTTACTGATTATAGCTTTCGGTGTGTGGATGATCATGGGCAGGAAGACGCCTAAGATGGATGCATTCGGCAAATGGAATAAAAAATCTGGAGAAGATCCTTATACCTGGACGGGTACGCAAACAGACCCAGAAAATGCAGGCACAGGTGATCCCTTGGGCACAGGTCCAGCTGCTTCGGGTCCATACCCTGAAGACCTGATCGATTCAGTTTCTATATTCGGTGGAGTGAAGAAAAATATAGTGTCTAAAAACTTCCGCGGCGGTGAGATCGTCAACTTTTTTGGCGGGTCGGAGATCAATTTAATGCAGGCAGATATAAACGGACGTGTCAACCTGGAGGTGGTACAGGTGTTTGGCGGAACAAAAATCATAGTACCGGCAAATTGGACAGTACATTCCGAAATGGTGGCAATATTTGGAGGAATTGAAGATAAACGCCCTCCTCAATTGAATGTAGCACCAGAAAAGGTTTTAGTAATTGTGGGGACATCATTATTTGGAGGCATAGATATTAAAAGCTTCTAACGGTCCATATTATTTTATCTACCCAGGAAACTAAATGTAAAATAGGTGTCTCAGCATCAAATAAGGCCGTCGTCTCATTCTGGCTCTGTCCTATCAAGGAATAAAATAATATTGATTGTAATTCAATGTATTGTGGTCTGTGTTTTGGCCCAATCCGCGATTTTATTTTGGTTCGGTTTTACACCTGAAACATCTCTTATTGACGGTTCAGTCAGCACGATATTACTCGCCATTGCCTGTTTTCTTATCGCTAACAACTTAAGATATTACAGACCAGAAAAGAACAGGTATCTGCTGATGCTGATGTACTGTGCCATTCTAGCATCCATCTGGCTACTGGTTAATCACTGGATTCTTGACTCACTCGTCTTGACTGATCCGCATTATGCTGAGTTTCTTTACAATTCATTGCCGGTTAGATTTTTCTTAGGCTTATTAATCATTAGCCTAATGGCGATGATAAGCGTTGTCTATTATACTCAGCAAGATCAAAAGGAAACTGAAAAACGTAAAATTGAAGCCGAAACCCTTGCCAGGGATGCAGAGCTTTACAACCTGAGACAACAACTCCAACCCCACTTTCTATTTAACAGTTTGAACTCAATCACTGCGTTGATTGGAAGCAGGCCCGAAGAGGCAAGAAAGATGATACATCAACTTTCTGATTTCCTGAGGGGGACTTTGAAAAAAGAAGACCAGGCGCCTGTTACTCTGGAAGCTGAACTGGAGCATCTGCAGCTGTATTTAGATATTGAAAAAGTAAGATTTGGACATCGGTTATCTACGGAGATATCTTTCCATGAATCCTGCCGACTAATGACTTTGCCTCCAATGCTGCTGCAGCCGATCGTGGAAAATGCTATTAAATTCGGCCTATATGACACCACAGGAGTGGTAACCATCAGTATATTTGCGGAATGTGTTGAGACTGAACTGCACGTTACTGTTCAAAATCCTTACGATCCTGATACTACTCGCCCTAAACACGGCACCGGCTTCGGACTTAGCGGAGTAAAACGCAGATTACATTTATTATTTGGTCGCACAGACCTATTGGAAACTACATCATATACCCATATATTTACCACAACAGTAAAAATTCCTCAGGTATAACAATGCGTGTAATTTTAATTGATGACGAGCCGCTGGCACGTTCGGTAGTGATAGAATACTTGCAGTCCTGGCCGCAGATTGAAATCGTCCAGGAATGCAGCGACGGCTTTGAGGGCGTGAAGGCTATTGCGCAACATGAGCCGGATTTAATCTTTCTCGACATTCAAATGCCAAAAATTAATGGGTTTGAAATGCTGGAACTTATTGACCAGCCTCCTTCTGTGATTTTTACTACCGCATTTGATGAATATGCTATCAAAGCTTTTGAAGAGCACGCCATCGACTATCTGCTAAAGCCTTTTACTAAAGAACGCTTTGACAAGGCTGTTCAGAAATGGCTGGACACCAAACCAAACGCTGAAGCGAAAAAAGATACCACTCTCATCCTTGACAATATTCAAACCTCTTCTCCAAAAAATGAGCGTGTAGTTGTAAAAACGGGGAATAAAATAAAGATCATACCAGTGAACGATATCATCTTCCTTGCTGCCGATGATGATTATGTAAAGATTCATACCGCTGAAGGTTCATTTCTTAAAAACAAGACTATGGCTTACTTTGAAAAGCTTTTAGGCGAAGATGATTTTGTACGGGTCCATCGCTCCTATATTGTGAAGATCGATGTTATAACCCGGATAGATCCATATGAGAAGGAATCTCATTTAGCAATTCTAAAATCGGGTGAGAAGATTCCGGTGAGTAAGACGGGGTATCCGAAGTTGAGGCAGGTGCTTGGGCTTTAAGAAAGAAGTACCTTCCAAGCCTCCGCCACCTTTCCTTGATTTAATAATTTCCGCGCGTACTGGTGAAGCTCCCGCTCACGGTTAATATTATCGCCAATCGTGGCATCAAGAATTTCTTTAAGTTCTCGATCAGATTGAAATTGAGTTATTTCCTCATCGGCAGGGAGTTGCTCAACATTTCCAAGCTGGCCTAAATTGTTTCCTGTAAGGATATCAGAATTTCGTATTGCTGACGGAATCGAGTCAACACCGATTCCGACGGTCCTAACCGGTTTCTCTACCTGAAAAAGATTGTCGGCAGTAACCCTGCAATACCAATCGCCTCCAAGGCGGGCCACAAGGTCTATTTTTACCTGGTCGATTTTGCCTTGATCATCCAGAATTTCTTCGCGGATGTGTATGCGTTTTATTTCGGCTAACACAAGATTCCCGGCTCCCGCATTATCTCCTAAAGGAATAACCTGCTTGACGATACACTCCATTTGCACAGGAGACTCGGCAACCCTGGGAGGTTTAACAAGTTCAGACTTTAACTGAGTGAAACCCGCTTTGATAAACTCATTTACTCCTTTTGGGTATTCAACACTGGCAAGTGATGTTTGCCTGACCATATCATAGTTGACAATATTAATCACACACTCAGGTACCTCAAGAACATTTTCGAGGCTATGCTTGGTTGTATTATCCCTTACCCTCCTTGCCGGCGAAAAAACGCAGACCGGTGGATTAGTACTAAACATGTTAAAGAAACTAAAAGGGCTTAGATTCACATTCCCATCTTTATCCATCGTCGATACAAAACAGATGGGACGAGGAGCAATGGCGTACTGCATGTAGGTTTGCAGTTCGACAGTGGAAAGATTGGCGGGGTCGATGGATAGCATAGGAAATGGATCAAGGAACAAAAATCAAAGAACAAAGACTTGCGGTATTTTACTATTAAATAAGTTCGCTAGAAAGTCAGTCCTTTATCTTTGCACTTTATTCTTTGTTCTTTTTTAATTTAAGTATCGACCAATCCGTATCCGCTTTCCGAATGGTATTGGTAAGGCGTCCTAACCCGGTTATTTCCATTTCAACTATGTCGCCGGGTTGCAGCCATTGTGGCTTATAATTAGGGTCATTTAACAAGCCTGTACCATTTAATTCAAGAAAACATCCCGTTCCAACGGTTCCTGAACCGATCACATCACCAGGCAAAATATCAACTCCATACGAACAGCGTTCAATAATCTCGGCAAAAGTCCAGTCCATATCTGCCATGTTACCCGAGGAAACTTCAATTCCATTTACCCAGCACTTCATAGAAAGATCGTACGCATTACCTGTATGGCCCTCTTTAGGAGATGTCTTAAATTGTTCAAGCTCGTCAGGTGTTACTAACCAGGGACCTATGACAGTTGAGAAATCTTTTCCTTTCGCAGGACCTAAATTGAGGAGCATTTCCTCCATTTGTAAGGTGCGTGCACTGAGGTCGTTCATCACCATATAACCCGCTATGTATGAGTCAGCTTCAGAAGCCCGGATATTTCTACCCTTTTTCCCAATTACAATTGATGCCTCGAGCTCGAAATCGAGTTTTTCGAAGTGATCTGGCATACATTCTATATCCCCTACTCCCTGAATCGCATTATGATTTGTAAAATAAAAAATCGGATACTGATCAAATTCCGGAATCATATCAACTCTCCTGTTCTTTCTCGCAGAAGCTACATGCTGACGAAACGCATAACCGTCTCTACAAGATGAAGGGTGCGGTACCGGTGCCATCACCTCGAAAAAGATCTCCTCCTTTGCTTCCTGCTTACCCGATTTGATCTCCTCATTGACTTTCTTTGCCCTGTCCATCAACTCCTCTCCCCCGGCCAAAAACTCATTCATGTTATCAGGAATTAGTTTATCGCACGAGTTGAGATTATAAATATGTCCCTTTATAAAAACACCCAGGTGTTCACGGTCTTCAGTTTTATAGGAAACTAGTTTCATAGATCTTGGATTTGGTTAGCGTTTCTTCAAAAATAATGATTTGCAATAAGGTTTTGGGAAAAATGATGAATTGCTTGCTGATATTGGTAATAATTAACTTTACCAAAAATCGTTACCTTTACACCACCAATTATATAACCAAAACATTCTAATCTATGCCTGTTTATCATACATTAGGATCTATTCCTCATAAGAGACATACCGTTTTCCGAAAACCGGATGGCAATCTTTATGCCGAGGAATTGGTCTCAACCGAAGGTTTTTCCAGTTTGTACTCTTTGGTTTATCACGTCCATCCACCTACTATCGTGAAGTCCCTGGGCGAACCCTATTCCGTAGAGCCGAAAATAGCTCGTGAAAAGCATCTGAAACATACCAGTCTTATCGGCTTCAATATTAAGCCGGAAGATGACTATTTGCAAAGCCGGAAACCGGTGCTGGTAAATAGCGATTTACACATATCACTCGCAGCTCCGCGTAAGTCGATGACCGATTACTATTACAAAAACAGCCAGGCCGACGAAGTGATCTTCATACACGAGGGCTCCGGAACACTTAAAACCGGCTTTGGAAAAATCCCGTTTGCTTATGGCGATTATCTCGTTGTGCCCCGTGGTACTATTTACCAAATGGAGTTCGATGATGAAAATAACCGTCTTTTCATTATAGAAAGCTTTAGCCCAATCCGTACTCCAAAGCGTTACCGAAACGCCTGGGGCCAGTTAATGGAGCACTCTCCATTCTGTGAACGTGACATCAAACGGCCACAAGACCTGGAAACACACGATCAATTTGGTGATTTCAAGGTATTGATCAAAAAACAAGGACTGATTTATCCATATACTTATGGTACCCATCCATTCGACTTCATCGGATGGGATGGATTTCATTATCCCTGGGCTTTTTCAATCCATGATTTCGAGCCAATCACCGGAAGGGTGCACCAGCCGCCGCCAGTTCATCAAACATTTGAGGGGCACAATTTTGTGATCTGTTCCTTTGTACCACGGAAATATGACTACCATCCTGAGGCCATCCCGGCACCATACAACCATAGTAATGTTGATAGCGATGAAGTACTTTATTATGTGGATGGGGATTTTATGAGCAGAAAGAGTGTGGTTAAAGGACAGATAACTTTGCATCCTGGCGGAATACCACACGGTCCTCACCCTGGCACAGTGGAAAAATCAATTGGAAAAGAACGTACTGAAGAACTTGCCGTGATGGTTGATCCTTTTAAACCGCTTATGTTAACCGACTATGCAGTAGGCATTGAAGACGAATCTTACCACAAAAGCTGGCAGGAAAATGTAGAGTAGTATCTAAAAACTTGACTATGACAACTGAAACCTTAGAAAATAAAACTCATAACACTGATTTTCTTCCCTTAAACGGGACCGATTATATTGAATTATATGTGGGGAACGCTAAACAGGCAGCCCATTTCTATAAAACTGCGTTTGGATTCCAAAGCCTCGCCTACGCTGGCCCGGAAACCGGAGTAAAGGATCGTGCTTCGTATGTACTTATACAAAATAAGATCAGGCTGGTATTAACAACGCCTTTGTATCCTGCACACCCCATCTCAGAACAGTTAACCAAACACGGCGATGGCGTTAAAATTATAGCACTATGGGTAGACGATGCTTACAAATCCTATCAGGAAACCATTTCCCGTGGAGCAGAAAGCTACATGGAACCTCAGACGCTCGAAGACGAAAGCGGAGTAGTTAAAATGAGCGGAATTTATACCTATGGGGAAACCGTCCATTTGTTTATAGAAAGAAAAAACTACAGGGGGCTCTTTATGCCAGGGTTTAGAAAGTGGGAAAGCCACTATAACCCCGAGGGGACCGGCTTATTATATGTTGACCACTGTGTGGGTAATGTGGGCTGGAACCAAATGGATAAGTGGGTTAAGTTTTATGAAGACATTATGGGCTTCAAGAACATCCTTACCTTCGATGATAAGCAGATATCAACTGAATATTCTGCGCTGATGAGCAAAGTGATGAGTAATGGAAACGGCTACGTTAAATTTCCTATAAACGAACCCGCCGAAGGAAAAAAGAAATCGCAGGTAGAAGAATATCTTGATTTTTACGGGGATGAGGGGGTTCAGCACATTGCAATCGCAACGAACGACATTGTTGATACAGTGACTAAACTACAGGATCGTGGAATTGAATTCCTCAAGGTACCCACCACATATTATGATGACCTGGAAAGCCGGGTAGGGAAAATCGAAGAAGATATTGAACCATTAAAACATCTTGGCATCCTGGTGGATAGAGATGAAGAGGGATACCTACTTCAAATATTCACCAAACCTGTGGAAGACAGGCCAACCCTATTCTTCGAAATAATCCAGAGAAAAGGAGCCAAATCTTTTGGAGCAGGAAATTTTAAAGCTCTTTTTGAGGCTTTAGAAAGAGAACAGGAGTTAAGAGGAAACTTGTAAACGAATAGGTAGCCGTGTGAAACGGCTACCTTTTTCCTATTACAGCGCATTTCCCGGGTTTCTTAAAAAAATTTACCTCTCCGAAGTAGATAGCTATCTCAGTATATCCGCTTTCTTTTCCGAAAAGCTGAAGAGCCAAACCCTTGTTGATTGGCTAAATTTGGATATGCGAGGCCACAACAATTCAGGTATTTCTGTGTTATAGAGAGTACTGTCAGAAATCATTTTCATACCTCAGTCAAAATAATATCTTTGCTAAAAAACAATTAGTTTGAAGAAACGCATAGCCCTTTTTGCTTCAGGTTCCGGATCGAATGCCCAAAAGATCATGGAGTATTTCAAAAAGCATGATGAATCAGAAGTGGTTATAGTCCTGACCAATAATCCGGAAGCTTACGTTTTACAACGTGCGGATAATTTTGAAATCCCGTCTCATATATTTGATAGGCACGAGTTCACTCAAACGGACGATGTGGTTAATCTTCTAAAAAATTTACAAATCGACCTGATAGTGCTGGCCGGTTTCCTTTGGCTTATCCCCCAAAATTTGCTCAAAGCATTTCCTAATAAAATAATCAATATTCACCCCTCACTCCTGCCTAAACACGGTGGAAAAGGCATGTATGGCGATAAGGTTCATCAGTCAATTCTCGATAAAAAAGAAGAAGAATCCGGTATCACAATACATTTTGTAAATGAAAACTTCGACGAAGGCGAGGTAATACATCAATCACGCTTTAGAATTGATAAAGGTGATGATATCGAAATGATAAAATTTAAAGGCCAGCAACTGGAACATCTGCATTATCCAAAAGTGGTAGAGGCTTTGCTCAAGAAGATGAAGAGTTAGTAAAAAAATAACTGAAAGTTGAAGGTAGAAGATAGCCGACTTCAACCCGAGTCGATACACCAAGCCTTTTTCAACTTTCAATTTTCAGTTCCTGTTCAAACTTCTCCCCAAAAAAACTATCTTTGCGCCTTCAATTAAAATTTTCAAATGAGCCACCCTGTTAAGATAAAAAACGCCTTAATTTCAGTCTATTACAAGGATAATTTAGAACCACTCATTCGTCAATTACATGCCGATGGGGTGATTTTTTACTCGACCGGAGGAACTGAGAAATTCATCCGTGAGCTTGGTATCGACGTTATTGCAGTTGAAGATCTTACCGGCTACCCCTCGATATTAGGTGGACGCGTTAAAACCCTTCATCCAAAAGTTTTTGGCGGTATTTTAAATCGCAGAGAAAATAAAGAAGACAAATCTCAAATTGGACAATATGAAATTCCAGAAATTGATCTGGTTATTGTTGACCTCTACCCTTTTGAAGAAACCGTAAAGTCGGGAGCCAAAGAAGAAGATATTATTGAAAAAATTGATATCGGTGGAATTTCCCTTATACGTGCTGCTGCTAAAAATTATAACGATGTAGTAATCATCGCATCAAAAAACGATTACAACACGCTAAGCGACATTTTAACAGAAAACGGTGGTTATACCATGTTATCGCACCGAAAATCATTGGCTCGTCAAGCCTTTAACACCTCATCTCATTACGACACCGCAATCTTTAATTATTTTAATCAGCAGGATCCACTCACCGTATTCAAATACAGCGAGAATCATTCAGTCTCACTTCGCTATGGAGAAAACCCGCACCAAAAAGGCATTTTTTATGGGGATCTAAATGAGATGTTTGAGAAACTTAACGGGAAAGAGCTTTCTTACAATAATCTGGTTGATGTAGATGCTGCAGTTTCATTAATAGACGAATTCGAAGAACCGACTTTCGCCATTTTAAAGCACACAAATGCCTGTGGCATCGCATCCAGAGACTCAATTCTTGACGCATGGAAAAAAGCTCTTGCCTGTGATCCCGTTTCTGCCTTTGGGGGTGTCCTTATTTGCAATCGTGAAATTGATGCAGAAACCGCTGATGATATTAATAGCCTGTTCTTTGAAGTTCTAATAGCTCCATCATACAATGAAAAAGCATTGGAAATCCTTACCGGGAAGAAGAATCGTATCATCCTTAAAAGAAATGAAGTCCAGCTTCCTACAAAACAGTTTAAAACTTTGTTAAACGGAATTATCGAACAAGATAAAGACTTACAAATTGAGGGAATTGAAGAGATGAGTCCGGTGACAGACCGAAAACCGGATGAGAACCAACTTAAAGATCTCGCCTTCGCGAACAAAATTGTAAAACATACTAAGTCAAATACAATCGTTTTGGCTAAAAACTCGTGCCTGATTGCTAGCGGCGTGGGACAAACATCGCGCGTAGACGCGTTACAGCAAGCAATTGCGAAGGCAAAAGCTTTTCATTTCGACCTGGCAGGCAGCGTCATGGCTTCAGATGCATTCTTCCCTTTCCCTGATTGCGTGTCGATTGCAGCAGACGCCGGAGTGGTTATGGTTTTGCAACCCGGCGGCTCAATCAAAGATAAGGAGTCGATCGATATGGCGAACGATAAAGGCATAGGTATGGTGACAACTGGTGTCCGCCATTTTAAACATTAATTAAAATTTCGCCCTACAACAAACAAGTAAAAAAAGAGTTTATCTTAGCATACATTTTCAACATATAACATTATAGGAATGGGTTTATTTAACTGGTTTACACAAGAGATCGCGATTGACCTGGGCACCGCTAACACTCTTATTATTCACAACGATAAGGTTGTAGTGGATGAACCCTCGATTGTGGCTTTTGACCGCACAACAAATAAAGTTATCGCTATCGGTCGCCAGGCTATGCAAATGGAGGGTAAAACCCACGACAATATACGGACTGTCAGGCCTTTGAAAGATGGAGTAATTGCCGACTTCAACGCGGCTGAATACATGATTCGTGGGATGATTAAGATGATTAACAACGGTAAAGGATGGTTCTTCCCTTCTCTTCGTATGGTAATCTGTATCCCATCAGGCATCACAGAAGTTGAAAAACGTGCGGTGCGCGATTCAGCGGAAATTGCTGGTGCAAAAGAAGTTTATTTAATCCACGAACCTATGGCAGCTGCTGTTGGTATTGGTATCGATGTTGAGGAGCCAATGGGAAATATGATTATTGATATCGGCGGGGGAACTACTGAGATTGCCGTAATTGCCCTTTCGGGGATTGTGTGCGATCAGTCGATACGAGTTGCGGGCGATAATTTCGACAGCGATATCGTTCAATACATCCGCCGTCAGCATAATATCATGATTGGAGACCGCACGGCTGAGAAAATTAAGATCGAAGTTGGTGCAGCCTTACCTGAATTAGCAGACCCACCTGCTGACTATGCTGTCCAGGGACGTGACCTGATGACAGGTGTACCAAAACAAATTACCGTTTCATACACTGAAATAGCTCATTGTCTGGATAAGTCCATTTCAAAAATTGAGGAAGCAATTCTAAAAGCACTTGAGATCACTCCTCCAGAACTTTCTGCAGATATCTATCAGACGGGAATTTATTTAACCGGAGGGGGTGCTTTACTGCGCGGCCTCGATAAACGTATCGCCGCCAAAACCAAGCTTCCCGTGCACGTTGCTGAAGATCCACTTCGCGCAGTTGTTAGAGGAACAGGTATCGCTTTAAAAAATATCGGTAATTTCAAATTCTTAATGCAGTAGATTCGTTGTTCGTTGTTCGTTGTTAGTTGTTAGTACCTTCTAACGACTAACAACCAACAACGAACAACCAACAACTAACAACCATCCATGCGTAACCTCTGGCTTTTCATAAGTAAGTATAACGCATTTTTTTTGCTGATCATTTTCTTTACCATTTCACTTATATTGTTGGTAAATAATAATTCCTTTCAACGAGCTAGTGTATGGAATTCGTCGAATCAGCTTGTCGGCAGCACTTATGAAAGAGTAAACGAATTCAGCAGCTATCTTGTTCTTGGAAAGTCTAATGATAGTCTGGCAGCGGAGAATGCAAGGCTGAGAAATCTGTTAAAGAGCTCTTTCTTCAGCGACAGCATTAAACGGGTAACTGTTACTGATACCGTTTTGAAACAACAATATACGTACACGGTTGCGCGGGTAATTAATAATTCTATACACCAAAAGAATAATTATATTACGATAAACAGAGGCAAAAAACATGGAGTCGAAAAAGGTATGGGTGTTACATCCGCCTCCGGAATTGTTGGGATTGTGTTAAATGTCTCAGAAAATTTCGCAACCATAAGATCTCTTCTTCATACTGAGACGAAGATTAGTGCAAGTGTTGACGCAAATATCGGATCGCTTGTTTGGGGTGAAGGAAATATGGATGCCCGATATGCCCTTCTTAAAGACATCCCCGGCCACCTTGTGGTTAAGAAAGGTTCCAGGGTGACAACGTCCGAATTTTCATTATTCCCTCAGGGAACCAATATCGGTACTGTTCATAAGACGGAAGTTCAAGGCAATACTAGTTCTTTAAGTATTGAAGTGAAGTTAGACACCGATTTCTCCGCTCTTCAGTATGTTTATGTGATTAATAATCTGCTTTCTAAAGAGCAATTATCTCTTGAAGCTTTAAACAAAGTGGAATAATGGGAAGAGCTCTAATTGTTAATATAATAAGGTTTTTCCTTCTGATCGCCACCCAGGTTTTTTTGTTAAAAAACATAGGTTACTACAATCTTAGCGTCCCGTATTTATATATTTTATTCATTTTACTATTGCCTTTTAACATCCCGAACATACTGTTGTTCTTGCTTGCATTTATAAGCGGGATAACAGTGGATGTATTTTACGATACACTTGGTTTACATGCGCTTGCATGTAGTGGAATGGCATTTGTAAGAATTGTATTTATTAGCGTAACCGTTCAGCGTGATGGGTTTGACAACGAGCCGGAGCCGCGTCTGGGTATTATGGGATTCAGGTGGTTCGTGTTTTATGCATTTATTCTGGCATTCTTCCACCATCTAATCTTATTCACATTCGAAGTCTTCCGAATATCGGAATTGGGGTTCACAATGATCAGCGTTATCTTAAGTGCTCTCCTAAGTACATCTCTGATATTGCTTAATGAGTTGGTATTCTACCGTAAGAAGGTTAGATAGATTTACGATCTCTACCCATGTCCGGAATATAATTTAGGCCCGGGGTTAGAAAATGTAGCAATATAAGTCTTGAATAACGATAATTGAAAGGGGAAAGGAGGATTACAACCGGGAAAATTACAGCCATATAAAGCCAAGGATTTGTGGTATTTCCCGTGACCCAATAAGTAAATACTCCGGCCAGAATCATTTGCACAACATTGAAAGCGTAACTTACAAACATAGCAACATAAAAATATCCGGGCTCCCGTTCAAATTTTAGATTGCAAAGCGGACAGTGGTCATTCATCTTTTGCGGTTTAAACCCGTACATCGAATTTTGAAAAACACTCCCCCTTCTGCAACGTGGACATTTTGAGTGTACTAAAGCATATATCTGGGTAACTCTTTGATCTCGGTCGATCTCCTGCGGAATACTCATCCTCTTATATTAAGATTGGTGCTTTTTTG
>NZ_JBASJU010000029.1:0-2401 GCF_049655485.1 Daejeonella sp.
AATTAATCAACTAAGTATTCTAAAATATGAAAATATTTCTACTGCGCCAGCAGAAGAGTGTGCTGTTTGGTATTTTATTACTAACGCACGTATTATTTCTCTTCCAAACAAAAACAGCTTATTCACAAGTGCCCGGACGCATTACCGGAAAAGTAACGGATGAAACAGGCGCACCGCTGCCAGGTACAAGTGTAAAAATCGATGGTACTACTAACGGAGTTCAAACCGGAGCAGATGGGACATATTCCTTAACCGCACAGCCGGGAACGTACACTCTTGTTTTTACCTTCATATCTTATCAGCCGAAGCGGATAACGGGCGTGGTTGTCGGTTCAGGAGAAACTTCGACCAATAATGTCAGCCTGCTTCCCGAATCAGGGGTTTTAAATGAAGTAGTGGTTGTAGGTTACGGTACTCAGAAAAAAGAGAACCTGACAGGTGCCGTTGACCAGGTATCAGGCAAAGCACTTACAGACAGGCCAATACCAAATCTTAGCCAGGGACTTCAGGGGGTATTACCCAATTTGAACATCAGGCTTGGGGATGGAAAGCCTAATCAGGCTCCATCTTATAATATCAGGGGTGCAACTTCGATAGGCCAGGGTGGTAGTGCACTAGTACTTATCGACGGGGTAGAAGGTGATCCGAGTTTACTGAATCCAAATGATGTGGAAACCGTAACAATGTTGAAAGATGCTGCGGCCTCCTCTATTTATGGAGCCAGAGCTGTTTTTGGTGTGGTTTTAATTACTACCAAGAAACCTCAGGGCGGTCGCACATCAGTGAATTATTCGAACAACTTTGCTTCTAAGAGTCCTGTTGAGCGCCCTGATTTTGTAACCGATGGTTATACCTGGGCACAAATGTTCACCGATGCCTTTATTAATGGGGATGGTTCGTTCCCTCAAAATGCGAATAAAACACAGAAATGGTCTCCGGCTTACCTTGCTGAGTTTAAAAGAAGAGCAGAGTCAGGCCAGCCCTATAATACGGTGGAGATTGATCCGATTACCAAAGAATATATTTATTACTCGAGTACAGATTATTACAAAGAATTATATAAGGACAATAACGGGGCTAATGAACATAACCTTTCTTTGACGGGAAGCAGCGAGAAAATCTCCTTCCTTGTCTCAGGAAGGTATCAAAAACAGGATGGCTTATTCCGTTACAACTCTGACGATTATGACATGAAAAACTTCCGCGCACGGGGTGCAGTGCAGGTTTTCCCATGGCTAAAGATTGATAATAACGCTGATTTCTCTGTGATGTCCTATTTTAATCCATTAAACGTAGGTGAAGGCGGGGGAATTTGGCGAAATATCGGTGATGAAGGTCATCCAACATCGCCCATATTCAATCCGGATGGTTCTTTATCGTTTTCCTCTGTTTACACCGTAGGAGATTTTGTTTACGGAAAGAACGGGATTAATACTAAGCGTCAAATATTTAGAAATACCACTGGATTTTCTTCCAGTTTCTTTGGAAATAAGGTGAGGGTAAACGGCGACTTTACTTTCCGGAACCAGGATAACGACGAAGATCGTAAACGGGTACAGGTACCTTATAGCACCATTCAGGGTGTAACCAATTTTGTGGGTACTACCACCAATGACCTTTTATTTGACCAAAGAAACATCCAGTATCTTGCAAATAACCTATATACAGAGTATGAAAATACGTTTCGTGAAAAGCACTATATGAAGTTTATGGTGGGTTATAATTTTGAACAATCCACCTTTAAGAGACTTGCTGCGCAACGGAATGGGATAATTTTCGAAGATGCTAACGACATCAATTTGGCATTAGGACAGGCAATTACTACAGCCGGGGGATATGAGCGCTGGGCTATCCTTGGAGGATTTTCCCGTTTAAATTATGTCTTTAACAATAAATATCTCCTTGAGATTAACGGACGTTATGACGGTTCTTCAAAATTTCCTACAGATCAGCGATTCGGCTTCTTCCCATCAGTTTCTGCTGGATGGAGGGTAAGCCAGGAGTCTTTCTGGAAAGTATCGCCGAAATTCATTTCTGACTTCAAGATCAGAGGCTCCTATGGGTCATTAGGAAATGGAAATATCAATTCCTATATCTATCAGGAAAACTTTTCGATCAGACAATCGGATCCCATCCTGGGTGGGGTAAAACCGGCCATAACCTCACAGCCTGCGGTATTGCCTGATGGGCTTACCTGGGAGACGGCAACCACTTCCAACCTGGGTCTGGACCTTGTTATGCTATCTGACCGACTTACTTTTAGCGGAGATGCTTATATCAGGAATACCACAGACATGTTCACTGTTGGGTTAACAGCACCGGCTACTTTTGGAGCAACAGTTCCAAAAGGGAATTATGCCGACATGGAAACAAAAGGATGGGAGCTTTCAATGGGCTGGCA
>NZ_JBASJU010000030.1:0-2459 GCF_049655485.1 Daejeonella sp.
CATTCTGGCGGATATATTCGCCCACATCATTTATCTTTCCAGTGAGCACCAGCTGATCGTCATACATCATCGCGTAAGCGTTTAATCCTGCTGACAAATTGCCTTTTCGGAGTCTGTATCCTGCTTCCAGATCCAGTAAATTCTCCGGCGAAGGGCGGGTTGCAGGTGTTGAATTAATATAATCATCGCGATTTGGTTCTTTGTTTGCAACAGCGAGTGATGCATATACATTGCTGCCTGGATTAATCTGGTAACTAAGACCCAATTTAGGATTGAAAAAGTCGAGCTCATCATCCTGTCCAAGGATCATGCGATTTTTATCGGTTCCTCTGATTTTATAATTAATTGAACGGTATTGCAGGTCGGCAAACAGGTTCAGTTTGCCCAGCGTATAATCTGCCTTCGCATAAGCATTGAAATCCGTTTTAAAGCCATTGCCCTGGTAGTATCGCTGTAGATTCAGATCTACGGGAATAAATTGTCCGCGAATAACTTCGCCGAAATGATCGCCGTCATATTCATTGTAGGCACCGCCAAGGGTGAAGTTCAGGTTTGCAGATGGGTTATAGTTAAGTGAGTAGGTCATGCCGTAGAAATCATTGTCAAGCCATCTTCGCCGAACCAGGTCGCTTTCCGTAATAGTAGTCGCTCCCAAGGTATAAGGAGCAATACCATAATTACTTAAATCCTGCTCTTCCCGATATTCTTCATAATATCCTTTTCCGCGTGTATAGTGGAGTGCGGCATTTGCAGAAAAGCGATCGGAAATCGTTTTAGAATAAAGCAGCTGATAATGATTCTGGACATAATTATCTGTTTGGTCATCATAAGTAAAACTGTTAAATGTGCGGTTGGTATTCAGCAGATTTTCAGGTATACCGTTCCAGGCCTGATAGGTTTTTTCTGAGCCTGAGAACACGTTTGCACGAAGCAGGCTGGTTTTGCCATAATACGCACCGCTCAGGAAGTAGGATTTAAGGTCAGAAGAGCCACGGTCAATATAGCCATCGGACTTGATCCGGGATAAGCGGCCATCGAAACTAAACTTGTTATTAATCAAGCCGGTACCCACATTCACTGTATTCTTTAATGTTTGGTAGGAGCCGAAAGTGTTATTGAGTTCGGCGTAGGCTGAATCGCGCCTTGTTGTAGTTTGTATATTTAAACTTCCTCCAAATGCGCCGGCACCGTTTGTTGAAGTGCCAACACCGCGCTGGATCTGAATGTTATCGACAGACGAAGCAAAATCAGGCATGTTTACCCAAAACGTACCCTGACTTTCGGAGTCGTTATAAGGAATTCCATTAACTGTTACGTTTACCCTTGTCGGGTCGCTTCCGCGGATGCGTATGCCAGTATAGCCTATCCCATTACCGGCATCAGAACTTACAACCACTGAAGGAGTCTGGTTCAATAAGAAAGGCAAATCCTGTCCAAGATTGTTCTTTTCAAGCTCTTCTTTGCTGACATTTCTGTAGGTGGTAGCAGAATTTTCTGTTGCCCGGGTTGCCCTTACCAGCACTTCATCAGCAAGGAGGCTGTTAGTGCTTAGTTCGAAGTTTAATTTCGAATCAGCTTCAACCAGGATCAACTTCTGAATCGTCTGATACCCTACATAAGTAATCCGTAATTCATATTTACCCGCTCTCAAATTCTTCAATGAGTAATTTCCGGATGGATCAGTTTGTGTTGAGATGAATGAATTTTCGAGGTAGACGCCCGCCCTGCTTAGAGGTGCGCCAGTTAGCTTGTCCGTGATTTTTCCGCTAATGGAAAATTGAGCTGAAGCCATGAACGGCATCAGGATCGCCGCAGCGATGATTAATAAGTTTTTCAAAATGAATAAATAAAAAAAGTTAAACATGCTGCATAGTGGGGTTCTATACAGTTCTTAACATTTACCTCCCTACGCCGGCATTATCCGGATCAGGTGCTCTCATAAGCTGAAAAGTGAAAGCTGAAAGGTGAAAGCCCCGCGCGGAAACTTAAAACCTATAATTTATTACTTACAACTTAATTGATGGGTTTAATCTCAGCCTGTTTTTGTGTTTGATTTCGCAAACAAGGCACCCCTTATTGATAAGGGCAAAGCTATAAATAAAATATTATTATTGTCTATTTCTTATTGACCTTGTTACCTTCTTTGTATCAGTGATCCCCACTGGTTGTCAGCTAAGGTGCTGTATCCTAATCAAACTCTGCATAAAGTTGTATTTATTGCACCCCAAGTTTTTCAAAAAACGTACTTTTGAGAATTAAAGAATATTATGCTCAGAACACATACTTGCGGAGAACTAACCATCAAGGATCTAAATAAAGAAGTCACACTTACAGGCTGGGTGCAGAAATCACGCGACCTGGGAGGTATGACCTTTGTTGATATGCGCGACCGGTACGGAATTACGCAATTAACTTTCAATTCTGACGATAACGCGGATTTGAGGGCACAGGCTCGTGAT
>NZ_JBASJU010000031.1:0-2070 GCF_049655485.1 Daejeonella sp.
GTGCCCATCAATAGGTCCGAAATAACGGAACTTCAGCGCTTCGAAGAAATTACTTTTTTGTAATAATCCCCCTTTGATGGTCTTTTCTACTTTCTTAACAATTTCGTGGGCGTTAGGCCCGAGATCCGAAATCTTGGTCAGTACATAAGAGATATCATCGCGAAAGCGGTTATATGAGTTAGAAGTGGTGATATCTGTTAGATATTCTTTCAGTGCGCCGACATTCGGGTCGATCGACATACAGTTATCGTTCAGGATAACTAAAAGATTTGAATTTTCTATGCCTGCATGGTTAAAAGCCTCAAATGCCATTCCGCCGGTCATCGCACCATCACCTATAACAGCGACATGCTGCCTGTCTTTTTCACCTTTATAATTGGAAGCAACAGCCATACCTAAAGCTGCTGATATTGAAGTAGATGAATGTCCTACACCAAAGGTGTCGTATTCGCTTTCTGATCTTTTCGGGAAACCACTGACTCCTTTATATATCCGGTTGGTATGAAAGCTATGTCTTCGTCCCGTAAGGATTTTATGTCCGTAAGCCTGGTGGCCTACATCCCAAACCAATTGATCGTAGGGTGTATTTAAAACATAATGAAGGGCAACAGTTAATTCAACTACACCCAGGCTCGACCCAAAGTGCCCGCCATTGACGGAAACGGTATCGACAATAAATTGCCTGAGCTCATTACAAATCCTGACCAGATCAGTATCCTTAAATTTTTTCAGGTCAGAAGGATAGTTTATCTGCTCCAGAAATTCGCCTGCCTTAACTTCCATGTAGGTTATTGTAAAATTGAATTTACAAAAATAACTTATTTGTGAAACATTTGGGTGAAGTATTAAATAATTGGCTGTCTTTGCGAGTGAAACGAAGCAATCTCTGGCAGGTTGTCATTGCGAGTGAAACGAAGCAATCTGTGCAGGTTGTCATTGCGAGTGAAACGAAGCAATCTCTGAAGACTATTACAATAGATTGCTTCGTCGTGCCTCCTCGCAAGGACAACGGGGTTGCCTCCTCGCAAGGACAACTGGCCAGGTTGTCTTTGCGAGTGAAACGAAGCAATCTCTGAGGACTATTATTAGAGATTGCTTCGTCGTGCCTCCTCGCAAAGACAACGGGGGTGCTCCTCGCAAAGACAACGGGGTAGCTCCTCGCAAGGACATCCCGCTAGAGATTGCTTCGTCGTGCGTCGTCGCAAGGACAAGCAATCCACTTTTTCCGTACTTTTAACCTGCCCTATGGTTTCAACCGACAACTTCCAAATCCACCTACCCCAATTCGAAGGGCCTTTCGACTTGCTCTTGTTCTTCATTGAGCGGGATGAGTTGGATATTCAGGACGTTCCTATCGCAAAGATCACGGACGATTTTTTGGATTATCTGCATCATATGAATTCCCTCAACATCGAGATCGCAAGTGAATTTATCTTCGTTGCGGCCACATTGATGCGGATCAAAGCAAAGATGCTGCTGCCGCGTCCGGATCTGGATGAGGAGGGGAATGAGATCGATTTGAAACGCGACCTTATTCAGAAACTAATCGAATACAAAAAAATAAAATTGGTGACGGAGGAGTTCAGGCTGCTCGAACATGAACGTTTCCAATTAGAAAAACGGGGAAATATTTTGTTCGATTTGCAGCAGGTGGCTTTGACTTCCGACCCTGGGGAAGAGCTGGAATCATTTGATCTTTATAAATTGATGATGACCTTTAATAAGGTTATTAGCCGGAGCCAATTCCGCGATAATAAAGAAGAGCATATCGTTGAGCAGTATCCATATAGTATTGAAAATCAAAAGACTGTCATTGCCCGGCTTCTTGAAATAAACAAAAGGATTGATTTTAAAGACATACTCTCCAGTTCGGAAAACAAGGTGCAATTTGTTTATAATTTTTTGGCTTTACTGGAGATGCTGCAGCAGGATTTGATAACGATACAGACGGGCTTGGGGTTTAATAATTTTTGGGTTGAGGCGAAACTGTAAATGGTCCCTCGCTGCGCTGGAGGTCCCTCGCTGCGCTTCGGGATGACGAGCGGGTTTGTTTTTTGAGGTCCCTCGCTG
>NZ_JBASJU010000032.1:0-4750 GCF_049655485.1 Daejeonella sp.
AGCCTAACTTTGTGCTAATGATTAATATATAATCATAAAAGAAAAAGGGAGCCTTTTGAAAATTTCTCTTTAAAGGCGGTTTTTATTTTAGAGTTCGAGCCTTGCTATTTTGAATCAGAAACTACCAATGTTTAATAAAATAATGTCTCAAAGTCAGGAAAGTACTAAAAGCCAGTATTAAAGCCAATAACCAATATATAACCATGAGGAAAGGTTTAGGTTTATAGGCAAGATTTTTCCTTTTCCTATTTGTGGCTTTTTGAGCAGCAACCGGGGCCATTATTGTCACAGGTTTCCTTCTTTTATTTTTGCTCTGCATCATCAGTTCTAATAATTAAACGTTTGGTTCGTTTAACGATCCTTGCATTGTGGTTTTGACAACAGTTTTAGTTAGAACAATTAAACTCAAGCCACACAAATTTTCATCCTTCCATATTTAAAAACCATTCCTGAGCTTGTTGAATAGCCTCGACCACTAATGTTGATTCTTTAATTCGCCCTTCTTTTTTTAATTGATTTGCAATTTCAATCGCTTTTCCCCGCACTTTAGGATCCAAATCATTCATTCCAACAGGAAAATTTTCTAAACTCCATTCCATGACGCAATTTTTAATTTCTACTAATTAAGATCATTAAAGCGGTTTTCTTTTATTTGCTTATTTTTGAATGAGCCCTGAAACGATATTAATGGTGAGTGCTACAATAATAGTATTAAATGCAAATGACAACACTCCATGCATCCAGACTAGCCTTCTGATTCTGCGGGAAGTGATCTGAATATCAGAAACCTGGAATGTCATTCCAATAACAAAAGCGAAATAGGTAAAGTCGAGATAATCAGGCTCATTCTCGCCGGGGAATATCAAACCTTCAGGTTTCACATTTTCTCCTTTTTTATCGTTATCCATGTCACAATAGTAAAAATGGGCATATCTTAATGTAAAAACGGTATGGACCAACCACCAGGAGCTCATGACACACGCAAATGGAATGATTATCTGATAAAGAAGACCCTGCCTGGAACTTTCTCCGCTACCTTGTAAAAGTATCAAAATGGCAAAAAGACTGGCGAATGCAGCGGCAACGGCAAAGAAAAATACAAGTGTTCGGCTTGAATCTTGGTCATGTGCTTCATGCTTCACCTCGGCTGGATGCGAGGTTAAAATCGTGATCCAGGAAAGGGCTAGACTAGTCAGCGCATAGGCTAGCCAGGTAATCATAAAATGCACAGACGGAGAAAAACTTTCATAAGTCAACATGAAAATAATTAAGGCCATGCCTAATGAGATGTATAATTTATGATGAGCATCCAGTCGCTGGAAATATGTTAATTTTCCTTTATCCATGTTTCTGCGGCTTTTTTATTTTCTATAGTGTAAAAGCGTACCTGCGCGTTTTTAAATGGCTGGAGCAGTGAAATAATCCGCTTATCATCTTCGTTTGCACCCACGCAACAAATTTTTTCAAAATCATCCGCATGACTTATGCATTGCAAGAACGGGTCATCAGACCATTCCTCAAATCTTGCTATCTCCAGATACCATCGCACTTTTTTTCCGTTAGTTAATATGTTATGAACGATTGGATGGAGCTTTTCATAATCGCCTGCCTTCAACTGGTTATCTGCCTTCGTTGCAATAACATTATCTGATGTAAATTCTAGTACCTGTAGCATCCTTTCGTTCAGATTTGATTTTTATCATGCATCATTTTTATAGGCTAATAATCGGAGCGCATTAAATACAACGATCAATGTTGACCCTTCATGTGCAATAACTGCCGGTCCTATGGAAGCAATACCTAAAATGGTAAGGGGGATTAAAGCACCAACGACGCCAAGACTGATCCATAAGTTTTGTTTGATAATGCCTTTAGCTTTTCTGCTCAAACCAATTGCAAAAGGCAGGCTTTCAAGCCTGTCGCCCAAAAGCGCAATATCTGCAGTTTCCAGCGCAACATCAGAGCCGGCTGCGCCCATTGCAATTCCTACGGTGCTTTTCGCCATTGCCGGGGCATCGTTTACACCATCACCCACCATGGCAACCATTCCTTCTGATTTGTCCAATTTTTGTACGGCTTTCACCTTATCTTCAGGCATTAAATCCCCCCACGCATCGGTAATTCCAATCTGCTTAGCAACAGCTTCAGCGACCTGCTGATTATCTCCAGTAAGCATAATCATCTTTTTGATACCCAGATCAGTCAATTCAGAAAGGACATGCTTTGCTTCTTTACGGGGAACATCCATCATAGACAAAATCCCAATAAAGTCCTTATCACGCTTAACCAGCATAGAAGTATGGCCACCCTTTTCAAGGTCTTCGACCTGTTTCAAAATTTCTGGAGGAATACCTACTTTGTTAAATAATGCCTTATTGCCGATGTAAACCTTTTTCCCCTCAACTTCAGCCTGAACACCCCTGCCCACAATCCCTTGAACGTTATGTGCTTCCGGAATTTTTTGCTTTTTTAATTTTTCCATTGCACCCTTAACAATAGCCTCGGCCAGCGGGTGATCACTTAACTTTTCAACGGCTACTGCAACGGTAAGGAGCTCTTCTTCAGAAATATCATTTAGCGGAATCGCATTAGTAAGCTGGGGTTTGCCTTCTGTTATAGTACCGGTCTTGTCAAAAGCAATAGCATTTAAAGATCCCAGATCCTCCAAAGGTCTACCTCCTTTAATCAACACACCGCCACGCGCGGCTCTGGCAACGCCGCTAAGTACAGCGCTTGGTGTTGAAATTGCCAATGCACAAGGACTAGCGGCAACCAGTACAGACATTGCCCTGTAAAAGCTTTTACTGAAAGGTTCATCAATTACCAGGAACGCAAAACACAGGGCTGAAACCAATATCAATACTACAGGTACAAAGTATTTTTCAAATTTATCGGTAAATAATTGTGTTGGAGATTTTTGCTTCTCGGCTTCATTTACCATTTTCACTAATCTTGAAATGGTTGAATCTTTGGCTTCTTTAATTACTTTCACCTCTAATACAGATGCCCCATTAATTGTACCCGCAAAAACCCTAAACTGCGGTTTAATGCTTTTCTCGCTCGTATAATCTTTGGCGGGATCGGGTACGGGCGATTTGTCAACGGGGACACTTTCTCCGGTAATGGGTGCCTGGTTTACACTGCCCTCTCCTTTAATCACGACTCCATCCGCTGGTATTTTACTATTAGGCTTTATTATTATGATATCCCCCAACACTAATTTTTCAATATGGATTTCTTCCTCTTTGCCATCCCTTACTACAAGGGCGGTGGGTGGGGCAAGATTGGTAAGTGCCGCAATCGACTTACGGGCTTTGCCCATGGCATAATGCTCCAAAGCATGGCCTAAGCTAAACAGGAACAGCAGTAAAGCGCCTTCGGCCCATTCACCGAGAATTGCAGCTCCAATTGCAGCAACCAGCATTAAAAAATCAATTTCAAATCCCCCTTTAAGGATTGTTTGAACTGCTTCTTTTGCCGTAAAGTACCCTCCAAAGAAATAGGCGACTATATAAAGTGACAAGCTGGTCCAGGTTGGTATTGTATTTATATAGGATAAACCAAAGCCTGTACCTAATGCTACACCGCAAAGAAGGGCGAATATCAGTTCGGTATTTTTACCAAATACACCGCCGTCCTTATGTCCCGCATCTTCTGCTTGGTCGTGTTTAGCCATTTGGGATTTAGATCCGTTTATTTCTTTCTTCCCGGGAGTTTCTTTAGAGACCGGGTTTTGTAACGGTTTTTCTTTCTGATCATTAACAGCTTCAGTTTTCCGGGGTGTTGTTCTGGTTTTTTGAACCTTGCCTCTGCGATTATTTTTTTCCATGTTAAAGATTGTTAATGCCCTTATTCCTCTTCACTATTTTTCATTTTTGAAAGAAGATCATAAGATCCCTTCAAAACTACTTTTCCTGTTAAATCAGGATTTCCAGGAATCTGCACCTCGATGTACCCACCGTCACTTATACCAGTAGTTATTTCCATCATTTCAAAATGAAATGATTCTCCCGCCTTTTCTTTCTCAGTTTCTGTCTCGTTTTCCTTTTCAATGTGCTTGGGTGCCACTTCGGTTGCAGCTTGAGAAGCTACAAAAATGTACTTCTTCCCTTCGAAATCGACAACCGCAGCTTGTGGCAAAGTCAAAACTACGCTACTTGCAGTTTCAATAAACGCTTTGAGATATGTTCCCGGAATAAAACCTTTACTTCCTTTGGCAATAGCATGGACTGTTACAGTTTTATCAGGATTAATTTCACCGCCCACCAACTGAACTACCGCACGCAACTCGGTTGTATCATTCGTCATGGTAAATCGTACCTGCTGTCCTGCTTTCACTTTTACAGCATCTTTTTCAAATACATTTAACTCTACATGCAGGTTCGAACTATTCACGATCTCAAACATGATGTCGTTTGGATTAACAAATTTCCCAATATTGACATTCACTTCGGTCACATAGCCGCTAATTGGCGCATAAATACTTACCTGACTGCGGATATTTCCTGCGGATAAGCTTCCGGGGTTAATATTAATTAGACGCAATCGTTGTTTCAGCGCATTTTCTCTGGCCAAAGCGCTTTGATAGTTGGCTTTTGCCTGTTGTAGCGTTTTTTGAGAATTTACGTTCTGTTGCGCCAGAGTTTGCTGTCGTTTATATTCAGAATTGGTGAGTTCTAACTGACTTCTGCTTTCCAGATAGTCCTGCTGAAGCTGAACGAATTCCTGGTTTTCTAAAACAGCAATTACC
>NZ_JBASJU010000033.1:0-9753 GCF_049655485.1 Daejeonella sp.
CAAGTATATAAATACCGTTTCTATGTTTCGCGCGCAACTTATTTGTTATCACCCTGAATATTTATTTAGTAAACATGCCTATTACTGAGTCTTATTGGGGTTATTTATTACAGCGATCTGGGATAAATACCAGTCGTCCGATGCTATTAACAGTTTATTGACGCACTGTAAGGAACGATTATTTATTTCGATAACACCCTTAGCTTCGATATAGACTTTTGTCATATATTTAACGGGGCGGCTTTCTGAATAGCAATTGTCCATTGCCGTATCTGTGATCAACAGGCAATGCTCTGGGGATCATTGTCTCTAATAAATTATTGTTTTCTTCAAACACCTTAGAATACAAAATCAGAGTATCGATGAGCCATTTACTTTGTTGTTTGTACTAAATTTCGTAAATTTGAGTAAGCGTTATCTATTGTAATTTGGTTAGCTAATTAAAGCAATAAGGCTATGAGAACAATACTTCTTTTCCTACTCACCTCAATTATCGTTACCGGCATTATGCTGGCCGGTATAAGCATGAAAAATTCCACGATTGCTGTACCTGTTGCTTTTGGTGTATTGTTTCTGCTTGTGTTATATATTAACTCCAGATCGAAAAAACGCGCTCAGCGTAAACAGAAAGAGCGTCAGTTCGAGCAATGGATTTATGACCAAAAGAAACGTCATTCATATTAATTTTTCTTTTTTTAGCTGGTAAATAATTTTCTTATTCACCTTCCAATTTCTCATGTAAGCACCCGTTTTTTGTTGCTCCCAGAGCAATGTTTTTGCATAGCCCATAATAGTTATTGGGAGTTCGTAATCTTAATGTACCCATGCTGGAAAAACTTAAGTGTAAACTAGATCTGAGTTTGGTCAGAGGATATCATTTATGGTAAAATCCACTGGCTTATCATCGATTAACAGTGTAATCCGGCAATTGTAACCGGGGGTACCCATACTTTCAACCTTGAATCTTTTGCCTGACAAATTATAATAGGGAGAGACTGGATCCAGATTTAGCGTAGCTGTTCCGGATGCTCTGACCCGGTCGACCTTTTGTAGTAAACGTTTCATTTTATAAGATTTAAAGTGGTAGTGATCAGCGTCCAGGCGGGCGGGAATGATAAAGCCTGGCATGAACAGCCCAGCCGTTTGAAAAACGGGAAGTTTAGGGCTGTTCTTTCCAGGCTTGGGTGCCTGAAGGTGTGCGGGACTTCCGGCGCTAAAGCGTACCCAGCGTAAACATGGTACATATGCGCAAAGGGATATCCGCTCTCCTGCAAGTCAAGGGAAATTACTAGGACTTACCTCCCTATAGTTTTGGCGCTTGCTAGTTCCGGCTCTTGCTTCCACGGTTGTTCCGTCTTTTCCGGAGCTGACTGGGTTACAGCATTTTTTTCATTTTTTACCCCAGCTGAAGTTTCCGCTTTTGCGTTTTGAGCAGCCGCTCGTTCAGGAAAGATCTCTTCATCGCGGATCTCTCTCCCGTTTTTATCGTAGATATCAATGGTTTTCATCTGAGGGTTAGCTGCAAGCATTACCGGTATTGATTTTTTTCCGATTGTAAGTTCCGCATCCTGGAAGTTGCCATATTTCAAGGTTTTTAATACTTCTTCTTTTTTGATTGCATCTTCTAAGCCTTTCAACGGATATTTAGCCAGGCTATCCGACAAATTGTATTGGTATTCGGGGTAGAATGTGCGTAATGGATGGTTACCGTAAGCATCCGTAACGTCAAGATTTAATTTAAACCACACCTTTGTTTTCTCTGGCTTTTCAGCATTTTTTTCTTCGCTGTTCTGTTTTGGATAAACATCCTTTTCAAAAGATAAGCCAGATAATAGTTTCCATGCCTGTAAAGCCGTGATACGATGATCTCTTTCCAAGTCAAATGTTTGTATGCGCGGCACAGGCTCTCCTTGTTTACGGAGAGTAACCAGGTAATCATTCAGGAAGTACATATCGCTTTCTTTGGCTTTGTTAAAATTCAGTTCAAACCGAATATGGTCTGTTCTTGGTATGTTCTGATCTTTTACTTCAGCGGGCCTATGAGTATTGTTTAAACCCAAGGTAAACCGGGGAATCTCCCGGCGGATAGCAGTTTCCAGGACATCATTAAGCCGGGTTCCAAAACCCAGGTTATCCAGAACTTTTTTAAGGTAATCGAGATTTTTTTCGTTCATGATAATTTGATTTTAATAAGTGAATAAATAGAAAATTGAGTGATGATTAAAAGAGGCTCATTTGATTGGTTGGAGATCTAGGCTCATAGCCGTTTTCTTTGGCCAGCATCTCACCAATTTCGGTTACAAGCTGCTGAACTGTTTCATTGGTGGTATCTTCCAGGAGGACACTGTGAAAGAAATGTGAACGATATCCAGTTTCGCTGATAATTTTAGAGTCAGAGCGAAATTCGATGTGGCTAACCAGCGGACCTTCATCTTTGAGCTTTAGTTGCTCTTCTTTTATTCTTGGCCAGTAATAGGCATAGTTCACATCAACCGCATGGCCAAATATGTTTACTTTCAACAACGTGTTGATCTTAAATTGCTCTGGAATCATAAGTTTAGTGTTTAGCGCTGTTATCTTTTTATCAAGGTGCTTCTTTGAGAAGTTCAAGAAAAGTGGTAAACCCTGCTTTTGGTTTATGGGTACGGATGCCTGCCCGAAGACTACATTTCTGTTCAAAGAAGTGAAGAGAAAATATTGGCTCGGGTATTCGGAAAGTCTTACTGTTGTACTGTGCAATAATTATATCCTGATGCATATGAAAATCAGCATCCTTTCCTTTAGCCCATAAAGCAACTTTGCAGTCCGCGATCCTTCCTAATACATCATTTCCAAAAACAGTATGCAGACGGGCGTTAGGAAATCTGGATCGGAGCATCTCAACCTGACTGGCTACAGGGCATAGACCAAGCGCTGAAAATGCAACGTTACCTGGCTTTGCCAGCCAGTCTGTATTCATGCTACAAAAACTTAGGACTTCTATCGCTGAATAAAAAAGAAAGTTATGTTTGACTGTATGTGGATGATGAGCACCCGCACACCAAATCCCGGTTGTTGACGGAATAAGGCTACCATATGCATTTATGACTTCCCTTTTTTTTCGGTTAATTGCCTGATCTGTATAGGAAAACTGTAATTCTGTTTCAGAGCTTACTTCCAGCCAAGGTTCAAAAAAATGCTGCACTGGGGACTTGATACCCAAAGCCGCTAAAAAAGGGAGCATGATTACCTGGAGGTTCCACGTCCGTACCCCCGATTATGCTGTGATTTACGATTATTGTCCTGAAGCCGAACATCAGGATTTGGTGGCATGTTCTCAATCCGTTGTTTTTCAATTTCCCTTCTTGCCTGATTATAGGCTTCAGAATATTCGTCCTTTTGGGGATTAGGATTATTTAAGATATTCCGGAGACCTCTTATAACTAAATAGGAAAGACCGCCATCTAATAGTACAGAAAGCACCAGTGCGGCACGGTCAGATAGTATTCCTTTTCGTTCACTAGCCCGATGCTGTAATAATGTTCCATCGGAAAGCTGTACGGGGCCGCCATTCCGATACAGTTCCTTTTGAATATCCGAAAGTGTCTCCCCATTAACTTTCTCCGGTACTTTGACCCTATCGGGGTCATAGGATATAAATTCCTTGGTTTCAGGATCGTATTCGATCACCCAGGACTTTTTCTTACCCTCCGGTGTATGGTAGGTTTTTTGAACATTGCTGAGCGTACCAAGTTCCAACTGGTCGGCTTCTACATCTACCAGTAAAGGATGTTTCTGCGCTTCTTTGTAAATTGGATGAAGTTGAATTGTTATCTTTCCTTCCGGCGTTCTGTCCAGTGATAGTTTGGCGTCCAGTCTTTCGATACGAAAGCCATCACTTTGCAGTTCATTAAGAGTAATGAGGTCTGTTCGCCTGCCGGATAGCAAGGCATCCAGATCTTCACGTTCAAGTATTAGGCTACCATCCCGGTAAAGCCCCAGCTTTTCCAGATCAGTTATTGGCAGTTCCTTTTCAAAAAATATAGTTTCCATAAAGAAGGATTAAAGGGTTTGTCTAACGTTTAATGCCATAAGCCGCAATCTCAGGCTCTGGTGTTTGTAGTGGTTCGATAGTTTTTTGGACGGTTTTACCTGTAGCCAACTCCTGTTTAGCATGAAGTAAGGACCCATAAAGACCATCAGACCTGGAAAGGATAAAAGTGTTTCCATTGCTCTGATCTTCCATGCGGAGGCGGCCGTGTTTTAAATGCCCCTGAACTTTATATACAGTTTCCTTATAGGGAATTTCATCACCTATAGATAAGAATTTGGTGCTTATTTCTGCTTTTATTTCCTGCTTCCTTTCTATACTGCTCAGGTAGTTAAAGATTTTTTCGGCATCAGCAGCTGCACTATGGATCTCAAAGGGAGTTTCTTGTAACACCTTAATCCAGCTATCAACGTAAGCGGCATGCTGCGCTGGGTCATGGCCGATCCGGAGTTCCTGACCAATCAATAAGGAGGCGATCTCTGCCCGGAGTTCTTCACGGGCATAATCTTCAGTCCCGAACCTGTTCATGATACTCCGATCCAGACGGTCTGTATGCCCAGTCCAGTGCCCCAGTTCATGCAGGATGGTTGCGTAGTATTTACTTGGCTCATCAAATTGTTCGAGGAGAGGCATAGTAATCTGATCAGCTAATGGGCTGTAGAAAGCCCGGTCTCCTGCCCTGTGATGAATGACAGCCCCGGATTGTTTAATAAGGCTTTCTGCACGCTCAAGAGGATTCCAGGTTGAAGACTTGGTGTCTTGCCTTTCAAGAGAAGGAATGCCGTTTATCTGTTCAGCATTAAAAACCCAGGCCGAAGTAATAATCGGTTTATCGAGTTTTAAATTTATTTTCACGGCCTGCCCCTGTTCATTCAATACCGGTTTCCCTTTTTCATCTCGCTTGGTCTGTTGATCCGTCGTTTTAACAAATTGGATCATAGTGCCTTTTTCACCTTTTTTAACTTGCCAGTCACTGGCTGCTGCCTGCTTAAAGGTCATCCATCGTGGATCTTCCCTCTCCGCAAGCAAAAGCATTAATGTATTGATGCCTTTATAGCGATTACCGGTCTGGACATTATAAGGCAATTCAAAAGCTGGCAGATTTTCGCTGCTCCAGGGTTTTTGCCAGGGAGCAGTTCCTGCCTTAAGCTGTTCGATCAATTTTTCGGCGACCTGAATATGCAGGGCTTTTGCTTTTTCACCGGCCATCATCTACCTCCTCTTCTGCGGGCAAAAAATCGGATTGATCTACACCATAAACGGCTGCTTCATCTGGGTTTAAATCGATAGTTTCACCCTCTAGCAATTGATTGAGTTTATTCTCAAGTGATTGCTGGGCTTTCTTTAAATATTGTTTCATAAGTCTTAGTTTTTAGTGAATGGTGGGCTGGATACCTGTTGCTCCATTGCTCCTTTGAGAAAAAGCAACGGATGGATATACTTATCACCGAACACGATACTGAAATGCAAATGTTCCCCGGTCGCTCGTCCTGTGGATCCGGTAATACCAATCGGCTGACCGGCCAAAATCGTCTGATCAGTTTTGACAAGCGAATGAGAAAGATGCCCGTAAATGCTTTGAATATTCCCGTGGCCTATTCTCACATAATTGCCCAGAATGGGATGTTTGCCTGTTTCACAAACTATACCATCCATTATACTATAAACAGGGTCATTTCGGGCGGCTAGGTCCACCGCACGGTGAAAATCTGGTTTGCCAAGTATCGGCTGAATACGCCATCCAAAAGATGAAGTGACGATCAAATGTGCTAAGGGCAGACTGATATTGACTCCAGGAACGCCTGGCCGGTGAATATCCTGGGCGGTAATTTTTACTGGTGACAAAAGAAGCAGAAAAGTAATGCAGTTGATAACGCCTTTACCCCCAGCGTTCCAGTTCATCGGCTTATATTTGGACTTTGACCACGGTCTTGTTCATCGGTATAGCCACGGTCGATCCAGTCATCTACGAATACTATGGAAGCGATACGCGCAGTTTCATTACTGATAGCAAGTTCCAATGCTTCTTTTATCTGACCTGAAGCTTGCAGTGCATAGACGTCAAGAATTCCCACGATATCCTTACTATCCAGATAATCTATTCCATAAATAGCGGAGCGAAGGCTTTCCAGTATTAAAGATGCTGGCTTTAATAAGAATAAAGCATCAGAGCTGTATAAGCCTATATTATTGTCATCAAAACGCACAAATACCTCATCATTCTCATGCACGACATTTGTAATCGTTCCCGTCTGCCCCTGCCTGTTAGCAGGATCCTGGGTCAGGTTGGGATGTACCATAACCACTTTATCTACCAATTCATCCATAACAATTTATTCTTTATAGCAGTTCATAAGTTTTAATAATTAAAACAACCTAACGAGCGTGAACAAAGTCCCGCTCTTCAGCCTGGATTTGTTCCCTGATTGGGTTGAGCTTATCCTGTAAGGGTATTGTGCTGTGAGATAAAGTCTGATAACTGGTCATAGCCAGTTCCAATGCATCTTTAATCTGTTTGGGTGAACCCGCTTCCAGGAGCATACTGATCCGTAGCATGGCCTTAAAATCCTGGGCATCCAGTTCCTGAACGTGGTTTAGCAGATCTTTATAGATTTCATTGTGTGGTTTTAATACAAGCAGTGCATCGACCGAATACAGACCTAAAGGCCCTTTGCCAAAACCCACAAATACTTCATCTTGTCCAAGATCTGCTGTGGCAACAATTCCAACATGACCCTGACGGTTCACAGGATCATTCATAAGCTCTGGGTGAACCAGAACTACAGTACCAGTTAATTCTTCCATGATAATTTGTTTTTTAAGGTTGGAAGGAGGGCTTCGCCGTTCTTCCATAACTTTAATTTTTAAGTGAAAAATGATTGAGTATCTTAAGCCGGAAAAAGACTTATTTTCTGAAGCCAGGCTTCATAGATCCTTTTGAAGTTGGGGCAGGCTGAGGCGCTGCCATAGGTTTAAACTGCCTGACCATCTCCTGTACTTCGCTATTTATCTTATTGAAATTTTGTAGCAGTACTTCTTCTTTCCGGCCTTTAAAATCATAGTAAGCAGGAAGCTCACGATATGCCTGTTCTTCTTTTTTGATCGCTTTTAAATCCAGATGGATTCGGCAGTTAACAGCGGAGGTTTCGTACTGGCCAGTAAACTTTTCTACCGCATCGGCAGCAAGAATGCCAACCATTTCTCCTGCTTTTAAAGAGGCGATCTTTCCGGCAGGAATCAAAGGCTCGAGTTTTTCGTTCAGGGATACAGATGTTTTAGTCCTGTCAATAGAGAGGCTTTCGCCTACTTGTTTAACCTTGCCAAACAGCCGCTCCAACCATTCCAGCGTTTCTTTATTTCGTACCGACCCTGAAAGTACATTACCTACTACAGCTGTTATGGTTGCGGCAGTTTCCTTTCCATATTGCTGCTTTAGCTGAGGCAATTCCTGAAGTCCCAAAAGAACAGCGGTCAAATTGGATCTGGCCTGGGCGATTAGATTTTCGATTTTATGGCAGTATAAAGTGGGTGCCTCATCTATTACCAAACCTACCGGAATATTACCTCTGGAATTGACCAGCCGGGTTATCCGGTTAAGAATAACCGAGTAACAAGCCGAGTTTATACTCTGAGTATTTGGGTCATTTGCTAGTACAAGGACTCCCGGATGTGCCGGATCGCTGATCTTCAGATCGAAGTCATCACCGGAAAATACCCAAAAGGTTTCTTTAGTGGCCAGACGGCTAATAAAGATCTTAAGTGTTCCAACCTGACCTTCCAACTGATCAAAAGCACGAGCTTTATAGGCAGTCATAAAAGGGGATAGCAATGAAGCAAGTTCCTTATTGCTAAACAAGGTGCTGAATATGTCCTCATAAGACAGGTTAAGGAAAGCAAGTACATGAGGAAAACTTGAGTATTGCCCTCCATTATACTTACTGAAAAAGTAAATGCACGAGGCAAGGAAGTTGATGGCTGACTGGGTAAAAAACTGATCACTACCTCCTGATTTATCTCCTTTTTTCATCGCCTCGACCAGACCTTCAGCGGTTTCAGACGCATCAGCCAGGGTAGATAAATAAGCTGCCCGCCAGGGATTCAGACGCCTGCTTTTCTCTGGTTCACTAAGGTTGACTACGTGGAATTCATAATTCTTGCATTTTCCGTTTTGTTTAGCCAGTAAATAATGATAGTAAGCAACTTTACCCAGATCCGGAAACTTGAAATCGTATAAACATAACGTGAAGCTATTGGCCAGAAATTGCCTGATCACAGGCATTACTACGCCAAAACTTTTACCGCTGCCGGGTACTCCGCAAAGCAACGTTCCCCGAAATACGTTTTCCAGTACGATATAACCTTTATGGACTTTCTTCTTGTAATAAAATAATGTTGGAATATTAACTGCATAGGGAGTAATCTTTGGTTTTGTAGCCTGCATAAAGGATTCGCCCTCGACATTCCATTTATCCTTGCCCAAATTGGAGCTTATGATCTTAGATACATTATCCATTGCAACATGTATCAGGATGGCACCCAAAAAAGCGGATGCTATATACCCGATATCATACCAGTTCGTGTTAGGGAGAGGAACTCCGGCGGTTTTTCCATAGAACCAAAGTCCACCAATAAAAATCAACAGGCCTGCGGTTAGCGGATATACAATGGAATTTTTAGGGTTCAGGTCTTTTTTCTTCCGGCTGAGCGTTCCAACGGACACCAGGCAGATCAGGATCAGCGTAAACAGTTTGCTGTTCAGCGGATGGTGGTAGATAATGATCCTGTCGATGCGTTCTAAAAAATGGGAAAGGCCGTAGCGCACGCTCGCGGCATTGCCGATGATCTTGTGCGCATAAACGAACAGCAGGATGTCAAAGGCTACCGAAAGGTAAATACCGAATTGCAGGAAGCGATGCAGTGACTGCTGCTCTTTTGTTTCCTCCATAATAAGTGATTTAGAATTGTTCGATTAATTTTAAATTCCCCTTCCGGGCTGCTGATGCATGTCCATTGCATAGAGATCATGGCGTAATTTATCGAGCACCAGTTCCCCGGTATCCGGGATCGCCCTGGTTGATTCACAGCGTAATGCCTTACCGTTTAAAATGCTGGTGGTTTTGCCCGGCATCACGGTTCGCCTCAAAAAGGAAAGCAAAATTGGTCTCGGCCAGTGGAACGATAGCTGCCCTTTGTTCCGCACGGAAATTATAGCGATCCAGATAATAGCCATCCTGTTTTTTAAAGTACCGCGCCAGCCCTACCGGGTCTAAATGGACAATACTTGGGGTCTGTACTGCCAAAACCCCGTCAGGGATCCCTGTCGCCCGCCAGTCGGGATGAAAGACCGATCGCGTCGAGGGGGAATAAAGAAAGGTCGCTTTTACATCATGTTCGTAAGGACTGATCTCATTCAGGGATATGGACGTTAACGGATCATCTTTGAGCCTCAATTGCCAGAGCCGAACGTCGATATAAAAGGTATGGCCGGCCATTTCTATGGTGGGGAGTTTCCCCATGAGCCGGTCATTCAGCTCCTGGTTCGCCAGTTGAAACCCGTAGCCGTTCTCCCGGCTTTCCAGGTTGATCCGGTCGCATTCTTCGTCCGAAGGCGTTTGAGCTAAGGCCGTCAATTCTTTAGGAAGCAGAATGAGTTCACGGTCGTCGCTAAGATGATTGTGCTGCTCCCAGTCGTATATCATCACGTGTTGGCCCCTGAACTTGGG
>NZ_JBASJU010000034.1:0-7607 GCF_049655485.1 Daejeonella sp.
GCCTGGTATACCGTAAAGACTTTGATGACCTGAATGAGCTGCTTGGTTTCCTTCGCGGGAAAAGCAGGAGAGAAGAAAAGCCTAAAGAAGAGGAAAAACCAAAGGAAGTGATAGTCCCTTTGATTACCGACGCTACAAAACCTGAGGAAAGAATACGGCCGAAAAATAAATAGGCTAGCTGTTCTTCATGATGGTATGACCCATCTTATCACGTTTGGTTTTGAGGTATAACTCATTATGTTCATTCGACTCAATCTCTATCGGCACATTGGAAACCACTTCAAGTCCGTAGCCAATAAGGCCGGAACGTTTGGTCGGGTTGTTCGACATCAGCTTCATTTTCTTGATACCTAAGCTGCGCAATATCTGTGCACCGATTCCATAATCCCGCTGATCCATTTGAAAGCCCAACTGGAGATTCGCGTCAACGGTATCCACACCATTTTCCTGAAGGTTATAGGCATGCAGTTTATTGATCAGTCCAATGCCCCTTCCCTCCTGGTTCATATAAATCACCACACCTTTGCCTTCCTGCTCGATCATTTCCATCGCTTTGTGAAGCTGAGGGCCGCAATCGCATCGGCATGAGCCAAAGATATCACCCGTGATACAAGAGCTATGTACCCTAACCAATACAGGCTCATCCTCTTCCCAGCTCCCCTTGGCAAGTGCCAGGTGCTGCTCTCCCGAGTTCAACTGAGTATAAGCGACCATTTCAAAATCTCCCCATTGAGTAGGTAATTTAACGGAGACTTCCTTTTTAATTAAAGATTCCGTTTTTAGTCTATAAGAAATCAGATCCTTGATACAAATGATTTTGAGATTGAACTGTTTTGCGATGATCAGCAAATCGGGCAGGCGAGCCATTTCACCATCATCTTTCAAGATCTCCACGAGGAGACCGGCCGGAGCCAGACCCGCCATTTCAGCCAGATCGACTGCAGCTTCTGTATGACCTGCACGGCGTAATACGCCACCTTTTTTAGCGATCAGGGGAAATATATGTCCCGGGCGACCCAATTCATCGGGATTAGTATTCGGATCAATTAGTGCCTTAACAGTTTTAGACCTATCAGAAGCAGAAATACCCGTGGTACATCCATGCCCGATTAAGTCAACCGAAACCGTAAAATTAGTTTCAAATACAGCTGTATTGGTACCTACCATCAGGTCCAGGCGTAATTCCTGGCAGCGCTCTTCAGTAAGAGGAGCACAAATCAAACCCCGCCCGTGGGTAGCCATAAAATTAATCACTTCAGGAGTCGCGTTTGACGCGGCAGTCAGGAAATCACCTTCGTTTTCTCTGTCCTCGTCATCAACAACAATGATAACTTTCCCGGCCTTTATATCGTTTATTGCTTCTTCAATCGTATTGAACATATCTGTGTTTGTATAGCGAATAGGATGAATCGCTAAAATTGTTGCGAATTTACGGAAATAAGTCGGGAGAAATATTGGGGGAAAGTAAAATGATTTACCGCAGAGGACGCAAAGTTTTTCGCGAAGGACGCAGAGGGGTTTATTTTCGACGCGGCGAGGCTCTTTCCCGAGAGGTCCCGGATCACGTCCGGGATGGATCTCCTCAATAGACACGCGGCCCAAGCCGCTGTGTCAACCGGCTCGTGAAGGTTCCTTGGGGTTTCTCCCTGCGGTCAAATGACGAGTGCCGAGTTTATGTGATTGGAGGTTTCTCCCTGCGGTCGAAATGACGACCGCCAAACCGAAGGGAGGAACCTCGCAGGGCCGTCATTCCGACCGCAGGGCCGTCATTCCGACCGAAGGGAGGAACCTACCGAAGCCTCTTTCCTCGCAAACAACTTCCCAAACCACCTCTTATAACTATCAACGTCAAACAACACCGAATCAACCGTCGCCTTATAAGTTAAAAACGCCCCCAGCGGAGACAGAATAATAATTGCCAGCCACATCCCGATAGCAGGCTCAATAGCCCCGTCTTTAACCGACTTTTCTGAGATAGTGGATATAATATGATAAATGAGGAAAAAGATAACCGACATCACAACCGGCAGCCCCAGCCCCCCTTTCCTGATTATCGCTCCCAAAGGCGCGCCAATAAAAAACAAGACCATGCAGGATACGGCCAGCGTAAATTTGCGGTTAAGTTCGATTAGGAAACCTCTAATCCGGACGGTATTATCAGACGTGTACAGTTCCTTGCGCCGCAAAACATCTTTCACCGTCAGGATTTGATCCTTTGCACTTTGTATGGATTGCAGCCTTTTATCTTTTGCTATTAGCTGCATTACATCCTTATAAGGTTTTAAAACTTTTACAGGCGGAGCCGGCCTTGAAGGATCATTCCTGAAAGTATTTGAAAGCAAAGTAAGATCAGCATAGGTAGAGCGAAGGTTACTATCCCGCTTGTCCATGAATGAATCGCGGTACATTTTCAGCTGGTTCAGACTCATCATCTGGTAGTTCGATTTAAACAGATCCTCATCGGTCCGTTTCAACCCAAAGCTCGAAAGATCCAGCTTCTGCTCCGTTTCCTTAAACTCCGTGCGCATAAAGCGCTGCCTTGGATTGTAAGTACCGGTCGTGCTGGGTGTCTCCTCATACCGTACGCCATTCTTCAATTTCAGAACCAGGAGCTGATTATCGTCGGTCGTAAACATCTGGCCTTCTTTGGCCATCAGCATATTCAAATTACCATTGGAAGAATTTCGATCATAAATGAGTACGTCGTGCAGGGTCTGATCTTCGTCTTTCTTTTTCACCCGTATGGCATATCCCGGAATGCTGCTATTGAAGATGCCCTCCTTTATCAGAAAGGCTGCTTTTTGATTTCGTATATCATATAGCAGGGAACCCATTTTCAGATTCGCTTTGGGAAGCATATAATCCGAAAACAAGAATGCTCCGATTCCCAGGAAGCCCACTGTTATGATCAGCGGCATCATAGCCTTTTGCAATGATATCCCGGCCGACTTAATCGCTACGAGCTCATAATTTTCGCCCAGGCTGCCAAAGGTCATGATGGAAGAAAGAAGGATAGCAAGAGGAAGGGCCATAGCCACATTAGTAGCAGAGGCATACATCAGAAGCTGCAGGATAACATGCCATTCAAAGCCCTTTCCGATCAGGTCATCGATGTATTTAAATAAAAATAGCATCAACAAAATGAACATGACTATGAAAAAGGTCACGATAAAAGGCTGGATAAAGGCCTTAAATACAAGCAGGTGTACTTTTTTCATTAGCGGCAACAGGATGGTTTCCCTCCCACAAAAATAGGGAAAATTTATTCCCTAAGCACCCAATACCCCGATCAGGTATTGAATCTGGTTGTCCCAGATGAGTTTCCGGTCCTGTAAAGTATCCTCCGTAGCGAAGTCGGTTATAGAAAGAGCCACATCATTCGTCAGTTCATCCTGAACGATCTCCATCTCAAAATAGCAATGAGGTTCGTCGTCAAGCCATTTAAACTTAACCAGCTTATTTTCCTTGATAGAAAGCAATTTCGCTTTCTGCTGCTCCCCGTCCCAGGTAAAAGTGTATACCTGGTCGCGATAATTGACATCATCAGCAAACCATTGTGCCAAACCGTTCGGTTCATTTAAAAACCCGAACAAGATCTTAGGAGATGATTTCACTTCATACTCAACATTAAACTTCTTCTTTTCAGTCATTCCTGTAATTATTTGATCGGTTGAGGCGTTTTTATTCATCATTTTTTCTAAAGAAAAGTATTTTCTTCTATATTTGCAAACTCAATAATGAGAGCTTCGCTTGACAATATAATTGTTGTATTCGACAATTAGTTAAAATTTAGCTTTTAAGAGAAAATAAATCCGGCGGGGTATCCGCCAGAGGCGGAGCAGGATTCATATCCGCCCGGGGCGGACGGCAGTTCGATCCGTAAAATTGAAATAATGAATAGAAGATAGTATGGCGGGGTAGCTCAGATGGTTAGAGCGCAGGATTCATAACCCTGAGGTCGGCAGTTCGATCCTGCTCCCCGCTACGGGTAAAAGCTCACAGAAATGTGGGCTTTTTTTGTTTCTAAGCCTTAAGTGCGCCAAATGTACAGTAAGTCATCCAGAGCATGGGCATATTGGTTATTTACACATTAAAACATTAACTTAGAATTAATAATTGCACTTAAGTTAAATTATGAGTGAATCAAGTGTTACAGATTGGGTTTCAGCTGTTGGAGTGCTTATAGCTGCTCCTTCCGCTATCTTTGCTATGTTTAAATTAGGACGCAAAGACAAGGAATTAGAACGTAAGTTAAATTCTTTGGAAACTATAGCAGGACAACAAGCTGAAATTGCGAAACAAATGATTGTTCAATCCGGACAAATGCAATATCAGTCAAGTTTAATGGCGGGTTCCAATAAATTACTCGAGGAGCAAATACAGATCCAAATTGACAATTTCATCCATCATAAAAATATTACGGAGCGAGCTTTAGAGCTTGAAAATAAAAAAAGAATATCTGAAATAAGACCTTTCTTCGTGACAGATGGGGGGTTCTCAAGTAATAGCGGCTTTCAAATAGAGTTTTTGAATAAAGGTGGAGATGCTACAGACGTTACATTAGAGTTAACTGATGGAGAATTTGTACAATTAACTCCACTCGCTTCAAATCTTAAAGTGAACAATGGAAAGAAATTTATTCTTAATGGATCCGCTAGACTAGATCGAACATATTTTACAAATAATATGGTACCTTTTGACATACAGCTTACATTTAAAGACGTTGACGGAAACGACTATTCTCAAAAAGTACAAAGAGTAGTTAGTGGTCAGGTGATTTCGCAAGACCCACAATTAGCATCTAATAGCTAATTAAAACATCCCAACACCTCGCCATACCCTCTTCTGCTGCTTAGAGATGGATATGGTGAGGTTTGGTCTTTGGTTCCATTGGGTAAAGCCTGTGCAAATTTGATCGTCAGACGCACGTAGATCGGCACGAAAAGCTACTCATCCTGCTAATGATAACGCCAGACCTCGCTCATTAATTTTGCTACGCTAGAATCAATTTCGCTATGCCCCATCACATTGGCGTGGTCTATCGACCAGGACAAACCTACCCAGGCAGTCTGTCATTCTCATTGCGGACGGATTTCAGCGCTTTTCGTAGAAGCTCCTGAATTTTTTATACGATTGCTACGCTAATATCCTATAAAATCTTCTCGCTTCTATAGCATTGCGACCTGCGAATCACTCTGGCTTCAGCTCGTCACAATTATTGAATTCCCCTTCACCTATGGCTTATGGATCAATAATTCCGCCAAGCCTCGTGTTTTCTGAAGGGAAAACATATCACTGGATCGCCTTATCAGGCTTTACTCCAATGACCTTCGCTCAGTCGCAGACGGTCGCATCATTGAATAACTGTAATTAAAATTTTAAGTTTGGATTAGGATACCTTACTGACAATAAGCATATTTAATAAATCTACTTAAAACTCAAGCAATTGTTATGGCAACACCAAAAGACATTCTGGTCGTCACATCATCGACCTTAGACGGAGTTAAAATCAAACGGTACCTAAAACCCGTATCGGCCCATATCGTTGCAGGGACTAACTTGTTTAGCGACTTCATGGGTGGGTTAACTGACGTATTCGGGGGAAGATCACAATCTTATCAGAAACAACTTGCATCGTTATACAACGAGGCTATCTCGAGAATAAAGCATTCTGCACATGAGATTGGGGCTAATTGCGTAATTGGGTTAAGCATTGATATGGATGAAATCTCTGGAAAGGGTAAATCTATGTTCATGTTAACAGCAATTGGAACGGCTGTGATATTGGAAAAAGAATCCATAGAGAAGATCCCGTTATCTGAGCAGGGACCATTGGAAAATGTTGGTGTGGACAGGATAAATACCTTGAGACAGAAGAAATCTATCATTAAAAAAGCTAATGATTCGGAATTGCAATTAACAGAAGACACATGGGGTTTTATAACTGAGAATCAAATCCACGAGGTGTTTCCTTTCTTAGTAAGGAAGCTTGAATACGCCGTGAAAAATGAAATTAGCCCAGGAGATTCGGATGCCTTTTATAAATTTTTTGTTGGTTACATGGATCGTCTACCAGAGTCAATTAAACTGCAGTTACTTTACGATTCAATCAAGGTCGAAGCCCATATTCCGGTTATTTTAAAACTCGGCAGGGTGGTTAAAGAGTTACATCTCTTTGACGCTAAAAAGACCTTCGAACTGTTGAAAAACGAAGATTTTACACTTCAAAAGAGGGGATTAAGGTTAACCACATTTGACAAACCATTCTATAATAAACAGGACATGGAAGAATTAAAGTCGATAATCACATTCGTCCAAAATAATTTTAAGGAACGAGGGACAAGAACTCTAAAAAAGGATTTATATCAGGGGAAAAGGAAGTTTGGGTGTGTGAATGTGGTAAGACAAATGACATAGATGCATATTGTGGTGATTGTAAACAAGATATTTATGGGTTTAAAGAGACTGAAATTAATCCGGTTGCGGCAATTAACCATTTAACGCAAAAGGTGGAACTAATTGATGACTTGACCAGTTGAGCTAAGGAAATGAACATATTCAGTTACAAACAAAGTCGAGCTGCCCTAGGGAGTTTGCTTTTTTTAATTATATCATATAGCTGTAACAGCCCAACTTCAAAGGTTGAGATCTCACTTCCTGACCCTAAGGAGGTAACAACAGACGTTGAAATTCCACCTAAGAATTTCACGCGCCAACAAATTGCGAAATTCGCCATCTCAACGATAATGAATCAGCCAGAAGAAATAATTAGCGTCTCAGAGGAGAACGACAAATATATAGTTTCATACGGGCGCAAATCCGACTCTGAGAATTTCAAGTACAAAGCGCGTATTGATGGAAATAAGATCATTTGGGGTAACAGCGATGGTAGATGGCGCGATAGTGAATATGATGAGAAAATAAGCTTCAGGGAAGATGGTACTAAATTAACAATTGTCTAAACTTTCAGTGATGGCTCCGAATCATTAAATAATTTCCCAATAAGTAATCTGGTCAGACTTGAAAATCCTTACTTGGAACTGTAACGGTGCGTTAAGAAAGAAATTTGAATATCTAATTCCATTTGATGCAGATATCTTCATTATTCAGGAATGTGAAGATCCAAATAAAGCACTGGATAAGAACTATATTGATTGGGCCACAAATTATCTATGGATAGGTGACACGAAGAATAAGGGGATTGGAATATTCGCCAAGCCACAAATCACTTTAAAGAGATTAGATTGGTCAAATACCTACAATGATCATACTGTTAAGCACTTTCTTCCCTGCACCGTTAATGACGAGTTCAATCTTTTAGCTGTCTGGACGCATCAAAATAACTCACCTAATTTTGGCTACATGGGTCAATTCTGGAAATACTTACAGGTTAACAAGGATAAATTTCAAAACACAATAATTGCTGGTGATTTCAATAGTAACGTAATTTGGGATCAATGGGACAGATGGTGGAATCACTCCGATGTTGTTAGAGAATTAAATGAAATTGGAATCGAAAGCCTGTACCATCGTTTTACAAAAGACATACCAGGTGAGGAAAGTCAACCAACTTTTTACCTAAGACGTAGTGTAGAAAGACCTTACCA
>NZ_JBASJU010000035.1:0-3156 GCF_049655485.1 Daejeonella sp.
CCCAGTTTCTGTGGTCAAGCCCAGTTCGATCCTTACGTCCTCTTCCCAGCAATTGATCATGTTCGCGCGCTTATTCTGAGCCTGGGAAGCGCTATTAATCACATTGAAATTAAACTCATTAACATCCATAGTATTGCGATGAAACGAGGCAACTTTTGTATGTCCATAAACAATCGGAGTGCAATATTCAAGGATACGATTGTCCATTAAGGTCTTAATAATCACTTCCAGCCCAATGCCGTTTACGTCGCCAATCGATATTCCGATTTTTATTTTTTCGCCCATGCCGTTGTTTGTAAGACCACTAGTTAATAGAATGCCGGGTAGACATTAATGTGTACGCAAATTAAAGACTTTAATCTGTAAGTTTTACGTTTTACCTTGCACGTTTTACGTTCTAAGCGCCCAGTCCAACAACTAACAACTAACAACCAACAACCAACAACCAACAACTAATTCTTAGATTTGCATTAAACCCCCGCCCACCCATGAGCTTAGTAAAAGCAAAAAAACATCTCGGACAACATTTTCTGACCGATAAGAATATTGCTGAGAAAATCGTGAATAGCCTGAAATCAACTGATAGTTATCAGCATGTTCTGGAAGTTGGTCCTGGTATGGGAATTCTTTCCGACTTCCTGCTTAGCAAAGATGACCCTCAGGCTTATTTAATCGATATCGATCCTGAATCTTATGCATTTCTAAATAAGAAATATCCAGCCCTGGGAGAGAGATTGATAAATGGAGACTTTCTCCAGCTTAATTTTAAGGATGTCTTCCCCGGTAAGCTGGGCATCATTGGGAACTTTCCCTATAATATATCCTCCCAAATCCTTTTTAAAGTTTTGGATAACCGGGACCAGGTGGTTGAACTGGTGGGCATGTTCCAAAAAGAGGTGGCCCAAAGATGTGCAGAGAAGCCAGGAAGTAAAGAATACGGCATTTTGAGTGTGTTTCTACAAGCCTATTATCATGTAGAATACCTGTTTTCTGTAAAGCCAGGAGTTTTTAATCCGCCGCCAAAAGTTACATCGGCAGTAATAAGACTCACACGTAACGAATTGGAGAAGCTTGATTGTGACGAAAAATTATTCTGGCAAGTGGTCAAAGCCGGCTTTAACCAAAGAAGGAAGACCTTACGAAACGCCCTTTCTTCGCTTGTGAGCAAGGAGGATATGCAGGATGATCCTTTACTGGATTTAAGAGCAGAAAGGCTAAGTGTAGCTGATTTTGTTAAACTGACCAATCTGGTAGGAGGTTCCCGATAATTCGATGAAAAAAATACTCATAGCCGACCATCTACATCCTGCATTTAAGGAAGAAGCAGAAAAATTAGGTTATATATGCGATGATATGCCGCTGGTGAGCAGAGAGGAAACTTTGCAGATCCTTAACGATTATTCCGGCATCGCTATCCGCACTAAATTTCTGATCGACAAAGAGATCATCGATTCCAGTCCTAACCTTATGTTTATTGCCCGCGCAGGGGCTGGTATGGATAATGTGGATGAGGAATATGCCAAATCAAAAGGTATTATTTGTATAAATGCTCCCGAAGGTAACCGGGATGCAGTGGGGGAGCATGTGATAGGAATGCTGTTGAGTTTGCTGAATAATTTAAGGCAGGGTGACCAACAGATCCGTTCTGGGATTTGGGACCGCGAAGGAAACCGGGGATGGGAACTGAAAGGAAAAACAGTCGCAATTATCGGATATGGTAATAATGGAAGAAGCTTTGCCCGTAAGCTATCCGGATTCGAGGTCAATGTAATTGCCTACGATAAATATAAAACCGGATATAGCGACGAATATGCTTCCGAGGTCAGCATGGAACAAATAGTTAAGCTGGCCGACGTTTTAAGTTTTCATATTCCTCTGACCCGCGAAACCCGACGCTTATTTAATGAAGAATATCTCTTCCATTTTAGAAAGCCCATTGTTTTACTTAACGCTTCCCGGGGCGAAATCATAGACACGAATGCTGTGGTCAGCGGTTTGAAAAATGAGAAAATCACTGCCGCAGGGCTCGATGTTCTGGAAGTTGAAAAATTTCCTGCTTTATCTGAACAGCGCTGGTTTGAAGAACTCAAGAAAAGTGAGAGGGTGATTCTAAGTCCCCATGTCGCTGGCTGGAGTTTTGAATCCTATCGGAAGATCTCTGAAGTGTTGGCGGAGAAGTTGAAGGGGATTTGATGCTTTATAGCGAAGAGGATTAAGGAACAAGGAGCAAAGAGCAATGACAATGAATGCCTAAACCGTACAGATAATATCCCTATGTTAAGGGTTGGTTCCGGGTTAGGGATCGAAGCCGTTATCCTTTTTTAGCGAAGCGAAAAAAGATAAAGGCGAAGAGCCCGGCGCCGCCCCACGGCGCAACCCCCAAAACAATATTTCCTCATACTTTATCAATCTTTTCCTATTATTCTTCAACAATCTATTCATTTCAATTTTAAAAAAAAGTTCTCTTTTCGAACGCTGTAGTCTCAATCATTCATTTATTCATCATTTTCTATTATTCATTCATCTGCCAATCCAACATCGATATTATCTCCCGAACGTAATTTCTCAATTGTATTTGGAAAACTAAAACCAAAAATATTATCTTCGTATTGATACGAGCAAGACTATATTGGCTTTAGCCGACATAGTCTTGTTTGTTTTTATAGACTTGACCATAAACAGAGAGAGAAATGACGGACGTAACATATTACACCCAGGAAGGATTAGATAAATTAAGAGAGGAGCTTCATCATTTAAAGACGGAAGGAAGGTCGCAGATTTCCAAAGCCATTGCTGAAGCCAGGGACAAGGGTGATCTTTCGGAAAATGCCGAATACGACGCCGCGAAGGAGGCCCAGGGTCACCATGAATCCAAAATCTCTAAGCTTACCAATGTTCTGGCAAGTGCACGCCTGATTGATGAGTCGAAGCTCGACACATCGAAGGTGCTGGCATTGTCGATTGTTAAGATAAAAAATGTTCAAAACGGGTCGATTATGACTTATCAGCTGGTATCAGAAACCGAAGCTGATTTAAAATCCGGAAAGATTTCTGTGAAATCGCCAATTGCCCAGGGATTGCTTGGAAAATCCGTTGGCGATAAAGCTGAAATCGCTGTTCCAGCAGGTAAAATTGAGTTTGAAATTGTTGAAATAA
>NZ_JBASJU010000036.1:0-11840 GCF_049655485.1 Daejeonella sp.
TTTAAGTTCGACTGGAATAACCAATATACGGTTTGGAGTGGCCTTATCGGCGGGTTTTTCCTGCAGCTATCCTATTTTGGAACTGACCAAAGCCAGGTTGGGCGATACCTCACAGGCTCTTCCGTAAGCCAAAGCCGTTTGGGATTATTGATGAATGGCCTGGTGAAAATACCGATGCAGTTTCTAATCTTGCTTATCGGTGTTTTGGTATTTACTTTTTATCAATACCATCAGCCCCCTGTCTTTTTCAACAGATATGAACTTGGAAAGCTTGAACAAAGCCAATACGCTCCGGAACTTAACCGCATAAAAAGCGATTACGCTGATGCTTTTAAGAACAAACAAATAGAAGTTAATCGTCTTGAAGCGGCACTTGACGCAAATGATGAAAAGGCGATAAATTCCCAACGCGTACTATTGCAGGCGGCGGACGAAAAAACCAAATCTATTCGTAAAGAAGCTGTCGACCTGATGGTCAAAAATGATCCGGAAGCTGACACAAATGACAATAACTACGTTTTCTTGAGTTTTGTGACACGATACCTGCCTGAAGGCCTAATCGGATTACTGATCGCCATAGTTTTTATGGCTTCGATGGGATCGACTGCCGGCGCTTTAAACTCCCTTGCCTCTACCACAGTAATTGATATCTATAAGCGCATGATTAATAAAGAAGGATCGGATGAAAAATATCTTTCTGTTTCGCGTTGGTCAACGGTGGTGTGGGGCATATTTTGCATTTTCATGGCATTGTACGCCAGTAAAATGGGTAACCTGATTGAAGCGGTCAATATCCTGGGTTCACTCTTTTACGGTACGATTCTCGGAATCTTTGTGGTGGCTTTTTATCTGAAGAAAATAGGCGGCTCAGCAACTTTTCTGGCGGCAATTATTACCGAGGTGATTGTATTTGCTTGCTGGTGGCTGGATTTTATGGCCTTTTTATGGTTGAATGTTTTGGGCTGTTTACTAGTAATGATCATTTCTCAAGTGATCCAGCTAATACAGAACCAAAGAAATAAAGTCCAGGCGGGCGTAAATTAAGAAACCCCCGCTTGTTACGCGGGGGTTCCAACCTAAACCTTATCACAACGGACCCCTGTGGAGTCCTATCTCATTAAACCATCGTTGTTTAAAAATGTTCTCTTTTTTTTTGTAAGTTTTTGAAATTCATTTAATTCGGGGATGTCGTTGTGAAGAAAATGGCAATTAAAACTTCCAAATAATGATAGGAAGCCACATTTTAAAGATTTTATAAGGTACTAAAACCAAATAATTTATTGGGGTTTCGGGATAATCGCAACAGTAAGCCGGCTTATACAATTCATTTTACCGCGTTCATCGTAAATTTTTATATCCCACACATGTGTTTTGCCTCCGATGTGTAAGAATTTACAAACTCCGGTAACGAATCCAGACTTTACAGGCCGAAGGTGATTTGCATTTACTTCAAGCCCGACTCCAATATATTTATTCCAATCAATAGCCATACTGGATGCTACGCTTCCGAGGGTTTCTGCGAGCACTACGGATGCTCCGCCATGCAAAATACCATAGGGCTGATGGGTCTTTTCATTAACCGGCATCCGGGCAACGAGAAAATCCTCGCCTATTTCCATGAATTCAATACCCAGCAAGGCCCCTAAATGATTTTGGGGACGGCCATTGAGTTCCTGAACATTATATTCCCTGAACCAAATCATAGATATCTTTCCTCTATAATTTTGCGATGATGATTTAAATGGCCGGCAAGGATGTAGATTAATGCCCGGACGCTGATCGGGGACCCATTGGCAAGTCCACTGATGTTAACTTGCTCCTCATTTAGTGATTTAATAAGGTACATATTGGACCTGCGAACGGTGGCAAACTCGTCGGCCAGGCTTTCTAAGGTTCTTTCGGAAAAATGCGCATGACTTACATATTCATTCTCGTCAAAACCGGGAAGTGACGTCTTATCATTTCTGGATATGGTTAACAAGCGATAAGCCATAATACGTTCAGTATCTATAACATGCCCCACAAGCTCCTTAATTGTCCACTTCCCATCAGCATATGCATAACACGCTTTGTCTGATGAAATCCCTTTTAAAAAGGTTGAAAATGCGACAACCTGGTGTTCCAGCTCGGCCAGAACATTTTCACTAACAGTGTCGATATATTTCTGATAAAATATTGGGTATTCCTCAGCTTGTGGTGGCTTCATAAGTTAAATTACATTTTAGTACAATGCGGAAAGTTGTTCCCTTTCCAATTTCAGAATCCTTTACAAAAATATGGCCTTTATGATAATTCTCAACGATACGTTTAGTCAATGACAAACCCAATCCCCAACCTCGTTTACGAGTAGTATAGCCTGGCTGGAAAATCGTGTCGAACTTCAACCTCGGTATGCCGGATCCGGTATCACATATATCAATAAACACCTGTTCCTTTACCAGATTTTCACGTATGTCGACCTTAATCAGCCCCGGACCATCAATAGCGTTAACTGCATTTTTAAGAATATTCTCAATCACCCAATCGAATAGAGGCACATTAATCAGCGCTTCGACATGATCATCACCCGCTATTTCAAACTTGATTTTATCACTTACCCTAACCCGGAAATAGTTGATATATTCATCAACAACATCATAAACTACATGGTTATGCAGCACGGGCTTTGAACCTATTTTGGAAAATCGATCAGCCACCATCTCCAGCCTTTTAACATCGTTTTCCATCTCCATAATCAAAGGATCATCCGGAGCATTAAACCGCGATCTGAGCAATTCTACCCAAGCCATTAACGAGGATATCGGAGTACCTAACTGGTGAGCCGTCTCTTTAGCAAGCCCTACCCAAACCTGATCCTGTTCTGATTTCCTGGAGGAGCTAAAAACGCCATATGCCACAAGCAGGAATATCGCGATAACGGATAATTGAATATACGGGAAAGCCCTAAGCTGGGTTAAGAGTACTGAATCTTTGTAGTAGACAAACCATTTCCGCGTGTCCAGCTCAAGAACGATGGGCTGAGGATGCTGCTTTTTCATCTGGCGAAGTTGAGCCTGGAAATATTTAGGATCGTAGGTTCTTTCGGTATCTTCCTGCAAGTCGGTTTTCGTACTATCAAGGCCTCTCCATGTAATGATATTGTCTGAAGAATCAGCTACTATTGCCGGAACTGCAAGACTATCCCTCATGCTATAAATGAATGTGATGTACTCATCATTCACATCGGGCATAGCAATAATGTTTCGCATACTTAAGGCCCAAAGCTCTGCCCGGGTCCGCTCCGCATCTGAAATATTCCTTACCAAATAGTCGGTATACCAAAGCGAAGAGCCTGCGATTATTACAGCAAATGCAAGTAATATAAATTTCCAGCGGCGTTTTTTTTCGTAAGGATTCATTCGGGAAGCAAATTACAAAAGGAAACGGAAAGAGTAACAGGTTATTTTCCGGTTAAAAATTACGAGCTATTCCCTTTCACCTTTTACCTTTTACCTAGTTTCAACTCTCAACTTAATTATTACCTATCTTTGCCCCCATGTCTGAAATTACCAAAAAAGTTCGTGTACGTTTTGCTCCGAGTCCAACAGGTGGGCTCCACCTTGGAGGTGTAAGAACCGTTTTATTCAATTATTTATTTGCCCGTCAGCATAAAGGCGATTTTGTACTCCGTATCGAGGATACTGATCAGAACCGATATGTGGAAGGTGCTGAACAATATATTATCGATTGCCTGAACTGGTGCGGATTAAATCCGGATGAAGGCCCTGTTAACGGTGGCCCTTTTGCCCCATACCGTCAAAGTGAACGTAAAAAAAATTACCGGCAATATGCTGAGCAATTAGTCAAAGACGGTTTTGCATATTACGCATTTGACACTACAGAAGATCTGGAAGAACAGCGTGCCCAATCAGCTAACTTTCGCTATGGGCATGAGAATCGCATGAAAATGCGTAATTCCTTGAGCCTATCTGAAGAAGAAACAAAGCAGCTTATCGCAGATGGTATACCGTATGTAATCAGGATAAAAGTGCTGCCCGGTGAAACTGTGCATTTCCACGATATGATACGCGGGCATGTTAGTTTTGAGACCAACCTGGTTGATGATAAAGTTTTACTGAAAGCTGATGGCATGCCAACATACCATTTAGCGGTTGTTGTAGATGATTACCTGATGCAAATCAGCCATGCTTTTCGTGGCGAGGAATGGCTACCCTCAGCACCTGTACATATACTTTTATGGGAATACCTTGGCTGGAAAAAGGACATGCCTGAATGGGTTCATCTACCCCTTATCCTGAAACCGGATGGCAACGGAAAGCTGAGTAAAAGGGATGGTGACCGACTAGGGTTTCCGGTTTATGCTATGAACTGGACTGATCCTAAAACCGGCGAAACAACCAGAGGTTTCCGCGAAATGGGATTTCTTCCTGACGCATTCGTGAATATGCTGGCGCTACTGGGCTGGAATGATGGAACAGAACAGGAAATTTTTAGTATGGAAGAACTAATCGAAAAATTCAGTATTGAACGCGTAAGCAAATCCGGGGCGAAATTTGATATTGAAAAAGCGAAATGGTTTAGTCACGAATACATTAAGAAGGCAGAAGTTTCAAGCATCCGGCCCCAAATATTAGACGATCTGGAGAAACGTGGAGTAACAGTTAAGAATGAAGAATTCTTAGATCAGGTGATCACTCTGGTTAAGGAGCGGATGACCTATCTTCAGGATTTCTGGGAACAGGCATCCTTTTTATTCCAGACGCCAGAACAGTATGATCTGGATTCAGTGAAACCTAAATGGACTGACGCTAAAACCTCATACTTTAACGATCTGATAATCAAATTCGATTCGTTAAGCGATGACCAATGGAATCCTACATATCTCGAAGCTTCCTTTAAAACTTTAGCAGAGGAAAGCAGCATAAAAATCGGGGAGGTCATGCTTCCATTCCGTATAATGCTGGTAGGGGGTAAATTTGGTCCGGGAGTGTTTGACATTGCGTCTATTTTAGGCAAGGAGGAAACCAAAAACAGAATTATGAAAGCATTAAATGCTTTTAATAATTAATATCTTCCTTACTTAATTATCAGGATAGTTTTCCGGTTTAAAACAATGGTTCTCCATCTGTGTTAAACCAAAACTAAATGTATTTATATGAAATGGTTAGGCAGACGCGGAAGCGGTAATATTGATGATCGACGCGGAATGAGCGGCGGGGGAATGGCACTTGGCGGCGGCGGTATCCTCATAGTGATATTAGGATTAATTTTCGGCCCGGAAGCGACTCAGCTGTTGAACCAGTTACCCTTGGGTGAAGCAACACAGCAGGAAGGTAAGGCCGGCTCGCCGTCGGATGATGCCGGTAAATTTGCGGATGTGGTGCTTGCCGACACAGATGAATTATGGACTAAAATTTTCCAGGAGCAGGGTATGTCTTATGAAAGACCTACTATCGTACTTTTCGATAATTCTGTTAGCTCCGCATGTGGTTCTGCGAGTTCAGCAACCGGTCCATTTTATTGCCCTACAGATAAACAAATCTACCTGGATCTCACATTCCAACAAGAACTCAAAAACCGCTTTGGTGCAGGGGGCGATTTCCCCATGGCTTACGTTATAGCCCATGAAGTTGGACATCACGTTCAGAACCTTTTAGGCACTTCAAGCAAGGTACAGCAAATGCGTGGCCAGGTGAGTGAAACAGAATATAACCGTTTGTCTGTCAAGCTTGAACTACAGGCTGATTTCTACGCTGGAGTGTATGCTAATTACATACAAAAGCTTCAACAGAATGGTGAAAGCGTGCTCGAGGACGGTGATATTGAAGAAGCATTAACTGCTGCAAGCGCTATTGGCGACGATAGAATACAAAAACAATCACAGGGCACCGTAGTACCCGATTCATTTACTCATGGTACTTCTGCTCAGCGCATGAAGTGGTTTAAAAAGGGTTATGAAACCGGAGATGTTAGTCAGGGGGATACCTTTTCAAGTAACGAATTATAAAAGGACGGCCTTTGATGAGCTTAGTGTAAGCTAACTTGCTGCAGACATTCCAGCCCAGGTAGCCAATAGTCCGAATACCACACTACAAATTACGTAGAGAAAAGCTGCACCACTTTGCCCGTCTCGTAACAGGGAAATGCTTTCGTAAGAAAAGGCTGAAAATGTTGTAAATCCGCCAAGTATACCCGTCGCCAAAAATAACCTCCATTCGTTGGTCATACCAACCCGTTCCGTAATTCCATAAACAATTCCAATCAGGAAACATCCTACAATGTTTACTGTAAGTGTGCCGTATGGGAAAGCGATTAAGCCTCTGTTGACTATAAATAACGAAATCAAGTAGCGGGAAACCCCTCCGATAAAGCTGCCAAGTCCTACCAATAATATAAGTCTCATGTCCTGCATTTAAACTTCACTTCTTAGTACTTCCAATGGCGGCTTATTAAGTATCCCGCGGCTGTTAAACAGCCCAATTAAAACTGTCAACGATGAAATTAAGACAAACAACAATAACACAGGAAGAATATCAGGGGTAAAGCTCGTTTCAAAACTAAATTTAGCTAATCCCCAGCTTGCGATCAATGACAAAACGATACCTGCACCGGCAGCCAGGGCTCCCAGGAAGAAGTATTCAAGCGCTGTGATTACCAGGATTTGTTTACGGCTTGCACCCAGGGTCCTTAATAGAACGCTTTCGCGGATGCGCTGATATTTACTTATAAGCACCGAGGCGATTAATACAATTAAACCGGTTATGATACTAAAGCCAGCCATAAACCGGATGACAAAACCCATCTTCGTAAGTATCTCATCGAGTACACTGAGAACAAGCCCCAAATCGATCATCGATATATTAGGATAAGTCTTTACCACTGCCCGCTGGTAATTTGCTGAAATTTCATTCGACGGGACACGAGTAAGCAGAACATGGAATTGCGGCGCATCTTCAAGAACGCCCGTGGGAAATATTAACAGGAAGTTAGTTTGTATACGATTCCAATCCACTTTTCGAATGCTCCCCACAACGGTTTCCAAAGGGGCACCCTGAACGTTAAAGGTGAGTTTGTCGCCAATTTTTACCTCGATACGGCGCGCAAAGCCTTCTTCAAGGGAAACGATAACTGGCTCACCTGGCGTGGATGTTCCAGTCCATTTACCTTCTAATATCTTTTCTGAATCGCTGAGACTGTCACGGTAAGTAACCCTATATTCACGTTCTAAAGCCCTTCTGGCACTCCCGGCAAGGCTGTCTTTTTTAAAGCTTGCAGCATCGCGGCCATTTATTGCGATCATTCTCATGTTCACGATAGGCACTTCCTGAATAACTGGAAGGTTCATGCTTCTGGTAAGATCTGTAAGTGCCTGGCGCTGCTCACCCTGGATATCAAACAATACCATATTTGGTTGATTCTTGCTTGATGACATGGTAACGCGATTGATGAGAATTCCCTGAACAAAGAAAAGAGTACATATAAATGCGGTACCCAGGCCGATCGAAACCACCAGGATCAGGGTTTGGTTGTTTGGACGGAATAGATTTGCAAAGCCCTGTCGCCACAAGTAACTCCATGATGTAGGAAAGAATTTCCTCGCCAGCCACATCATCGCGTAAGCGAGCCCGGATAAAACCAAAAAAGCCAGTAGCACACCGCCCGTGAAGTAAAAAGTCTTGATGATCGACCCCATCTGAAGATAGGTGAAAACGAAGACAAAAAGCACGATAATGAAATATACCAGCCACTTCACCGGATCTCTGAAAAGAGATGTTTCCTGAAAGGAGAGACGAAGTGTATTAAGCGGTGAGATATTTCTAACCGAAACCAGTGGTAAGAGGGCAAATAAGATCGAAATGATCAGCCCAAGCAATAAGCCCTGTGCAATAGCATACCATGAAATATCCGCGGTTATCGCTACAGGCAGGAAGTCTTTAAGAACCACTGGCAACAATTGCTGGATAAAAGTTCCAAGTATGGCTCCCATCAATGACCCAATTAATCCAATGCCGACGATCTGAATGAGGTATATTATAAATGCTTGTCGGGAACTTGCACCCAGGCAGCGGAGTATCGCGATGGTATTAATCTTTTCGCGGATGTAGATATGAATTGCACTTGCCACACCAATACATCCAAGCAGAAGAGCGACAAATCCTACCAGGGCAAGAAACTCCGTCATGTCTTCAAATGAACGGCCTGTATTCTCCTTACGAGACTCAATGGTTTCAGCATCCATTTCCGATTTATCGAGCCGCGGTTTTAGCTTCTCAGCGAGCACATCTACGTTAATATTGTCTGCAAACTTATAATAGAAGTTATAGTTAATGCGGCTGCCTTTTTGCGACAATCCGGTCTGATCGAGGTATTGAAGAGGGATATATACTACGGGAGCAACTGATGCCGAAAACCCGGTTTGGCCCGGCGCTTTGTTAAGCACCCCGGCTATCATAAAGGAGATCTCACCCACCTTAACGGAATCCCCTACTTTCGCATCAAACTGGAGCATGAGGGTTTTATCAACAAGGGCATGCTGCTTATCGCGAAAAGAATTTCCGGCCGACTCGGGTGTAGTTTCAATTACACCGTAGTAGGGGTATTCTCCTTCCAACGCCTTAACGTTAACCAGGCGTGTGCCTTCACTCTTAGGGAAATATACCATCGATGCGAAAGTCCTTTCTTCCGAACGTTCATCACCTAAAGCCATCAACACGGGTAAAATATCTTTCTGAACAGTTTTATTGGTTTCAATAACCATATCTGCTCCCAGGAGGCTTTTCGCCTGCAAATCGATATCCTGCCGAAGATTATATTCGAATGAATAAATTGCCACAAGAGCAGCAATTCCGAGAATAATTGAGGAAATGAATAGAAATAAACGGGAACGATTTCGTCTGCTATCTCTCCATGCCATCAACACCAACCAGCTAATGTTTAGGCCGGGTTTAGACACTCCTGTCTGTTGAATCTTATCGTCCGGCATAAGCTGCTTGGTCAAATATTTCTGTGCCTGTTGGATCGTCGGAAATAAGATTCCCACCTTTAACACGAATGATCCGCTGGGTTTTAGTTGCCAGCTCAAGATCATGAGTAACTAAAACCAGGGTAGTGCCAGCCTCTTTATTCAGGTCGAAAATCAATTTGACCACTTTCTCACTGGTCTCAGCATCAAGGTTGCCAGTCGGTTCATCAGCAAAAAGTATTTTTGGCGAATTGGAAAAAGCCCTTGCTAGAGAAACGCGCTGTTGTTCACCTCCAGAAAGCTGGCTTGGATAATGATGTCCCCGATCCGCAAGCCCAACTTTATCTAATAGATCAGCGGCCCTTGAGCGTATATTCTTCTCTCCCCGAAGTTCTAAAGGTACCATCACATTTTCGATGGCAGTCAGAGTTGGAAGTAACTGAAAGTTTTGGAAAATAAAACCTACATGTTGGTTTCTAACCGCGGCCCGCTGGTCTTCACTTAGATTGTCGAGCCTGATATTATTTAGTTCTACCACACCAGAACTTGATCTGTCCAGGCCAGCACAAAGTCCTAAAAGTGTAGTCTTTCCACTTCCTGAGGGTCCCACTATGGCCATGGTCGATCCTGCTTCCAGTGCGAAGCTTATATTATCTAGAACAGTTAAGCTGCTACCTCCGCTCTGATATGTTTTTGTAAGATTCTGAACGTTCAGGATTATGTCCACATTATTGTTTTTAGGTGTTATGCCATGCATTCTTGCAAAATAATGAATTTGGTTATATTGGGAGTTTGAGTATTGTAAAAAATTACGCCCTGATACAGGAACATGCTGCCGACAGACAGGATGGCCATAACCAGAAATCAAACTAAATATTGCCGTTTAACAATGTTTTGATAGAAAAAGCTGCTTGATGTTACAGGAACTAAGGGTTTAAACACGTTATGTCTCAGGCAGAAAGCTTAATTTTGTGATTCTAAATTAAAACTATGTTTAAGAACCTTTTATATCTCGCCTTCTCTCTATTTATACTCGCGTCATGTGGTGGAAGCACGAATGAAAAAACTGAAACCACTATTAAAGACAGCCTGCCAGCACAGGTTAATACGCAGAAAAAGAACATTCTTATATTCGGCAATAGTCTCACTGCTGGCCTGGGAGTCGAACCGGAAGAAGCATTCCCGGCAATTATTGAAGATAAAATTGATTCCCTGGGCCTCCCTTATAAAGTCACTAACGCGGGGCTGAGTGGCGAGACCACAGCTGCAGGCAAAGCACGAATTGACTGGATCCTTAAGCAAAAAGTCGATGTGTTCATTCTGGAACTTGGAGCAAATGATGGCTTAAGAGGTATTCCGGTATCAGAAACTGAAAATAACCTTCAGAGTATTGTTGATCAGGTTAAGGCAAAATATCCGGAAGCTAAGCTAATCATGACCGGCATGCAGGTTCCACCTAACATGGGCGCTAAATACGCATCAGAATTCAGCGTAATCTTCAAAAAGATAGCAGATAAAAATAATATGGCGCTCGTTCCTTTCCTTCTTGAAAATGTGGGGGGGGTACCTAAGTTGAATCAGTCTGATGGTATTCACCCTACGGCTGAGGGGCATAAAATTTTGGCGGAGAATGTGTGGATGGTATTGAAGGATGTACTTTAATTAGAGAATTACCCAATTAGAGAATTAGGAAATTAGCAAATTAGCAAATTGCCTACTTACCAAACGGCATAGAAGACCTGTTTCAATTTACGCTCCTCCCAATTTGCTCATTCTCAAATTTTCTAATTATCTAATTGCACAAAAAAAGGCCCCGTTCTACAACCGGGACCTTTCTAACCAATTAAACTAAACTAATTTTTAATACGTCTTTGCTCGTCTTCCAATCCTGTTGAACGTCGGCGTTCAGGCTTGATCTCACTTTTACCGAATCTGTAGGTAAAAGTTAAACGACCTATGCGAGTTTCATTCTTTTGAACTAAATTATAATCGAGTCCCTCATACGTACTCGAAATATATTGTTTCCTCGAATCGAATATATCGCTCAAAGCAAGTTTGACATTAGCCTTCTTATTCATAAATGATTTGCTCAGTCCCAAATCAATTCCGTATTGTGAGCCGATCTTGAGAGTTCCATATTCCAAAGGAGAAGTATAATCCCCGGTAAGTTCTCCGGTTAAGCTTGGGCTAATTATAAATTTATGTTGTGAGTTTACTTGTAAAGCCACCCGGCCTGAGTTCAGCTCCTGGCCGCGAAGGTTTGGTGAACGGAAACCGAGGTAAAAAACCGAGGCATTGTTGCTTGTACTCCACCATTTGCTAAATGAAACCGGGGCGTTCAAATTCACACTGTAATTGATCTGCTTGTCGAGATTTTCATTGGTTTGAAACAAGGCTTTCTTCGCTGTGTCGGGAAGGATAACTTGGGTGATTACATCTCTGGTTAAACTATAATTTAATGTCAGGCTATAGGTTTTCTTGTAATTATAACTGAGCTCATAATTGTGCGTATACTGTGGATTAAGAAATGGGTTTCCCTGATTGTAAGTATATTGGTCGAGGAAAAACACGAAGGGATTGAGCGCATCATAACTCGGTCGGTCAATCCTGCGGCTATACGAAACTCCCAGGTCATGGTTCTTCGACAGAGCCTGGTTAACGAATACACTTGGAAAGATGTCCAGATAACTACGATCAACTTTCTTTGTGGTAGTAATGGAGTTTCCATTTGAGTTTGTCTGCTCTGCGCGCAGTCCCAATTGCACGCTAGTCGATTTATATTGTTTATTAAGATTCAGGTAAGCTGCGTTTACGTTTTCATCGTAGATAAACTGATTACTTCTTCCAGCATCGTTCTGCCAGGAATTGCTTACACGTT
>NZ_JBASJU010000037.1:0-2067 GCF_049655485.1 Daejeonella sp.
CTTAAAGATAACCCCCTCTGAAACGGACTGCAAATCTACGAAAATTTAGAGTTGGACAAAATTTTTTAGTAAAAAAAATCGGCAGTCGCATCGACTGCCGAAAAAGTGCCTAATTATGAAGTATTTATAGATTAAATTATTTCATCGGACGTAAGCAGAGTTTTGTGATTACTCATCTTAGACCTCAATTTTTCTTTACGTTTATCGATTTGGTGTTTTAACGATTCAATTGCTTTGTCGGTCGCTTCTTCAAAAGATTTACACTGCTCTTTCGCGAAAAGGTCGTTCCCGGGAATAAGCAATTTAATTTCTACGATCTTATTTGCTTCGTCTGCAGTATTCTCAAGCTTGAGATATACGTCGCCACTGATTATCTGGTCAAAAAACTGATCCAGCTTATCTGCCTTCTTCTGAATAAAATCCAATAATTTAACATCTGCTGAAAAATGGATCGATTGCACTCGGATTTTCATGTTTCCTCCTTTTATGAAATTTAGAAATTAATTAATTCCCGATAACACGGGAATCTTACAATTGTAAGTGTAGAGTTCAAATCATAGACTTTGGTTTATGCTTTAGGATGTGCCTGTTTGTAAATTGATTTTAATTTCTCGACTGAGTTGTGGGTATAGACCTGTGTAGCGGCGAGGCTCGAATGGCCCAAAAGCTCCTTAATCGCGTTTAAATCAGCGCCCCTGTTTAATAGCGCAGTCGCAAATGAATGCCTCAATATGTGAGGGCTTTTTTTAGTCTGGGTGGAAATATGAGATAAGCTTGACGTCACGATGCGATATATAAACTGTGGATAAGCATTGTTTCCTTCATTGGTAACGATTAAGGAACTCGCTTTGTTGTCAAAATTTTGACTTAATTTCATTGTCAAATATTCCTTAATTAACTTGATCAATGGGGTGCCTACTGGAATTATCCGCTCCTTATTGCGCTTGCCTAAAACCTTTATACTCTGCTCATAGAGATTAACATCCTGATCCTTAAGATTTACAAGCTCCGAAAGCCGCATCCCTGTACCATATAAAAGTTCAAGTATCAGGCGGTTCCTGGCTCCTGCAAAGTTACCTTCAAAAACATCAATGCTATCTAAAAGCGAATCCATCTTCTGTTCGTCCATAACAACTGGCAGCCTTTTGGGAATTTTAGGCGCCTTTATCTGGTTCATCGGATTATTACTGATTACATCCTCGCGCTGAAGAAATTTATAGAAGGACCTGAGCACGGAAAGTTTGCGGTTAACTGTCTTGGATTCAGCACCCTGTTCCATGAGGGCAAGCATCCAACTGCGGACTTCCTGGTGAGAAATCGTTAATATATCAATCTCGTCAGGACTAAGAAAATCATTGAATTGGTTTAGGTCTTGCCGGTAGGCTGTCACGGTGTGGGGAGAGAACCGCTTTTCAAATTGAAGGTATCGAATAAATCGCTCTATAAACATCAAATCATCCATTTGCACATCAATAATTTGAATATACAAATAGTTTTAAGAATTTATATGATTGAAGAAAAAAAATAAAGGGGGGAATGATTATTAGGGCATTTCTGATACAGCACATTTGGAGGAATCGTCAATCGCTCCAAAAACAAAAAGCCATTTGCATATCAATAAATGAAATACAAATGGCTTTAAGAATTAATATGCTTAAAGAAAAATTAAACAGTATCGATGTTTAATCCTTGCTTGTAGATAGCTTTTTTAACTTCTGTACGGCGGGTAATAGACTTTTTCTCGTAGGCCTGGCGGCTTCTTAGCTCTCTTAATACACCGGTTTTCTCGAATTTCTTTTTAAAGCGTTTTAAAGCTTTGTCTAGTGATTCGCCGTCTTTTACATTAATAATGATCATAATATACAGATACCCCCTTTCAGAATTGGATTGCAAATGTACAAAAAATATTAAAGATCAATAGATTTGATAAATAAAAGTTGAACATTTTTCTTTTTCCTTTGTTCAAGTTAGACAACCTATAGACTTTATGGATCCTAAGAAAGATAACAAACAGACCGGAAGCGAAAAAGACAAAGAAGCGATCGCAAAAACGGATAAAAGCCAGAA
>NZ_JBASJU010000038.1:0-4047 GCF_049655485.1 Daejeonella sp.
GTCATTGCGAGTGTAACGAAGCAATCTCGAAAGCTATAATACTCTTTATACTTGTTTAGCAAACTGTACGTTGATGTCCAGTTTAATTTCGTCTCCAACAACGATAGCACCTGCCTCGGTAACCGCATCCCATGTTAGACCATATTCTTTACGGCTGATCTTCCCTTTAATTTCAAACCCAGCTTTTTCATTGCCATAGAAATCGGTTGCTGTACCGCCATATTCAACACTCAGTTTTATAGGCCTGGTTAAATCTTTAACTGTCAAATCTCCCTGAAGAACGTAATCATCACCATTCTTTGTGAAAGAAGTAGATTTAAAATTGATCTTAGGATATTTCTCCGCATCGAAAAAATCTGCCGACTTCAAGTGCACATCCCTTTGTTCCTGATTGGTGTCAATGCTGCTGACGTCTAAAGAGAAGTCAATCTGTGCATTTGAAAAATCTTCATTTTCGGTCTGGAAACTACCGTCAAATTCCTTGAAAGTTCCGGTAACAGTTGAGATCACAAGGTGCTTTACCTTGAAATGAACCTCTGAATGTGTGGGGTCTAAAGCCCATTTGGTTTTCTGTGACATATCGTTTTGTTTTAGTTTTTGGATATACAAAGATAGGGCAATAGATGTTGTAACATGTAATATCAGTGTCACATGTTAGAGCAAGGAATAAGGAGCAAAGAATAAGGACTTGGACTAGGTTACTTTGTACGTGTAGATTAGAATTGAGGTCTACACCAAACCGTGTAATAAAAAATGAAAGGAAATTTTCTCAAATTTCCATCTTTGTTTTAACTCCTCGATTTTGATTGCCAAGAACCAGGTTTCTAAGTAGTTAAATACCTTAGTGGGGCAAATACCTTTTTTTGAGCCGACCATTCCAAATTTCCGATCATTGTCCTTGTTCTTTGCTCTTTGATCCTTGCTCTCTATTAAAAGGACTTTCCTGATTAAGAATTAATATCCACGGTATAAGTAATCTCCACTCCCCCCGCGACCAGCATATCATGCACCGAACAGTATTTTTTCACTGCGAGTTCTGCAGCACGGTCGGCCTTGGCAGGATCGATGGTGCCTTTGAGGGTAAAGGTCATATGAATCTTTGTGAAGATGGTTGGAATTTCTTCACGACGCTGTGCCTCTACAGAAACAGATAAATCCTGCAGATCTTGGTTTTGTTTTTTCAAGATACTTACCAGGTCGAGGGAGCTGCATGAAGCGAGGGCCATCAGTACCATTTCCATAGGCCGCACGCCCAATCCTTGTCCGCCGATATCCGGCGAACCGTCGATATGTACTTTAACTGTTGATGATGGTGCAGATGCCTCGAAATGGACGGCATCGTTGACTCTTTTTAGTTCTACTTTCACTGCAATAAATTAGAAAATTTGAGAATTTGAGAATTAGCAAATTAGGCGGGCAGCACATTTGCTAATTTTCAAATTTACTCATTTACTCATTCCCATTTACTAATTCTCTATTTTGCTGATTTACTCATTAATAAGGGCTCTAAACATCAAAGCTCCTACCGTCAAATTAGTACGACTGTCTATAAGTATCGCCCCACCATTCTGCTTATTATCCTGATAAAGGTCAAATGCCAATGGATCTGCCGTTTTAATCACTATCCGGCCAATATCATTTAATTGGAAGGTATCTGCCGGTATTTTTTCAAGCGTGTTGATATTTACCTTATGAAGCATCTCCCTGATTTTACATTTCGTCTGTTTGCTGTTGTGCTGAATCAGGTACATCATCGAATCATCCAGAGGGCGGGTATCCATCCAGCAAAGATCTGCTTCAATAAGCTGCGATACAATGGGCTCATGGGATGAGTTTACAAGGATATCTCCACGGCTGATGTCAACATTATCTTTGAGATGAAGAGTAACCGACATCCCGCTATGGATTTCTTCCTGATCCTTACCGAAGGTTTCTATTCTGCTGATTTCAGATTTCACGCCCGATGGGAGGATCGTGACCTTATCATTTAAGTGAAAGCTGCCGCTGGAAACTCTTCCGGCGTATCCTCTGTAGTCGTGAAGCTCATCCGTTTGAGGCCTGATCACCCATTGCACTGGCATACGCGCTTGTGGCGATTTCTCATCCTCATTGACAGCAATAGTCTCCAGGTGATCCAGAAGGCTCTTGCCAGTGTACCAGGGCATATGGTCGGATACATTTACTACGTTATCCCCTTTAAGGGCACTTACCGGTATATAGGTCACTTCATTTAAATGAAGCTTCTTCGCGATATCAAAATATGCCTGAACAATGGTATTAAAGGTTTCTTCCTTATAATCAACCATATCCATCTTGTTGATGCAAACAACAACATGTTTTAGTTCAAGAAGCGAAACAATGAAAGAATGCCTGATTGTTTGTTCAACAACACCATTCCGGGCGTCCACCAAAATAATGGCAAGATTAGAGTTAGATGCGCCCGTAACCATATTCCGCGTGTATTGGATATGCCCCGGAGTATCTGCAATAATGAACTTTCGCTTATCGGTTTGGAAATATTTATAGGCAACATCAATGGTGATGCCCTGCTCACGTTCGGCTTTGAGGCCATCGGTTAATATAGCCAGGTCAATCGTACCATCATCATTCTTCCTGTTCGATTGCTGTAACGCTTCCAGCTGATCTGCAAGTATAGATTCACTATCGTAAAGAAGCCGGCCGATGAGCGTACTCTTACCATCGTCAACACTTCCAGCTGTAAAAAATTTAAGTAAATCCATTAAAAATATCCTCCCTTTTTGCGGTCTTCCATTGCAGCTTCAGAAACCTTATCATCCATACGGGCACCTCTTTCGCTGATCTTTGAATCCCGTATTTCTTCAATTATATCATCTATTAAAAACGCATCTGATTCAACCGCTGCAGTACAGGTCATATCTCCCACGGTACGGAACCTCACATTTTTATGCTGCACAACATCCTGCTCATCGATGTTCAGAAAATCTGCTGCTGCCATCAACTGTCCGTTTCTGGTAATTACGTCGCGTTGATGGGCAAAATATATCGATGGAAGCTCTATCTTCTCTCTTTTGATATAATTCCAAACATCCAGTTCAGTCCAGTTGCTTATCGGGAATACCCTGACATTTTCACCTTTGTGGATTTTTCCATTATATACATTCCAAAGCTCGGGGCGCTGGCGTTTTGGATCCCATTGACCGAATTCATCGCGGACAGAGAATATCCTTTCTTTTGCGCGGGCCTTTTCTTCGTCCCTGCGGGCGCCGCCTATACAGGCGTCAAATTTATTTTCGGCAATCGTATCTAAGAGTGTAACAGTTTGCAAAGCATTTCTGCTGGCATTCTTGCCCGTTTGCTCTATCACTTTACCCTGATCTATCGAATCCTGAACATATCCTACGATAAGCTTTTCTCCCAGCCTTTCAATCATCTTATCCCGATAACTTATGGTCTCGGGGAAATTGTGTCCTGTGTCAATGTGCACCAAAGGAAACGGAAACTTACCCGGCCTGAATGCTTTTTCCGCCAGCCTCACCAATGTAATTGAATCCTTCCCTCCTGAAAACAGCAATGCTGGTTTTTCAAACTGCCCGGCAACTTCCCGCAATATGTGTATTGCTTCTGCTTCCAGCTGGTCTAAGTATGTAGTGTCCTGTTTATTCATATGTTTTAAAAATCGCACCTGGTGCGTTTACTATTTTTCGTTTTAATGGTAGTCCAGACCTTTCAGTCCGCCCAGACCCCTCAGTCCGCCTGGGGCGGACAGCTCCCCTTTGCAGGGGAGCAAAATCCTGGTTAATTTTAATGTTAACTCGTCGTGTGTAGACCACACTCTTTTTTACTTTGATCTTCCCACCACCATCTTCCGGCGCGGAAATCTTCGCCTTCCTTTACAGCGCGTGTACATGGAGCGCAACCTATACTCGGAAAGCCTTTATCGTGAAGCGGATTGTAAGGGATATTATTCTCACTTATATAGTCTTTTACTTTCTCCAGCGTCCAGTCGAAAATAGGGTGGTATTTCAGCAGCTGATTTCCTTCATCCCATTCCACATTATCCATATG
>NZ_JBASJU010000039.1:0-26970 GCF_049655485.1 Daejeonella sp.
CTTAAGTGCAGGGCAATTGTATATAATACTAGACGAAAAATTAATTCGTTTTAGACAAATTTTGTACACTAAAAACTGATAAATGTTTTTCACCAAGACTTTTATGAACACCATTGTATTATTTTAATCTTATTAGAAGAGTGTCTTGAGTTATGCGAAATAGTGCTCATATGGCCTCTAAATTAATGCGAAATTGTAGTTTAAACGTGTAAAAGCAAAGAAAAAACACTTTTTGTGCACCTATCGTATATCTACCCGTTTTCTTGTTGGTTAATACCTGTTTTTCGAATTAATTTAAACTATAACCGTAATCCCGTAAATTTGGAAAGGTTTTTGAATTGCTTTAATTATAAAGTAAAAAGCAATACAGTTTATAGGACTGGGAAAGGTGAATCTGGAACTATATATGGTTCAGAATGATTAATTAACACTACATGAAAACATTAGGAAAAAAAATTAGATTACTAAGGCATCAGAAAAGCTGGAGCCAGGAAGACGTGGCAAAACGCCTCGAAATTTCCATTCCTGCATTTTCAAAAATAGAGACCGGCATTACTGATGTAAACCTATCTCGATTGGAACAGATTTCGAAACTTTTTGAGATGAGCGTAGTTCAATTACTTACATTTAACGATGCGGAAAGCCAGGAGAAGTACACGTCAGAAGTGGACGAACTAAGCAGAAAGGTAGCTGAGCGTGAAAAAGAAGTTATTGACCTTCAAAAACGTATCATCGACTTGTATGAGGAGCTCCGAACTGTCAGAGTTTAGCGAATAAAACGTTTTTCATTAAGAAAGATTGGGAAAAAAAGTACAGCAAAGGCCTTATAAGAACCTTTGCTGATTCTTTTATGCCTTGCTTTTCGCCTTTCGCGGTAAAACCAGTTCATCAGTTTGCACTGAGTGCTCCTTCATCGAAACTCTTACGTAATGTGGCGTGCTTTTTCCCAAAAACAGCACCAGCTGCGTCATGAAGCGATAACATTTTATCGTTGAAATCACCAACCCAGGACAGTTCCAGTTCCTTATATTGGTTCATTGGAATTACATACTCTTTCAGTTTGATGAAAAGTGCTGACTCCAATCCATGCTTCTGAAAGGCCTGCTTAGTCCCCATTACAACTGCTCTCATCCGTGTTACACCTACCCAGCGTTTGTAAACAAACTGCAGTTTTTGCATAATGCCAAGTTTTCCATTGAAATTTCTGATCATCTGATTAGCATCTGGTAGTATCACAATAACCGATGCTGGCTCGTTATTTATATAGGCAAACCATATCAGTTTTTCATCCATTACTGCTTTCATTTTATTGAAAGCTTCGAGGACTTTTTTAAGATTTAAAGGAACAAAATTGTCAAAATCTTTCCAGGCATCGTTATATATATCAGCAAAATCAGCCGCAAATTGTTCAAGCTTGCCCGCCTCCAGATGCCTAAAAGTGTATCCGGGTTTGTTGGCAACCCAGTTGGCGATCTTTGTAAAACGCTCTGGAAAGGGCTTGTTTACATCCAGATGGTTAGTAATTTGTTCATATTGGGTCTTAAAACCATAATCTTCAAAAAGCTTTTGATAATAAGGGTGATTGTAATTCATCCCATATGATGGTGTAGTAAAACCTTCAATTAGCAATCCCCAAAAACTGTCGTTCTCACCAAAATTGATCGGTCCATCCATGGCTTTCATACCTCTCGCAGTAAGCCATGCCCGCGCAGTATCAAATAACATATCTGCAGCATTCTTATCATCAATACACTCGAAGAAACCAATTCCCCCTGTAGGCTGTTCTGCCTGATAAGCTTTATCTTCATTAATGAAAGCAGCAATGCGTCCAATTAATTTCCCATCATCTGATTTCAAAACCCATCTGGTTATCGACCCATGGCTATGAAAAACATTTTGTTCAGGATTAAAAACTGCGCTAACGTCCTTATCCAGCGGACAAACCCAGGTTGTATCGTCTTTGTATATCTGCCTGGCAACCTCTAAAAACTCGCGGGCGGCCCGCTTGTCACCTACTTCTTTTATAATCATCAGCAATAAAATAAAAAAAGCATTCAGTTTTTACTGAATGCCTTCAAAACCACTATAATATCGTTCTTAAAAATCCTCGTCATCCTCGTCATCATATTCATCAAATCCTTTTATATCATCATCTAAAGGAAGATCGAAGTCGTCATCATCATCATCGGCTACGACAGGTTTTTTATCGATCAGTTCATCATCATCCTCGTCATCATCATCCTGACTTCTCTTTCTCGGATCAAGGGAACCTTTAAAAGTATCCCTGGCAATTGGCGCTTTCATTGACCTTATCATCTCTTGCAAATTACACTTCTTTATTATGATTTATAAATATAAAATTAGCAAGTTTTTAATTTTAAAGAACTACTTTTTAAAATTTTATACCTTTTATTCTGCCTGCTCCCCAATGACATTACTTTCCGTCTGAAGATCGGCCAGTTGAGGAAGGTCTGCTGTAGAATTGATCCCAAAGTAATCCATAAAAAGATGACTAATTCCATATAATATTGGCTTCCCTACAGAATCAGCTTTACCCATTATAGTAATCAATTCTTTTTCGAGGAGCTTTTGAACCGTATAATCACAGTTCACCCCCCTGATTTGCTCGATTTCGAGTTTAGTTATAGGTTGTTTATAGGCAACTATTGCAAGTGTCTCTAAAGCAGCCTGGCTTAGCTTTTTCTTCGATCGCTGGATCTGAAGCAGATTGATTACAGGGTGATATTCCTTTCGGGTCAGAAACTGGTAGCCTCCATTAATAAACACCAGTTCCAGAGCCAGACCCAATGAATCATATTTGCCGCGGATTTTTTCGATCATCCCTTGTATTTGTTCAGAATTCAGCTTTTTCGACTGGACTTCATCCATCACCTGTCGAATCTCATCTATACTTATACTCTTCTCTGAAGCGAATATGAGTGCTTCAATATAATTCTCAGGCTTTTCCAAACTCATAAACAAACATAACAGAATGCATTTTTATCAAAAAATATTTGCCCGATAAATATATGAAGACATTTCATGGTATTCCTAAAAGGAGTATTTTCTTAAAAACTGCTCCAGAAATAATGTCGTAGGTATAGCCAATCAACAGTATTCTATTATTAACTCAAAAAATCGAACCTGTAAAGCGAATGACGCCACCAGGTTCACAAAGACTAAACTTATGAATATGAAAAACTCAACAAAATCAGAGGATCAGGCTCTACTAAGGGAGCAGGATTTCTTTTCCTCGAAACTAGAGCGCCGCTCTTTTCTGCGTTTTGCAGGTGCTGGTGCAGCAGGCATGGCCTTAGTTGCTGCCGGTTGTAAAAAAGACAAAGACACACTTGAATCTGGTGTCTACCTGGGAAGCGGCGATATTGGTATCTTGAATTATGCTTATGCATTAGAGCAGCTAGAAGCTGCATTTTATGTGCAAGTTGCAAACTCTTTTTACACTGGCGCTACACAAGCTGAAAAAGACATATTAATTGACATTCGTGACCATGAGGTTGCACATCGCGAGTTTTTTAAGAATGTATTAGGAGAAAACGCAATCGGCGGACTTGAAGTAAATTTCTCTTCAATTAATTTTGCTGATAGAACAAGTGTTCTGGGTACAGCGAAAGCGTTTGAAGATCTGGGAGTTTCTGCTTATAACGGTGCTGGATTTTTACTTAGAGATGCAGGCTATTTAACAGTTGCAGGTAAAATAGTATCTGTAGAAGCCAGACATGCTGCGATAATACGCGAATTAATCACCCCAAATTCATTTGCAAACAATGAAGTAATCGATGCGAACGGGCTCGATAAATCACGTATGCCTTTGGAAGTGTTAGGGATAGCATCAGCATTTGTGAAAACCAAAATAAACGCTAACGATTTACCAACTACTTAATTAAACAGACATGAACATTTTAAATATATTAGACGAAATTGAAAAAGTGGACGGTGAAGTCTACGAACGTTTGAATCCGAGAAGAAAAGCCATGAAGGATTTCTTCAATTTCGGATCCAAAGTTGCTGCAGCTTCTCTTCCATTTGCTATTGGATCTATGTTCAAGACAGCATATGGTCAGACAACGGCAACTGTTGAGCAAGTATTTCAATATGCCCTCACACTTGAATACCTGGAAGCAGAATTTTACACTAGAGGAGTAGCTGCTGCTGGTCTAATCCCTGCAGGTGCATCTGTCGCTGCAATTACTACTATACGTGATCACGAAAATCAGCATGTTGCATTTCTTCGTACAGCATTAACAAGCTTAGGAAAAACTCCTGTTGCCAAACCAACATTCGATTTTTCTGCTGGTAATGGATCAGGTACTGGACCATTCGCAACCGTATTTACAAACTATGATATTTTCCTTGCTGTTGCACAGGTTTTTGAAGACACTGGTGTAAGGGCGTACAAAGGTCAGGCCCCTAATCTATTAAGACAAGGTGCGTTATTGACTGCAGCCCTGAATATCCATTCGGTAGAAGGAAGACATGCAGCCAAAATCCGTCAAATGCGAAAAGCGCGTGGCGCGAATGTTAAACCTTGGATTACTGGTAAAGATAACGGTATTGGCCTTGCAGCAGTTCAGCCTTCATATGATGGCGAAGAATTGGATACCCAGGCTGGCGTTAAGATTACAGGTATAAATGGTCAAGCGATCAGCTTTAATGCTGCAACCGAAGCCTTTGATGAACCTTTAACAATGGGACAAGTATTAGGTATTGTTGATCCTTTTATCGTTTAGTGGTTAGTTTTAGTGATTGAAAAGGGAACCTTAGGGTTCCCTTTTCTTTTATATTGGAATCTTTATCATTACTAAGGTGCCGACATCGCCCATTTGTCGCTGCTCTATAAATATCTGACGTTTATTAAGTTTATTTAACAGGCTCACTCTTTCCCGGATAAGAGCCATCCCTCGACTGATGTGGCCAGATTTGGGCAAGGTTTCCGAATTATAAATTCCAATTCCATCATCAACGATTGTTATTACCAGGTCACTACACTTTAAAGTAAGATCTAATTTAATCACCCCGCCACCTTCTTTAGGCATTATGCCATGCCAGATCGCATTCTCAAGAAATGGCTGTATAAGCATTGAGGGTATTATTATCTCATCAGGGTCCATACTCTCATCTACGGTAATGGAATAATCCATTTTATCTATAAATCTTACCTTTTCAAGAGAGAGATAAAGGTCGAGATACACAAGTTCCTTCTGGACCGAAATCGTGCTGTTCATGCATATTTCAAGATGTTTTCTTGCAAGTTTGGCAAAACCCGATAAAACCTGGTTTGCACTTTTCGCATCAGCTTGATTTATAAAATGCTGAATAGAGTTCATGACATTGAACACAAAGTGAGGGTTCATCATCGCTTGCAAGGCCTTATGCTCAAGCAAGGTTATTTTACTCTGGTCAGATATTTCCTTACGCTTTCTACGCCGTTCCTTCCAAAAGTGATATATAAGTGCAGTGATAACTGCGAGTAAAAATACAGACACCGTCAAAAAAAACATCCACCGGGAGCTAGCCTGCTGATATTTTTGTCTGGCAATAATTAATTCATTTTCGCGAATCTTTTGTACCTGGAGATAATGTTTCGAGTGAAAATCAATATTCGACGAAAGATTTTCATTCAAAAGCAGGCTGTCATTATGATAAACGAGGGAAAGGTACTTCAAAGCTTCTTTGTAGTTCTTTCTTCTTAATTCCAATTCGTATCGTCCACGAACAAAATCATTTTTAGTTACCGGGTTCATTACCATTTGCGAGTACCCGAGACCTTCAGCAATTGCAGCTTCCGCAAGTTTAAATTGATTTTCATCCAAATGGATGTAGAAAAGAGCCAGGTAACAATTACTTAAAGTGTTGTAAAGCTTGAGCTTCTTTGCCCTGCGAATTGCTTCAATCAAACGTTCCTTTGCAAGATCCATTTTATTGAGGCGGTGATACACCCGACCAGTATTTTGCAAATAAATTATCATGGAAACCGTATCGTTTCGTTTCTCGAAGATTTTATAACTCTTGTTAAAACTAGCCAGCGAACTGGTATAGTCAGATTTTTTGAAATGAGCAAGTGCTATGTTGAAATGAATTCCTCCAATTAATTCTTCATCCTTTATTCTTCTAGCTATTCGCAAAGCGGCTTTAAAATGTTGCAAAGCTTTATCAGGATCATTGTACTTATATAAGATGCCTATATTGCTGTAGGTCCTGGCAACATTTTTATGATCCCCTAGTTGTTTGAAATACTGCAATGCATCATTGTAGTTCTTGGTTGCCAATGCATGATTTTCCAGATAGGCAAATCCCAGGCCCCTTACCCGGTAAGCTTCTGCAACGCCCCGGACATAGTTTATCTGCATGGCGAGATGCAAGGCGCTATCGGCTATCGAAACGGTGTTTTTAGGATTGGTTAAGCGATAATCAAACGCCTCTTTATTCAACCTGATAACATGTATGGAATCTTTAAGTGCCCGATTATTTGTAAGGGTGTGCGAATTCAATAATGTGTTGGATGAATTATAATACAATGCAACAATTACTGCGGCGGTAAGCAGCAAAAAAAGTATCAGAAGCTTTAAATAATTCCTTTGCAAATGTAAATAAGGGAGCATGTTTGAGTATATCGCAAAAATATTTCCTTGAATTTAATTTATTTCCCCGAATAAAAAAAGCGGTGAACCGCCCCAATCGCTTCAGCCGCTTTTCAGGATTTATATTATCACCGCAGATAATTTAAATCAAGGCTTAAGCCAAATTAACTTTTCACACGAGGTTAATTGAAACTTGTGTAGGAACGGTAGTTTTGACTTAGTTAACGGTTGGTTTCTGATTGTCTTTCCACTTTCCCCTTCCAACTCTTAGCCAAATTCCCTTCAAAATCTTTACTTTTGCACAAATTCAAGTATAAAAATGAGCATCGGATTATCTGAACAGGAAATTATACGCCGTGAGGCAATGGCTGAACTACGCAAACTCGGGATCGACCCATATCCACCTGAAGCATTTGAGGTAAATGTGAATGCAAAGGATATAAAAGAAAACTACGAGCGCGATAAAACTTCCTATAAGAGCATCAGTTTTGCTGGCCGCATCATGAGCCGTCGAATCATGGGCAGTGCATCCTTTGCAGAATTGCAGGATTCAACCGGTCGTATTCAGGCATACTTAAACCGGGATGAAATTTGTCCCGGAGACGATAAAACCCTATACAATACCGTTTTTAAGCGACTTCTCGACATCGGGGATTTTATTGGTGTCAAAGGTTATGTTTTTACCACCAAAACTGGTGAGATTTCCATCCACGTAAGCGAGTTGAAGATCCTGGCTAAATCACTTAAACCACTACCTATAGTGAAAAGAGATGATGAGGGTCATATCTACGATGGCTTTACAGATCCGGAAATGCGCTACCGTCAGCGTTATGTTGATTTGACGGTAAATCCGGATTTCAAAAAGATTTTCCAGAATCGTTCACGTGTAATCAACACCATGCGGAAGTATTTTGACGATCAGGGATGGATGGAAGTTGAAACCCCTATCCTCCAGCCTATTCATGGCGGAGCTGCAGCCCGGCCTTTTAACACTCATCACAATGCCCTGGATATGCCCCTTTACCTGCGTATAGCCAACGAATTGTATTTAAAACGGCTCATCGTGGCCGGCTTCGACGGTGTCTACGAATTCGGAAAAATGTTCCGAAATGAAGGCATGGACCGAACACACAATCCGGAATTCACCTCCATGGAGATCTATGTAGCCTATAAAGACTATATCTGGATGATGGCCATGGTTGAAGAGTGCCTGGAAAAAATTGCACTGGCGATCCATGGAACTGCTTCGGTGAAAGTTGGCGGACACGAAATTGATTTTGCCGGCCCATACGAGAAACTCTCGATGTACGATTCTATCAGGAAGTATACTGGAATTGATGTTTCAAAAATGGACGAGGAAACTTTAAGGACCACGTGCAAAGAGCTTAATATCCAGATCGATGCCACCATGGGACGAGGTAAGTTAATTGATGAAATCTTCTCCGAAAAGGTTGAATCTAACCTCATTCAGCCCACTTATATCACCGATTATCCAATTGAGATGACTCCCCTGGCGAAAAAGCATCGCAGCGAAGAAGGTCTCGTGGAACGTTTTGAGTTGTTTGTGATGGGTAAAGAAATCGCAAACGCTTACACCGAGTTGAATGACCCGATCGATCAGCGTGAACGCCTCGAGGAACAGTTGCTACTTGCAGGCCGTGGAGATGAAGAAGCTATGGCTATGGATGAGGATTTCCTGCGTGCTCTTGAATATGGAATGCCGCCTACGTCTGGTCTTGGTATCGGTATCGACCGATTGGTGATGCTTATGACCGATCAAAGTACAATTCAGGAAGTGCTATTCTTCCCTCAAATGAGGCCTGAAAAGAAAGCTAAGGTTTTTTCAGTTGATGAATTTACTGCACTGGGTGTCCCATCTGAATGGGTTCCTGTTTTAAACAAAATGGGCTTTAAATCGGCAGAGGAATTGAAGGCTGGTAACCCTAATAAGGTATTTAACGACCTTGGCGGGATGCGTAAAAAGATGAAACTGGATATTGTGATGCCAAGTAAGGATAGTGTGATTGAATGGTTTAAAAAGTAATGTTGATTATTTATCCCTCAAATCATCATAACGGGTTTCCCGATCCATACCGATATTTCTGCTGATGAGATCATCGGCTTCGTCTGATACTGGGTAGTTAAAAAAGAACTGTTCTGCCTGGATTCTTTTCAGGAGCTGGTGAATAAAGGAAAGATTAAAATCTTCTCTTGGAAGCTTGATCAGATATTCCTGATCCGTGATTTCTATACTTGAGTTTTTCATTTTAGGTATCGATTTAAGAGCCGTGTGTAGAGCTGAATTAACTCTATTGATTAATACCCAAAAATATAAAAGGCTGTCCTACATTTCATAAAACAGCCTTTATCAATACGTTATATTTACGTTAACTCTATAGCACACCCGTTCAAACCCAGTCACTGTCACCCTTCCCTTTCACCTTTCACCTTTCACCCTTCACCTTTCACCTTTTACCTTTTACTCCCAGTTTTCACTCGTCACGTCCCAATTAACCTAAAATCGCCGTGCGTTCCCTCTCTGCTGCACAACCGTCCGGTCCATTTGGCCCATTTGTTCTTTCATCATTTTGATCTGATCTGCAAGCAACTTATTCTTATCTGCTTTCTTAGCTTCCTGAAGATACAGAGTAGCTTCCCGCTTATTCCTTTTAGCCATTGCTATACCCGCCAGACTGAGTTTAGCCAGGGCAATATTATGATCCATTGTCATACCGAGGCTTAATGCTCTCTTGAAATATTTTTCAGATTGTAGAGGCGCTTTTCGGGATTCTATAAGTCCTAACAGAAGATTATAATATCCATGTTGTCCTTTGAACAATTCCGACTCATAATTACCGATTTTAGCAAGCCATACCGCCGCTTTATCCATATTATCTTTTCTCAAATAATATTGGGCAATCAGCATCTTCTCATTGAATAAGAAGCTTACTCCAATTAAGATGGCTACAAAAACCAAAGGTATTCCCCATCCCCAGTATCCGAAAACCATCAATGTTACTGCTGCACCCAATACGATGGCTGCAAGAATCAATCTTATGAAATTAGGCATTGTTGTGTTATCTGTTAAATTTGCTGCAAATATCCGTTTATTTAAGCGCTTAACCAATATCTATCTTAGAAAATATGTCTGTTCAAATTGAGGAGAGTTGGGGAAAAGTCCTGCAGAACGAATTCGAAAAAGATTACATGATTAGGCTGAAGGATTTTCTGCAAGCTGAAAATTCTGCAGGAAAAATCCTGTATCCTGCGAGCAAGAATATTTTCAAAGCTTTCCAACTTACGCCTTTTAACGACGTTAAAGTAGTCATACTTGGACAAGACCCCTATCATGGCCCCAATCAAGCCCATGGGCTATCTTTTTCTGTACAAAAGGGAATACCCTTTCCCCCTTCCCTTCAGAATATTTTCAAAGAATTGAAAGCGGAATTCGATGATTTTAAATACCCTCCCCACGGCAATTTGAGTCAATGGGCTGAACAGGGAGTCCTTCTTTTAAATGCAACATTAACTGTGGAAGCCCAAAAGCCAGGGTCTCATCAGAAACAGGGTTGGGAAATTTTCACCGATCGGGTTATCCAAACTCTTTCAGAGCAAAGAACAGGCATCGTATTTCTCTTATGGGGCAAATTTGCACAAGCTAAGGCAGTTCTTATCGACACCAGCAAACATCATGTGCTGATGTCACCCCACCCGTCCCCATTCTCTGCTCATAGTGGTTTTTTCGGGAACGGGCATTTCAGGAAAACTAATGAGATTTTGGAGAAGGAGGGGAAGGGAGAGATTGATTGGCAGATTATTTAATTAGCAAATTAGAAAATTAGTAAATTGGTAAATGGAATAGCGGTTCAGTGCTCCATCCATTTGCTCAATTAAAATTTCCTCTTTTTATTGCTGCCCCGAGTCTACACCTTTCATTAATACCACTATGCTTTATAATAACAGGGAGAAAACAGGGAGGTAACAGGGACAAAACAGGGACGAAACAGGGATCGCTCCCTATAAGATAAGTGATAAATTACTGAATACTAATGCTTTAATTTTTTTTATTGGCATATTATACCTATATTCATTAACAACAAACCTAAAGACATGGCTAGACTTATTAACGGGGCCAATGGTCCCTTCAGCGGTAAAGTAGGCTCAATAATTGGCTACACGATGAATGGTGTCGGCTATATGAAGGGTCCTTACAAATTAAGAACTAAAGCACCTACCGCTGGAGAATTACTAAACCGGGAAAAATTTGCTGCAGCACAAAGTTGGCTCAGTCCCGCCCTCAACATGGTTAGAGCAGGGTTCAAAGGCTATAAGCCGAGTTTTCAGGGATTTTCTGCAGCTAAGTCCTGGCTCATGAAAAATGCCCTACAGGTTATCGATGGTAAGGTAGTAATCGACCCCTCTCTTGTTAAAATAAGTTCGGGCAGCCTGCGCCTCCCGGAAGACCTCAACTGTACTTTCGAGGAGCCGGATATGTTCAGATTTAAATGGAAACCTACTGCTCCCTCCGTTTTGGAGCGTGAACAGGTAATGGTCCTGATTTATAATATAGAAAAGGGAGTCGGCTATGGTTATGTTTACGGCAACAACCTAAGTCATGGTGAACAGCTGGTAAAGGTTGAGTTATTTAAAGGCGGAACAACTCTCCACTGCTACCTGGCCGTTCTCGCTACAGATAGAAGCAATCAATCGGACAGCGTGTATTTGGGAAAGTTTGAGATCGGATACGATTAATCCCATTCCAATCGATGGATCAGCCATTTGCTAATTATCAAATTCTCAAATTTACTAATTTACAAATTTGCTCATTTAATACTCCAGCGGTACCGCCGGCTCCTTCTTATTTGTAGACATAATCATCATTGTCTGGAAGGTTTTTACAACTGAAATCTTGCTGATTTTGTCCATGATTACCCGTTCATAGGATTTAATATCTTTTACATACACTTTTAACAGAAAATCGCACTGACCGGTAACGTGATGACATTCAGTTATCTCTTTTATGGCCGCTATTTCTTCCAGGAAAACTTGAATGGTATTATTTTTATGAAAATCGAGCTGAATCTGGATAAAGGTTTTGATGCCGAGTCCTAAAAGTTCTTCGTCAACGAGGGCGTGGTAGCTTTTAATATAATGAGATTGCTCGAGCTTCCTCACCCGTTCGAGGGTTGGAGCCGGCGACAAACCAACTTCATGGGATAATTGGAGATTGGTGATCCGTCCGTTTTCCTGAAGAATTTTGAGGATCTTAAAATCTATCTTATCAAGTTCTATAGCCATAATAGTTCAAAAGTAGGGTTTTTCAAGGCCCAACCAAATATTATTTTAAAAACGGTCTTAAAATATGGCAGTTATTTTTTAGAATTTATTTAGATTAATCTAAATAAATAATTAGGTTTGTTTAATTCTACACAGACATGCATTCATTTACCGAAGAGAACTACCTTAAGGCAATCTATCATCTCAGTAGCGAAGACAAAACCGAGGTGAGCACCAATGCCATCGCCGAAGTGACTAATACAAAAGCTGCTTCAGTGACAGACATGCTTAAGAAGCTGGCAGACAAAAAGCTGATCAATTATATCAAATACCAGGGGGTTACTCTTACTGAAACCGGAACAAAGGCAGCGGTAAACATAATCCGTAAGCATCGCTTGTGGGAAGTGTTTTTAGTTGAAAAATTAGGCTTTAAATGGGATGAGGTACACGACATCGCTGAAGAGCTCGAGCATATCAATTCTACTCCGCTGGTCGACCGGCTGGATGATTTCCTGGGAAACCCGGCAACGGATCCTCACGGCGATCCTATTCCAGACAGAACAGGGAATTTTCTAGCTAAGAAACTGGTAAAGATATCCGAGATGAAGCAAGGACGCGGTGGTACTATTTCAGGAGTAAACGAACATTCTTCAATGTTTCTAAAACATCTTGAAAAACTTGGGCTGACCCTGGGTACAAAAATAAATGTAAACGAGCTTGTGGAGTTCGACGGGTCGATTATACTGTCAGTGGACGGACTAAAAGAAGTAACAATTAGCCGCGAAGTAGCAAAAAATATATTAGTGATTTTATGAACAAAAATGACGAATCATTAAGCGAAGTACATGGTTCTGTAGCCACATCAGGTAAAACCGGCTGGAGAAAGTTAATGGCGTTTATAGGTCCTGCTTACCTGGTAAGCGTTGGATACATGGATCCGGGGAACTGGGCAACAGATATCGCTGGGGGTAGCCAGTTTGGCTATAAGCTGATCTGGGTATTGCTGATGTCTAACCTGATTGCACTATTACTGCAATCTTTAAGTGCCCGCCTGGGTATTGTACGAGGACTAGACCTTGCCCAGGCATCGCGAAATGCTTATCCAAAATACATCAATTACCCTTTATATGTGTTGGCTCAGATTGCTATCATAGCCTGCGACCTTGCGGAGATTATAGGAATGGCAATAGGACTTAACCTGCTATTTGGTTTACCACTTATATGGGGTGTTTCAATCACTATTCTTGACACATGCCTGCTTCTTTTTCTGATGAATAAAGGGATGAGGATGATGGAAGTATTTATAGTTTCCATGGTTTTTATCGTTGGGATTTCCTTTTTGACAGAAATGTTCATTGTGAAGCCAATGCTAGGGGAGGTTTTGTCGGGATTCAAACCATCTATCCTTTCAGGCAACGCGCTGTACATCGCCATAGGAATTATCGGTGCCACTGTGATGCCCCACAATTTATACCTCCATTCTTCCCTGGTCCAAACCAGAAAGATCGACCGGACCAGCAAGGGAATAAAGGATGCATTGAAGTACAACCTCATAGACACCACAATTGCTCTGAATCTTGCTTTTTTCGTAAATGCTGCTATTCTGATCCTTGCTGCTACAGCCTTTTACAAGAACGGCATGTATGAGGTTGCCGAGATCCAGGATGCATATAGGCTGCTGGATAATATATTTGGCTCAGTCGCCCCTACCCTTTTCGCTATTGCATTGATCGCTTCCGGACAGAGTTCAACGATAACCGGAACGCTTGCCGGGCAGATCGTTATGGAGGGCCACCTCAATCTCCGTATTCAGCCTTGGATTAGAAGGCTTTTAACCCGCTTACTGGCAATAATTCCAGCTTTCTTTACTATACTTTATTTTGGGGAAGAAGCACTTGGAAGTCTCCTGGTATTTAGTCAGGTTGTGCTAAGCTTACAGCTCGGATTCGCCATTATACCCCTGATCCATTTTAACTCCGACAGCAAAAAAATGAAGGAGTATGTGATTAAACCCTGGGTAAAAATCCTCGCCTGGCTAAGCGCATTGATAATTGTAAGCCTGAATGTTAAACTTGTTATGCAGGAAGTAACAGGATGGATAAGCGGAGGTGAAAATGTGTGGCTTATCTATGTGTTTGTAATACCTGTAATTATCACCGTTAGTGTGCTTTTGTTATACGTGATATTCGTTCCCATCTTCAAAAAACATAGCGGCAGCTTATCAAATGTGCCACATGGACATGCATTGGAAATTGGGAATATCGAGAACATCCAATACAGAAAAATCGGCATCACTGTTGATTTTTCCAAAAATGACAGGAATACAATTCGCCATGCACTGATACAAGGTGGGAAAGACGCAGAATATACGATGATCCATATTGTAGAAACAGCAGGCGCACTATTTCATGGTGAAAAAGTACTGGATCATGAAACCCAAAGTGATGCTGACAATCTTGAGAAGTATAAGCTTAATCTTAAAGAACTAGGCTACAGCGCTGAGATAGCAATTGGCTACGGAGCCGCGGCAAAAGCTATTTCACAAACGGTCAAAACGAAAGATCTGGACCTCCTGGTTATGGGGGCACATGGCCATAAAGGCATCAGCGATTTGATATTTGGAACGACTGTCGAGACCGTAAGGCATAATGTGAATATTCCCATCCTAATCATTAAATAAGCAAATGAGAATTAGCAAATTAGAGAATTAGAGAATTAGTAAATGGGAGCACGAACCACTCATACTTACCAATCACAAATTTGCTCATTCTCTAATTTGCTCATTCTCTAATTTCTTTAAAATTTCTTCCATCGCTTGCGCGGATAAAAAACCATCATACTGATATATGATCTCATTTTTTGCGTTCAGGATGCATAGGGTCGGATAGGAAACGCGGCCATTGATTGTTGCTAATTCCTGGGCTAGCTCATTCGCTCCCTGTTTGTATTTAAATTCCCTTCCGGCAAAAAAGATACTTTTCTTTTCTTCGGCATTGAGAAATACGGTGTAAAACTTGTTTCGAAGCAATTGGGAAACTTTGGGGGATTTAAGCATTGTATTTTGCATCGCATGGCAATACTTGCACCAGTCGGTCATAATCAGGACCACAAGAGGCTTGGATTCTAATGACTGCAAGGCCTTTATTTCTTCGAACCTTACTGCTCTATTCTGCCCGGATACATTCCAGGCTGATAGAATTACAAATAAAGCTATCGCAGTTCTTTTCAACATGCTATTTGATCGTAAGTCTGACTCCAAGGAAGCCCCGGATTCCCTGATTAGGTGCGTATACGTATCCCGGATCAAATGTCAGGGCATAAGGGTTTAAAGGACTGGTAAGAACATTTCCAGAATCGTCGGTCTGCACATTCTTATCAAAAGGATCGTGACTTCTTGCAATAAGAAAAGGTTCAGATCTCCCGGGAGTCCAATTAAGCAGGTTTTTCACGCCCCCATAAATCTCTACTTCCTTTACGCCAGAAAAAGTAAATTGAATATTTTGCAGGCTCCATACTGGTGACTTCCCGCTGCGCGGATCTGAACCGCTTAAAAGTGGTAGTCTCATCGGTCCATAAATATTGCCGGTATAATCCAGGCCAAGATTCATTTTCTCAAGTTTATAGGAAATACCCCAAGTGCCGGTCCATTTTTCAGTCAGCATGGGCCTTATTCTCCGCTGTATAAGGTCATTCTTCGAATGGACATCTAATAAAGATCCCCCGGCTATAACTTTCAGACCATTGGTAAATACCATATCAAAATTGGCGCTTAAGCCCCGGGAAACTGCGTATCCATCCAGATTCCGGTAAATGATCTGATTTGCATTGCTTACATAATCAGGGATGATCTGATTGTTGAAGTGGGTGTACCAGGCTGAAGCGTCTATATTTATAAAACTGCCGCTCTGGAAATTGATTTTTTTTATATAATTAAGGTTGGCATTATAACTTCTTTCCGGTTTAAGCTCTTCCGCAACAATCACTTCGCGCGAACCCGTAAGAGCTGCATGTTCTTCCGTAAACAAGCTTACAACCCTGAACCCGGTACCTGCATTTAATCGAAGAATGTTGTTTTCATTTAAGATCCACTTATACGCTATTCGCGGTGTGAGGATGTTGCCATGGTCAGAATTATAGTCATATCTCATACCAAGCAACATCTTGTGCTTCTCACTTAAAGCAATTTCATCTTGTACAAAAACTCCCGGAAGCCACACTCGATCCGCATTGTTAATCCCATTGAAGAGTGCTGTGGCAGGCGTGTTATCATCATAAAATGTATATCGCAGAGCTGTGCCAAACAGTAAATCATGACTCCTTATTTTTTTATCCCAGGTCAGTTGGCCGAAAGCAATCTTTTGACGTGCGCCATAAATAGTATTTCCATATACCGAATTTTGAGCATGATCATTAATTGAAAAAGCCAGCATCATTGATTCTTTTACAGGCAGCTGGTACGATCCAAGTACTTCCCAGCGGTTAGTATAGATGCTTTCGGCATATTTGTCGGTGCCTCCCCGATATGCGGGCTTCCATGAAACATCTCCCCCCCATCGGTCTTCATAATTATACCTTGCAGCGATACTAAACTGTCTGTTCTCTCTTCTCAAAAAGTTCCATTTTTGGAAAAGCGAAATTCGGTCCTGCTGGGTCACATCAGTGAAGTTGTCGGCATTATTATCGATGCGATTGCCGTATTTAAAATAATTGATACCCGTCAGCACCTCAGCTTTCTTTCCCGCTGGAAATTTAAAACCGATATCCGTGTTAACTTCTCCCCAGGAGGTGGTGAATACATCCCCGGAAAATGAAGGTGCATTTTGAGGTTTACGTGTAATTATATTAATAAGGCCACCGACGGCTTCAGAACCATATAGCGAAGAAGCCGGGCCTTTGACAACCTCTACCCTCTCAATCAGGGCGTTGGGAATACCCGACAAGCCATAAACCGAAGAAAGGCCGCTAACTATAGGCATACCATCTATAAGTATCATTGTATATGGTCCTTCCAGGCCATTAATGTGAATGTCGCCCGTATTGCAGATATTGCAATTCAATTGCGGTCTGACTCCGTTTATATTCTGCAGGGCGTCGAAAACAGATGGAGTAGGATTTTTTCTAAAAAATGCCGGGCTGTAAACTTCCACGGGAACAGGGCTCGCCAGCCGGCTTACTTCCTTCATGGTTCCGGTTACAACAACTTCATCTAAAGAACTTTTGTCCGTAGAAACAAGAATAAAATCCAAATGGGTGCTTTGCCCTTCTTCGACAACTATAGATCTGCTTTGCGTTTTGTATCCCAGATAGGAAACATTTACAATATACTTCCCAGATGTAAGGCCCTCTATTCTGAATCTGCCGGAAGAATCTGTCGATGTGCCATTTTTAGTGTTTTGCAAACTGACAGTAGCAAATGAAAGCGGTTGGGAAGAGCTTACCGTGCCGACTATCGTTCCCGTTTGTGCATAAGCGACCAGGCTGCAAATATTTAAAAGAAATATAATGGTGAAAATTCTCATGGATTAGATTAATATAAATAAATAACAAGATAGTCAAAAATAATAAATTAGATTCACAAAAATACTATTTTAGATTAACCTAAATTATTGTATAATGTTTTATTAGAACCAGCACGAATTCACTGATGTCAAAATTCTTTCTGATATTTGCGTTTTAGTAAGCCATGGGACCCGGAATAAGTATTAAGAATAAAAGGGCACATTTCGAGTATCACATTCTCGAGACTTTCACAGCGGGAATGAAATTGCTGGGTACAGAAATAAAGTCGATCAGGGAAGGTAAAGCTGATATCAACGATGCGTTTTGCGCTTTCCTGGATGGGAATCTCTACGTTAGAAATATGCAGATAGCGGAGTACTCACACGGCTCATTCTATAACCATGAAGCAAAACGTGACCGGGCTTTACTGCTAAATAAAAAAGAAATCTCAAAACTTCGTACAAAAATTGAGGAAAAAGGCTTTACCATAATCCCGCTGAAGATATTCACCACAGATCGGGGTTTCGCCAAGTTAGAAATTGGGCTTGCACAGGGCAAAAAAATCTATGACAAACGGGAAACGCTGAAAGACCGGGATGCGAAGGTTGAGATGGCGAGGGCTATGAAAAGATAGTTACCACGCCTGCTCCCCTACTAATGGCACAAACCGGAAAGTATCCAAAGCAATTTTCTCATAATCATTTTCACTCACACGTAAAACAGTAATCATTTTTTGTGAGTTCTCATCTCCGACCGGAATAACAAGTATTCCGCCTATTTTTAACTGCTTGAGAAGTACTTGAGGCACGAGTGGGGCACCAGCCGTTACAATTATTTTATCATAGGGAGCGTGTTCCTGTATGCCCATCGATCCGTCGCCGAAGAAAAATTCAGCCTGATATCCCATATGGGGCAACACTTGAATGGTGCGGTTATATAAATTTTCCTGCCTTTCGATGGTATAAACTTTGGCACCCAACTCCAAAAGGATGCAGGTTTGATAGCCAGAGCCGGTACCAATTTCCAGGACTTTATCTCCTTTTCGAATGTGAAGAAGCTCTGTCTGATAAGCAACTGTATATGGTTGTGAAATGGTCTGTCCATCTCCTATCGGAAAGGCAATGTCCTTATAAGCTTGTTCCCAAAAGGTCTCGTCAAAAAAATAATGGCGGGGAACTTTACCTATGGCTTTAAGAACGTTTGCATCGCTGATACCTTTATCCTTAAGCTTTTCAACAAGCTTTTTCCGGGCTCCCCTTTCACGGTAATTGTCTATTAACTTATGTGCCATTTCTAATGTAAAAATAGGCTTAAGGTTGGATATTAGAGGAATAAACTTTCAACTCAATAAGGGTCCACATCGGTCTGTATAAAAACACCTTTATTAGCAGGATCCGCATCAAAAGTTGCGAGGATATCGCGTAAAGCGTCTTTAATTTTCTGGACGGAGACGCCCTCCTTTTCTACTTTAATAAGAATGGTTTGAATATAATAATTCCTTATCCTGCCTACTAAGGGAGATTCAGGTCCGAGAATACGATCTGCAAACTGGGCGCGAAGTATTCCAGCCAGCGAGGCGGCAATGGTTACCAGTTTGGAAAAGTCCTTATGTTTAACATCCAGTTGGATAATTCTGTACAAAGGGGGATAATGAAAATTACGGCGTTCAAGGATTTCGGTGTCAAACATCTCTTCATAATCATTCCTCACAACCTGGCTAATAACACGGTGTGAAGTATCATACGCCTGAATAATTACTTTGCCCTGCTTGGCCCTTCGGCCGGCGCGCCCTGAGACCTGCGACAGCATTTGGAAACTTCTTTCAAATGCCCTGAAATCCGGATAATTCAACATACTATCAGCACTAATTATTCCTATTGTAGTTACGTTGCCAAAGTCCAGGCCTTTGGCAACCATCTGCGTTCCCACCAGGATATCAATCCGCCCTTCCTCAAAATTATTGAGCAGCAATTGAAAACTGTTTCGGGAACGGGTCGAATCAAGGTCCATACGCGCGATCCGTGCATTCTCGAAAAGGCGCTGAAGTTCATCCTCAATTTTTTCAGTACCAAAACCTTTTTGTTCGATTTTGGCTGAGCCACAGGCCGGGCAGGCGGTTAGAACCTCCTGTTTGTAACCGCAATAATGACAATGGAGCTTCGCACTGCTTTTATGAAAGGTAAGGCTTACATCACAATTAATACACTTTGGAGTATAGCCGCAAGTGGTACACAAACTGACTGGGGTATAACCTCTTCGATTCTGAAATAAAATGATTTGCTCCTTGCGGGATAGCGCCTCCCTGATCTCACTCATTAGTACCGAAGTGAAGTGAGATTGCATGGTTTTCCGTTTTGTTTCTTCGGCAATGCTTACCACTTCAATAAGCGGCGACTTTACGCCTCCAAATCGTCCCCGGAGGGCTACAAACCCATACTTTTTTATTTTCGCATTGTAGAAGCTTTCGAGGCTGGGTGTGGCTGAACCCAGCACAATTTTAGCTTTATGGAGATGGGCGAGATAAATTGCGGTATCCCGCGCATGATACCTGGGCGCTGGATCATATTGTTTATATGATGACTCGTGCTCTTCGTCTACTACAATCAATCCAAGCTTATTGAAAGGAAGGAAAACGGATGAACGGGCACCTAATACAATTTTGTATTCCCCTTTAAGTACCTTGTGCCAGACTTCAGCGCGTTCTGAATCATTGAATTTGGAATGATAAATCCCAACCTGATTGCCAAAATATTCACGCAATCGCTCGATAACCTGGGTGGTAAGAGCAATTTCCGGTAAAAGATAAAGGGTTTGCTTCTCCTGGAGAAGCATTTGCTCTATCAGCCGGATATAAATCTGGGTTTTACCCGACGAGGTTTCGCCGAACAACAGAACAACATCCTTTTCGGAAAATTCCCCCTGGATCTGCTTCAATGCATTTTCCTGTGCATCATTAAGTTCAAATTCAAGAAAAGTTTCGATTTCCTCCGTACTAAGGCGACTAACTATCTTGTCTTCTTGCAAGAAGATTTCCTTGTCCAAAAGGGCTTTAAGGACCGAGGCACTGCTCCCGCTGGTTTCTATCAGGTCCGCTTTGGAAATCTCCGCCTGGATTTTTTCAAGCTTGTAATAAGCCAGCAGAAATTCAAGTTGCTTCGGAGCGCGTTCCAATACTTCAAACAGGGCCTTACGATTAACAGGATCGTTATAGAAAGGATTTAAGGATATAAAAGACTTTTTACGGGGCTTGAATTTTTCAGTGATTTCTTCAGAAATAACGATAATTTGTTTTTCAAACAACGAGCGGAGCAGTGGAAAAACCGTTTTTTGTCCCAGCAACTTACTAATATCACTAACCCGAAGTTCCGAATGCAGTTCCAACGCATCCAGAATTAAAAATTCCTTATCGGAAAGACTCGCTCTGTCGAAGTCCGCGGAGTGGTTCAAACTTACCCTGGTTTCACTTGCTAGCTTTAATGCAGCCGGCAAAGCAGCCTGCATCACTTCACCTATATAACACAAGTAATATTCAGAAATCCATTTCCAGAGGGAAAGCTGAAAATCATTTACGATAGGTTCATCATCAAGGACATCAATCAAATATTTTGCATCATAAAGAGAAGGTGGAATTTCCGATATTTTATAGATGATAGCGGTATATATCTTGCTTTTGCCAAACTGGACAACCACGCGCTTTCCCACCTTAACCTGCCCGGCCAGATCAAAAGGTACGCGATAAGTATAGGTTTTTGAAATTGCCAGGGGTAGTACAACCTCTACGAAAAGCGTCTTCCTCGAGTGGTCCCATGTTTCCTGAAATTCAAGCATTATTTGTTCTTGACGGTAGCGACCAGTAGGCTTATCCAGCCCAAAATAAATAGAAGTCCGCCAATGGGTGTCACAGGCCCAATCCAATTTACATTTTCAATATTCAAAATGCTTTTCGCAGATAGAATGTACAATGAACCAGAAAACAGAATAATCCCGAAAGTAAAAAACCATGCAGCAGCATTGATGGCACGGCTTTTAAATCTGGAAAATGTGGCTAAAAATAGCAGTGCGAGAGTATGGTAGAACTGATATTGAACGGCAGTTTGCCACGTTGCCAGCTCGTCGGCACTAATTAACTTCTTGAGGCCGTGGGCACCAAACGCTCCTAAAATGACTGCCAGGATCCCAAACAACGAAGCGAAAATAATAATCCTTTTGTTCATGTGTTCAGTTTAGAGTGCTAAAATACCCTTCCTGAATTTATCATACAAATCCACCTTGAATTATTATGAAGTCATGAATAATAAGTGTTTTTGTAGCCTGCCAGTGCAGCAATCGATCAGAACTAATATATATACAATTCTTTCGCCTGATTATAAAAGGTTAAATTTGTACAGAGCAGTACTGAGGAAGCTCCATGAGCACCGCTCTTAATAATTCAAATGAAATTAGTCCTTGGAATAACAACCGTTTTATTACTTGCTGTATTCTCAGTTGCCTATTTATACTTTACCAACTTAACAGGCGACAGCAGAAGCAATGATAAAACCCTGGCGGCTATCCCCGCCGATGCAGCTATAATTTTCAATTTCGTCAATGACAGAAGCCTTTACGAGATTTTTAAAGATTACACCGTTTTCGATACCATTGCAGGAAATCGAAAAAAACAAGAGCTCCAATGGCTTAAGAATTTTATCCTGAGTAATCCTGAACTGAGTAGTGCTGCCTTTGGCCAAAAAGTGTTTTTATCCCTCCACCCAATGTCGACAGATTCTTTACGATTTTTATGGGTAATGCCTTTGAGGGAAGACATACAGCTTGACGAAATTGCGGATTTTCTTAAAAAACAGACTGGACAAATTACTAAAGGCGCTCAAACTGGACCCTCCATATTAGAAATAAATGATCATTCCGTCCCAGGCACATTCTACATCGGAATTGATGGGGGCATTGCCAGAGGGAGTTTCTCAAAAACTCTCTTACTTGAAAGCCTGGATGGAAAATCCAAAAAAATAAGCAAAGAGTTCGTTGAGGAAATAAATGATGCAGTACTGAAAGGGGACAACGCTTTAACAAGTTTATTTATCAACCATAATAAACCAGGCTTTTTAGACGTGTTTTTTAAAGAAGCACCCAATGGGAATTTCGACTTGTTCAAAAGCTCTGCTGCTTATACAAACCTTAATTTAAATTACAAAAGTGACGCATTAATGTTCAATGGTGTCACCCGTCTAGACACAGGTCAAAACGACTATCTGAATATATTTCTTGAGCAGGAGCCCGTTAAGAATACAATCAAAAAAATTATTCCCTATAATTTGTCAAACGCCATTTGCTACGGCTTATCAGACTATAAACTCTTCAGAGCCAGCTTGAAAGATCTATTTAGCAAAAGAAAAGAGCTTGTTGCTTTGGATGAGCAGATCAAATTAATTACTACAGAAACAGGAGTAAATCCTGATCGCGACATTAAAAGACTGTGGGGAAATGAATTTAGCAATATGCAACTCTCAACTCATGAAAACCTGGCAGTGATTAGGATTTCAAATGGTCAGCAATTGCAATTTTACTTAGAACCGCTTAGTACATTTTATTCTGATGCTGTACGAAAAATGGATTATGAAAATCTCTTTTATTACTACTTCGGCGATCCCTTAATGAAATACAGCAAACCATTTTTTGGCATCACAGATAATCTTGTGATAATATCGAATTCCCCGGGGACGGTACAGCGATTTCTAAATGACTATAATAGCGAACGGTTATTGTCCAACAACCCCTCATTTACCCGGTTTGACCAGCTGGTAGCAGATCAAAGCAATATATCGTTCCTCATGCAGTTCAGGAACTCTGAAAGTCTCCTTAAAAGCCTGCTTAAAAAAGAGTATTCTCCAATCTTTAACAAAAAAGAGTATGGATTCAAAGAATTTTATGGGATTTCTTATCAGCTCACCAGCAATAAGGAGCATTTTTTCACGAATGTCTATTCCGGTTATAAAGCCTCTCCAACAGCTTCAGCAGATTCACTCGTAAATACTAAAGATATTAATCGTTAATTGCAAAATAATCATCAAAGCCCTAACCTTGAGTTTCTTGAAAAATGTTATTAGCTTAATACTTATCCTTGCTTGTACAGCAACCGTGTCGGCTCAACAATTCAATTTGTATAACAGCCGGACGCTTTATGATGTATTTGAAAACCCATCGCAGAGTGCTTACCAAATTGACACCAGCCGAAGGATTGCTTTTAATTTTTTCATTCCCACAATTTCAGTTAATGCCACGGCAAGCGGCTCAGCTGATCAGGCTTTAAAAGCTCTTATGTATAATGGTAGAGTAAATGCTGAAGATATCCCGATCGGGGAGGGAAAAATGAATACCATCGCATTCAACACAAACAATTATATAGCCATGCTGCGAGTGTTGCACAAAGTGAAAAAATCTCAGGAGGTAGGGTTATCCTGGCAAGTGAGAAATGACGGGAGAATGAGGATTACAAACGAGACGATCGCTGTCTTTGATGACCTCGATTTGTTTAATAATACGACAAGTGCAAGTGGATTTTTTGACAATAAAGGCTACAATCAATCTTATCATCAATTTAGTCTTTCCTACCGCCAGGACGTAACCAAAAGGTTTTCCCTGGGCGCAAAGGGGAGCCTGATTAGTGGTATCACTTACACTGCTTTTAACGTTCAGGAGTCTAAGCTGATCAATGACCTTGTGAATAACAGTATAAATGTTTCAATGGTCGGGCGGCTTCGTTCAAGCTTTAAGTTTGACAATATTGATACTGTGTCGCTGAAACCCAACTTCAAAAACCCAGGAATGTCATTAACTGCCGGAGCGAGTTATAAATTGCGCAATGGATGGTTTGTGATGGGGAATTTAAAGGATATCGGCTTTATAAAATGGAATAAAAATTCATACGAGTACGATTTCGATGCAAGTGGCATAGAAATAGATAATCCCTCAAGTCCTTCTGCAGACAACAGGCTTACCGATAGTGTGGATCAAAGGGTTAGTAATAGTGTAAGAAAAAGGTCATACATGAGCCTTCTCAATGGCAAGGCAGAAGTACTGATCAATAAGAATTTTGGAAATTATCAGCCAAATCTGATCATTTCTAAAAGTATATTTTACGAAGGGGCGGACATTGTTCTGACGAACAATTACCATTACCGGAATCTTGTATTGACAGCTTCAGCCGATTATAACACCAGCAGCTACCTTGCTATTGGGGGCCAAATCATGGTAAAGTCACCGAATGCTGAATTCTTTTTAGGAAGCGACCATTTGTTTAAAAGCATTGAAATGATCAAAGACGCAAGAAATAATACGCCTCCTTATACCGGTGGATATTCGGGAGCGTCGTTTTATATGGGATTTGGACTAAAGTTCGGACGTGTACTTGAACATCCTGCAAATGCTAATTTTATACCCGGCTTTAATGAACCCGGGGGAAGAAAATTTTTCGACCGGATTATTAAGAAAAAGGGGAATTAAGTATTGAGAATCAAGTTTCAAGACTTAGGGCCTTTGGACACTCCTATTATTTAAATAGATCTCACCTTAAGAAAAAAATGTCGTGTGTGCCACTTGTTCTGGTTGGCTGCCACCTTTAATACATATTGTCAGCCCAGCCTCTGCGGCCCTTTGCGTGGTACTCTGCGCCATTTGCGGTAAAATTAACGCAGTGTTTAGATAAGATCCTTCCTCAGACTTCAGACCTCCGACTTCCTTTTCAAACCTCCGACCTCAGAATGGAATTCGTACGATTAGCTTTTGGCGGTTGTCACAAAGTCTTTTAAATAAAATGGTTCGAAGTATGCCATATTCTCCAAATCTCCATTAATTAATTTATTATTAGCCAGTTCAGCTAAATGGGCTGCTGAGTTTTCAAAATCAAAAAACATCATATTTGAACGTTCCGAGAACAGCTCTTTAAACTTGTCGGCCCCATCCCCAAATAAAATCAATTTGTTAGATTGGAACTGATCAAATGAGGCCTGGTCAACGATTTTCGCATTCACCTCCTCAATTAGCGTAAGATCAGACTTAAATATCGCGGTATACACCTCCATTCGTCTGGCATCAATCATCGGAACCAAATAGCACGACGATTCCAGCTGGCGGGATTTTATCAGCCCCTTAGCCATGGCTTCCAGTGTATTCACACTGATCAAAGGGATACCAAGGGCAAAACACAATCCTTTCGCCGTGGAGACACCTATCCTTAATCCAGTATATGAACCCGGGCCTTTGCTAATGGCAACTGCTTCCAGGTCGGAATAGGGTTTGCCCGATGATTTCATAACTTCCTCAATAAAGACAGTTATGTGGCTCGCATGAATATTTCTTTCATTGGCTTCTTTAACCGCAATCACCCTGCCCCCTTCACTAAGTGCAACGGAACAGGAAGTAGTAGCAGTTTCGATAAGCAGGATTAGTGGTTCACTCATAAACTTTCAATAATTTTTCAGGGTACTGGGTCATAGCCATGACCACCCCAGGGATTGCATCTGCCGATCCGTTTCAAAGTTAACCAGCCACCCTTAAAAGGACCATGTTTTTTAATTGCTTCAACACCAAAATGGGAACATGATGGAGTAAAACGGCAGGATTTTCCTAAAATCGGCGAAATCAGGTGCTGATATACCTTAATTATAAAAAGAAATACTGCAGCAAAAGCCGGTTTAATTATCCTATTCCACATGACTGTCCAGATAAACCTTTTCGAACTTTATGATTGCCGAATTAAATTTCTTTTCCATGAATGCATAGTTGCCAATCTCTTTCCCGATATCACTTATACCACGAATAATCGTTGACGAGTTTTCCCTGAGAAAAGGATAAAGCCGTTCAGATTTCTGATGCCGGTAGATTTCGCGTATCCGGCGTTTTAAGAGGTTTCGATCGACAGCCCGTTTAAACCTTTTCTTCGGCACACTAATCAGCACCTGTACCGGATTCTCGCCAGGAAGGGATTCCTTTAGCCAGATGATTCGAAAAGGATATAACAAAAAAGAAGAACCGCTATGGTAAAGCTTATCGATAAGCTTTACATTACATAACCGTTCTTCTTTACTGAAACTATACATCTTTGAATGTTATTTAGCCTGATCAAAAAGCAGATTTGATCTGCACTATTCGTAAAGGCTACGAATAACAAACAAAACTATGCTTTGTGGCGACGCTCGTCAGATACAGATAGTCTTTTTCTACCCTTAGCTCTTCTTGAAGCTAATACTCTTCTTCCGTTCGCACTGCTCATACGCTCTCTAAATCCGTGCTTATTTCTTCTTTTTCTTTGAGAAGGCTGGAATGTTCTTTTCATGACTTATTTTATATTATTGCTCTAAAAAACAGAGGTGCAAATATAAGCTTGATTTTTTACAATTCAAATAATAGATGTAAAAATGTAAATATATTTTATTAACAAATCAGTCAAATAAGGTATTTCTTTAAATTTAAGCCTGAAATTTAATGCCGGAATTAAATTTTCAGGCTTAAACTATACAGATATAAAAGATCAAACAATCTTTAACAGGTGATTTTTTAAAATAGATAAACCTGAAGATTATTAATCTGACCCCTACTACTT
>NZ_JBASJU010000040.1:0-6778 GCF_049655485.1 Daejeonella sp.
GATGATACCCTATGCAGGGTAGAGCACGTTCAAAATCCAAAAAAACTTGGTGTTACCTTACACCAGATTATGACCGAATACTTGGCTGTCCATTCACCCGTATCTCCAAAAATAGATGGCCGGGTAATTGCGACAGATCAGCCGGCAGCATTACTTTCACAGCTGGAAGGCTACGATTATAAGTTTGTTTAATCTCATTTTACATATTTATCTCATGATAGCTTCATTGCCATTAAAAACAAACTATATTAAAATGAAAAATCTTTTGATCCCTTTTGCAGCATTAGTTTTAATCATCACAGTTAATCCAGCATTTTCTCAACAACCTCCTACCATTTTTACTGGCGCGGAAGCCAAACGCAAAAATTATAAAGCGCTCTATGTTTTAAATAACGGCGATGATAAAAAAATAAACGCTACGCTAAAAAATATTAAAAATGCCCTTGCTGACCCCCGGCTTGAAGGTAAACTGAATGTTGAATTAGTAGTGTTCGGAGATGGGGTTAAGGTATTCGACAAAACCGGGCCATTCGAAAAAACCTTGCTGGAGTTACAGGCAAAAGGTGTAATTCTTGCCCAGTGTGAAAATACGCTAAGGGAACGTAAAATTGATAAAAGCTCATTATTCTCTTTCATCTCATTTGTACCCAGCGGAAATGGTGAGATCATCATTCGACATTATCAGGGCTGGGCGATAGTTCATCCATAGGAAATTTTTGTAAAAATTTTTAAGCAAGTATTTATGAAAACTTTAATCGTTTTAGCCTTTTATATTCTCCCTGCATTGTCCCAGGCACAATCCAAGCAGGATACCTTATATGTTTATGGACCCGGCGGACCGGGGGCCGCCATGGAGGAATGCGCGAAAGTGTTTTCTATGAAATATTCCATATCTGTTAAAGTAACTGCAGGGCCAGAGCCAAAATGGATAGAGAAAGCAAAACAGAACGCAGACCTGGTGTTCGGAGGTGCCGAATACATGCTTACTCAGTTTAAAATGCAGCACCCGGGATTAATGGACAGTACTACAAGAACTGAATTATATAAAAGGCGGGCAGGAATTTTAGTTCGTCCTGGAAACCCTAAAAATATTACTTCACTGAAAGATCTGGCCAAACCAGGTATCAATATATTAGAAATTACCGGCGCCGGGCAATTAGGAATGTGGGAAGACCTGGCCGGAAGGCAAAATTTGATTGGAGGGATCCAAAAAAACATCAAAGGAGCTTTTGGTAATACTGCAATAGCAATTGATGCATGGAAGGCTGATACTAAATATGATGCAATAATAATTTTTGCATCGTGGCATAACAGGCTAAAGGATGTATCTGAGCTGGTAGAAATCCCCAAAAAGCAAACCGTATACAGGGGAACGCCTATTTCTGTTACAACCATTTCCAATCAAAAGTCAGAAGCCCGGCAATTTATACAGTTTTTGTTGTCTGCAGAAGGTCATGCTATTTTCAAAAAATGGGGATGGGAATAAAAAATAGAAAAAGAATAATTTGAAAGGAATACCTTAAAAATAAAAAATCATGGAATATTATTTTAGCAAAACAATTAAAGGAAGCTTCGACAATGCCATTCAAAAAGTAACTGATGCTCTTAAAGAGGAGGGTTTTGGCATACTAACTGAAATTGATATAAAAGTCACCCTAAAGAAAAAATTAGATGTTGACTTTTATAACTATAAAATCCTGGGAGCTTGCAATCCGCCATTTGCCTACAAAGCCTTACTGGCAGAAGATAAAATTGGAACCATGCTGCCGTGTAATGTAATTGTTCAGGAAAAAGTAGCCGGGGAGGTAGAGGTTTCGGCTGTAGATCCGGCAGCATCTATGAAGGCTATAGAAAATAGTGCTTTGAATGATATTGCACATGAAATCAGAGCTAGGTTGCAAAAAGTAATTGAAGCCTTATAGGGCTGTATGTTCGGTTGATGGGCATTCAAAGCGATCAAATCCTACAAAACCAAACCCTATGAACCGAAAACCGGTAAGCTCAGGCAAGCTTGTCTGATAAGGAAATCCGGGCGACCTTCATATCCATTGATTAAATCATATTCTGATGAAATTATCCATCGCCTATTTAAATGATGTACATGGCTACCTGGAGCCTCATCCGGAACTAATGTTTGATGCCGAAAGCCGGGAAACAAAAGTAATGGGAGGATATTCCCGTATCTACAGCCTGATCAAGGATATCCGCAGGCAAAACCTAAATACTTTAGTCCTTGATGGTGGTGATACATTTCATGGCACATTGCCGGTCGTTAAATCTAAAGGCGAAGCAATAGTTCCGGTATTAAATAAAATTGGATTTAATGCCATGGTTGGGCATTGGGATTTTGCCTATGGACCTGATCAACTGCTTAAGCTGAATGATCAGCTCAATTATCCGGTTTTAGGTATCAATGTTTACAAAAACGATGGAACTCTTTTCCTTAAGCCTTTTATAATCAAGGAAGTGGAGGGTGTGAAGATTGCCATAATAGGTATCTGCTCAAATATCATTGATAAAACAATGCCTGAAAATTTTAGCGATGGATTAAAAATAACAGACGGCACAGAGGAATTACCCCGCTACATCGAGCAGGTAAAAATGGAAGGAGCAGACCTGGTTTTTCTTCTTTCCCATAATGGTTATCCTCAGGACATAAAAATGCTTTCAGAGATTAAGGGCATTGACGTATGCCTGAGCGCTCATACACATAACCGCTTATCTGAACCAAGTCTGATCAATGATACCATTCTTATCCAATGTGGCTGCCATGGATCTTTTTTAGGCCATCTGGAGCTTGAAATTTTGGACAAGCAAATCAACAGCTATAAATACCAGCTTATTCCGGTTAACGATAGCATTGAGCCGGATAAAGAGATGGATCAGCTTATTGAAGCTATCATGAAGCCTTATCAAAAGTTGCAGAAGGAGCATGTGGGTGAAACCAGTATTTTACTGGATCGCTATAATACGCTGGAATCGTCTATGGACGATCTTTTACTACAATCCATCAAAGAAACCTCATCGGCTGATATCGCATTTTCAAACGGTTGGAGGTATGGGGTGCCTATCCCTGCCGGACCAGTGAATCGATGGGATCTGTTTAATATCATTCCAATGAATCCTCCCGTTTCAGTCGTTGAGCTTACAGGTAAAGAAATCCTCGACATGCTGGAAGAAAATCTCGAACGTACCTTTTCGGCAGATCCGATGAAACAGATGGGTGGTTATGTTAAACGGTGTCTGGGATTAACCGCTTATATCAGAATTGAAAACCCGAAAGGCTTCAGGCTACAGGACGTATTCATTGGAAAGGAGCATTTAAGACCCGGTAGTATTTACAAGGTTGCCTTCGTTACCCAACAGGGTGTGCCGAAGAATTTAGGTAAGAACCGGATCGATCTGAGTATACATGTAGTAGATGCCTTGACCAGCTTTCTTCAAAAAAATAGCCCTTATCGACCCCATCTGCCAAAATCTTTTTCTTTAATATAAATCGCTTACTCATAAGTCCTGCGAAGTAATTCATTACATACTCTGTGTTATAAAATCTCTCTGTGACCAAAATCACACAGCACGGGATTTTTTTTATAGAGATTTGTACTGTTCAAAAAAAGTAAACCATGAAGATTCAGCAATTTGAAGATAAATACCTGGCTCATTACAGCTATGCCATTCTTAGCGAATGTGAACGTAAGATAGTTTTAATAGATCCCTCAAGAAACCCAAAACAGTATTATGATTATGCGAAAGAAATGAGCGCAGATATTATTGCTGTAGTAGAGACTCATCCTCATGCTGATTTTGTGAGCAGCCACCTGGAAATCCATGAAACAACTGGCGCTAAGATTTATGCTCATAGTTTAACGGGAGTGAGTTACCCTTTTGAGCCTTTTGATGAAGGCTCTGAAATCAGTTTTGGAAAAATTAAGTTGAGAAGCTTGTACACTCCGGGCCATTCTCCTGACAGTATCTCCATTGTGTTAAATCATGATGGAAAAGATAAAGCGGTTTTTACCGGTGATACCTTATTTATCGGAGATTGCGGAAGACCGGATCTGCGTGAAGGCGCAGGAAACATTCAACAGAAAAGAGATGACCTGGCCAGGCAGATGTATTCTTCGTTAAGAAACAAATTAATGACTTTAAATGATGAAGTTCTGGTTTATCCGGCACACGGTGCTGGCACCTTATGTGGTAAAGGATTAAGTGAAGCTAATCGCAGTACTATAGGCGCCGAAAAAATCAGCAACTGGTCTTTACAGGAGATGACTGAAGAAAAATTCATCAAAGAACTTACTGCAGACCAGCCTTTTATTCCGAAATATTTCGGATATGATGTGGATCTGAACCGCAAAGGCGTCCCGGCGTTTGAGCCATCGGTAAATGCAGTGAAAATTTTAACAAAACCCACAGCAGATTCTTTAAATCCTGACATGCTCATTATCGACGCCAGTCCTCAGGACAAATTCAAGAAAGGGCATTTTTCTAATTCTTTCAATATACAATTGGGGGCTAAGTTTGAAACATGGCTCGGAAGCATTGTTTCTCCGGGAGAAAAGTTCTATTTGGCTGCATCAGATCAGGAGCAGTTAAATCAATTGATAGAACGTTCTGCCAGTATTGGCTATGAGTCGTTTATTGAAGCCGCTATTGTTTCCGATGAAGGTAAAGAAGAAATGGAAGTTGCTGATGTAGAGAAATTCAGAAACAATCCTGATCAATACAGTATCATTGATATTAGAAATAGTTCAGAATTCAAATCCGAACCTATATTTCCCTCAGCGAAAAACATTCCTCTGGGCGAATTGAGAGAAAGAATTAATGAGATCCCAACAGACAAACCTGTAATTGTACACTGCGCAGGGGGCTATCGTAGTGCGGCGGGAAGTAGTATCGTGAATGAAGCTATTGGTGATAAAACACAAGTATTTGACTTGGGCGAAGCTATAGAGCAGTTCGGGAAGCACTAATCTTACAGTGCTTTAAACCAGACAATCTGTTAACCTTTAACATATTTTAACACTCTTTTAATTATCAAATTGTATTTTTGCTGAAGCTGGAAAAGGATATGGGTATTAGATGTGGCGTAAATAATTTAATTGCTAATAAGGGGAAAACTCCGTTATTGGCTTTTTTTATTGCGCTTCTTATTCTGTCCTCCTGCCCTCTGAAACAAACTATTTACTCCTTGATAGGGAATTCAGAGACTGCAGTTCAAAAAGATCATAACAAAACCCGGCAGGTCAGGTCTTCTGCTCAAATGAGCCCTGCTCAATTATGCTTGTCAAGCTTTAAATCTGATGCGGATGTTGTTTATTCTCAGGTTGCTGGTCCGGATTTAAAGACACCTGTTTTTGTATTAGCCGCTTTTGCTATAGCATTTCATTTCCTGCGCATATTTTATGCTAGAACATCTCTAACAAATGCATTCGGAAAGAACGCGCTTGTCCCTGCTTATCCTATTCATGTCAAAAACTGCCTGTTTCGGATATAGAATCAGCTCCTGATAGGAATCTCCTATTTCTACACTTATGCTTTTATTCTAAAAGCTAAATCAAATTTTTTAATTCTTATTAAACCTATTTTATGGTCATGCATAAGGTTTACCTTATGAGCATTTTTTTTGTGCTTGTAAGTATCAATACCTATTCACAAACTGAGCTAACATTAAATCAAGCCTGGGAAAAAGCGTATCAGGATTATCCTGAACTCAAGGAAAAGAATGCCCTTATTAACGCTACTCAGTTCAACACGTTAAAGGTGAAGAGTGGTATGTTACCCAATTCCCAGGTACAATTACAAAATACCTACGGGACTTTTGAAGGAAGCGGAGGAGCCTTCTTCCCTTTGCCAGGGATTTTTAATGTCAACGGAAATAATCCGGATACGCAGGTTAAGACAACTGCTAATTCTTTTGGCTCTGTATTGATTGACTGGAATGTTTACCAGTTTGGAAGATTAAGGCATAGTATCAAGGCAGCTAATAGCTTAAACGAACAAGCCAGGGGAGAATTAACACTCACCAAGTTAAATGTTCAGACCAGCGTTACCCGACTGTATTTTAATATTCTTTATTCTGAGGCTTATCTGATCTGGGCAAAAAATAACGGTGAACGGGTAAAAAAAATCCTTGAAATCGCTACAAGTTTGGCTGATGCCGGAATTAAACCGGGCGCTGATACCTCGCTGGCTTCTTCATCGTACCTGCAAGCCCTTTCAAGAACAGACGAATGGAACGGGAAACGGGCAGGTGCAAAATTGCAGCTTTCGGAATTTATTCCTGATCTGGTAGCCAATGTATCTCTAAAGACTGATTTTTATTTAAAAACACCAATAGGGCTTCATCGTCCTGATAGTGTAAATAACCATCCCGTTTTAAATGTCCTGGCACAAGAAGTTACTTATGGCCAGATCCGGCAAAAAGAAGTAAGCAGTGCACTACTGCCTGCCCTTTCCTTATTAGGAGGCGCTTCCTCTCGCGGGAGCGGGATAGGCGCCGCAGGAGTAAGTGATAAGCTAACATCCGGATTTGGAAATGGCAGCAATAACTTCCTCGTGGGAATAGGCCTCACCTGGAACATTTCTGATATGTATTCAGGCGCATTTGAAAAAAAGAAGATAGTTCAACAGACTATTGCAGCTCAGTCCAGATACGATCTTCAAAAAATCCAATTGAACACCGGTATTCAATCCATCAACGCCAAGATCACCGAACAGATCAAACAGGTAAGTAAGTCAGATGCTGCTGTTCAGAAATCTAAAGAAGCCTACGAAC
>NZ_JBASJU010000041.1:0-16814 GCF_049655485.1 Daejeonella sp.
CGACAGGGGTGATTGGCCAGGATTTGCAAAAAGCTGAAACGGATATTTCTAAAGCTAACTGGAAAGATATTAGTTCTTTTTTTGTACCGCCAACATCGTTTCAAGGAAAATTTGGGAAATACCGTTCTCCATTAAATTTTTATGACGGTCGACAGGTGAAAACACAGGAAGATTGGAAAGAAAGACGTACAGAAATACTGTACCGTTGGACCGAATTGATGGGGAAATGGCCTCCATTTATTAAAAACCAGACAATGGAAGTACTAGAAACTACTCCCAGGGATGGTTACACACAACTTCGCGTACGATTTTCATGGCTACCGAATGAAACGACAGATGGTTATCTTTTACTCCCCGATGGGGGAGGCAAAAAACCGGCAGTTATCACCGTTTTTTATGAACCTGAAAGTGCAATTGGAAATGGAAGATCAACACCAGACCTCGATTTTGCTTTTCAACTTGTAAAAAGGGGATTTATCACACTTTCCATAGGAACCACTGAAGCAACTGAAGCAAAAACATATTCGCTTTACTATCCTAGTCTGGAAAAGGCAACTGTTCAACCCCTGTCTATGTTGGCTTACGCTGCAGCAAACTCCTGGTACCTCCTGTCAAATTTACCCCAGGTCGATTCAACCAGAATTGGGATCATGGGTCTGTCCTTTGGCGGAAAATGGGCAATGTTCGCTTCATGTCTATTTGACAAATTCGCATGCGCAGTGTGGTCGGATCCCGGTATTGTATTTGATGAATCACGGGAAAGTGTGAATTATTGGGAGCCCTGGTATTTAGGCTATACCCCAAAGCCTTGGCGAAAAAGAGGAGAAATCACAAAAGACAATCCTGCAAAGGGTTTGTATCCAAAACTCGTTTCTCAAGGATATGACCTACATGAACTGCATGCACTAATGGCACCAAGACCATTTCTTGTTTCAGGAGGCTCCGAGGATCCACCAGAGCGCTGGGTTCCATTAAATCATGCGATTGCTGTTAATGGCTTATTGGGATACGAAAATCGTGTTGCCATGACAAATCGCCCCACACATCTTCCGGATTCACAATCAAACGAACAAGCTTATTCATTTTTAGAATATTTTTTGAAAAATGAATCGAAGTAGATTTTAAAATAACAAGGTGTGTGATATATAAATCAAACTTTTTAACGGTGATTTGAAATGAAATTTTTAATTAGAATCTTAGTATTGGTTTTATGTGTCCTTCCCATTTCAGTCACTCTAATGGCTCAAATTGATGGCAAGCCAGCACAGGAGCCAGAAATTATTTGGAAAAAAATAGTGCCGTACTTTTCAGCACCTGAAGAGTTTAAAGGTCAATATGGTAAGTATCGTTCGCCACTTAGTTTTTATGACGGGCGTCCGGTAAAAACTTTAACGGACTGGAACAAAAGGCGTAAAGAGATACTCGAAAGATGGAACGGGAAGATGGGCATTTGGCCGGACCTGATAAAAAACCAGAAAATTGAAATCATAGATTCTTCGCGTAGGGATGGTTTTACCCAGTACCGCATAAGATTTTATTGGATGCCGAATGAAAAAACGGATGCCTATCTTTTAATTCCGGATCGTGAAGGGAAAAAACCTGCTGTTGTTACAGTTTATTATGAACCTGAAACAGCTGTTGGATTAGGCAGACTGGACCTCACTGACCGGGATTTCGCGTATCAGTTAGCTAAGAGAGGGTTTGTGACCCTTTCAATAGGGACTTCACGAGCCACCAAAGAAAAATCCTTTTCACTGTTTTACCCTAACCTCAATAATGCTCAGGTGCAGCCGCTTTCGATGCTTGGATATGCAGCTTCCAATGCCTGGCAGGTGCTCTCAGAAATGCCTGAGGTTGATTCGACTCGTATAGGGATTATGGGGCATTCCTTCGGCGGGAAATGGGCGATGTTTGCTTCTTGTCTTTTTGAGAAATTTGCATGTGCAGTGTGGTCTGATGCTGGGATTGTGTTTGATGAATCACGGGAAGATATAAATTATTGGGAGCCCTGGTATTTGGGCTATCATCCGCAACCTTGGCGTAATAGAGGAATGATCACAAAAGAAAATCCCGCAAAAGGGTTGTACGTAAAGCTCGTCTCCGAAGGGTATGACTTGCATGAGTTGCATGCCCTGATGTCGCCACGGCCCTTTTTGATTTCCGGAGGTGCTGAAGATACGCCAAAGCGCTGGATACCGCTCAATCATACGATTGCCGTTAATCGCTTACTGGGATACGAAAATCGTGTTGCGATGACCAATCGATTAACTCATTCTCCAAATCCTGAGTCAAATGAGCAGGTTTATCTGTTTCTTGAATATTTTTTAATGCATAATAAAATTTCTGAAATTGTCCATTAGAAGTTGTATGTTAGAAATCTAGTTGTAATCGAATATTAAAACCAAATAATTAATCCTTAATACTAGTAAAATATGATTCTAAATTTTATAAGCAATGAGCCGCGTCTGAAATATGACGTTGGGAATTCATATTCGTTTAAAACAGGAGTGATGAAATCGGCGGTACTTCTATTAACGGTGTGTTGTTTGCATTTAAAGGTTCTAGCTTTTTCGCAACCCGGAATGATAAGCACTCAAGTAACTGGGCATCCTCAGGAACATGTAAAAAATCATTTTTTTGGCTCAATGCCGGTAACGTACCCGTTCTTAGAGAAAGCTGTAGTCAAAAATCTCGAAAAATTAGAATTGAAAGCAATTGCTTTAGCTGACGGTATAATAAGAGGAAAAGTCAGCGACAAAAATGGGGTTACTTTGCCCGGCGTGACGATAAAACTAGAAGGTGCTTCAACTCAAACTCAAGGTACTGATGCTAATGGTAATTATACCTTTACAAAAGTACCTATCGGACGTTACACAATGAGTTTTACTTATATGGGCTTTGCTAAGGTAACTAAAGAGGTAAGCTCACTTGAAGGCCAAGAAACTCTAATTGATGTAGTACTAATAGAAGAGGCCGGCAGTTTGGATGAAGTAGTTGTCGTTGGCTATGGAACGCAAAAAAAGAGTGACGTAACCGGGTCAACAGCCAGAGTATCGATGGGGGATAAGGAACTTCAGCCAAACACAAATCTTTTGCAAGCCTTATCCGGAGCTTCAGCAGGAATAAATGTTCAAGGCGCCGGCTTAGCTGGTGGAGAACCAAATATTTCAGTAAGGGGCCAGACTTCTCTTTCAGCAAGTGGTAATCCTTTGATCGTTCTTGATGGAATAATTTATAACGGGTCAGTTGCGGATATAAATGTCAGTGATGTTGAATCTATAGATATTCTAAAAGATGCCAGTTCAGCTGCAGTTTACGGATCAAGATCTGCGAATGGTGTAATGCTTATCACTACAAAAAAAGGCAAAACAGAGAAACCAGTGGTTGCTTTTAATATGTATAGTGGTTTGCAGGACATGACAAATAATCCCATGGTAGTGATGAATGCAGACCAGTATGCAGTAAGGCTGGTAGACTATTATTATCAGCAAGATTTGTATAATTGGTACAAGTCAAAACCTACAAGTTCTACAGGGAAACCAGTCCGACCAGATATTAATGATAGAACCGGCGTGGCAAGCAGACTAAGAACGCAGGAAGAGAGAGATAATTACATTGCTGGAAATGAAATTGATTGGGTTGATGAGGTATTACAAAGAGCTCCAATTCAAAACTACAACCTAAGTGTGTCGGGGAAAACCGATAGAAACAATTATTTTGTTTCGGGTTCATATACTGGTGAGGATGGAATTCTACAGAACGATAATTTCAAGCGACTTACATTGCGTTCCAATATCGAGAGTAAGGTTACCGACTGGTTTACTTTAGGATTAATTTCGAGTTACTCGTATCGTGATTTTTCGGGTTTGCAGGCGAGTCTTGGAGACGCGAGGTCAGCTAGTCCTCTAGCCAATAATAAGATTGGTTTAAGTAACTATGATATGTTTCTTACTGGTGAAGCATATATGCCATACCCTTTAAATAATTTATACGTAGACAATAGTGATATCAGAAACAATTTGTTCCTTGTAGGAAGTGCAAAGATAACCGTGCCCTGGGTTAAAGGCTTGAGTTACGAATTAAATTATTCTAACACCTATTCCAATCGTAATAACAATACTTTTTTTCCAGTAACAACACCAAACGGGTCAGGAAATTTAGGTCAGGCAATAAAGAATCCTTCGCAGGATAGAAGTTGGATAGTTAACAACATAGCATCTTATACAAGATCTTTTAGCGATCATCAGGTCAATGCAACCTTGCTATACAGTCGTGAAAAGAGTCACGCAGAAAGCTCAATACTTAATTCACAGGGATTCCCTAATCCAGTTTTAGGATACAATAATATGAGTCTTGGTACCATTGCCACTGTCGGGTCAAATGCATCAGAATCCAATGGTATTTCTTATATGGCTCGGGCTAACTACTCATATAAAAATCGTTACTTATTGACAGCAACAGTTAGAAAAGACGGTTTCTCAGGCTTTGGAGCAAATACGAAGTTTGCAACTTTCCCTTCTGTTTCGTTGGGTTGGGTTGCCTCAGATGAGCCATTTCTTCAAAACCTGAAAGGAGTTTATTTAAAGATGAGAGCATCTTACGGGCAAAATGGTAATCAGGGAATTGGAAGTTATTCAAGTTTCTCCAGAATGGCTACTGATGCATATGTTTTTGGAGCCTCGCCTACTGTCGTTATTTATCCAAGTACCTTGGGAAATAATGACCTGGGTTGGGAAAAGACATCATCATTAAATATCGGTGTTGATTATGGGTTCATAAATAGTAGGATTTCGGGGTCAGTTGATGTATATCAAGCGCAAACTACAGACGTACTGGTTAGCAGGGGAATTCCTCCCACTACAGGATATCCAAGTGTCTGGACAAATATTGGAGCTATCGACAATAAAGGTATTGAATTGAACCTGTCAACTATAAACCTGGAAGGTCGTTTGAATTGGAAAACTGATGTTGTTTTTTCGCTTAACAGAGATAAAATAACCAAACTTTACGGCGGAGAAAACGATAATGATGTAGGTAACTCCTGGTTTGTTGGCCAGCCTATAACCGCTATTTATGACTATCAAATGGATGGAGGCCTATGGTCGGAGCAAGAATTATATAGCGGTAACATCTTGAAAAATTGGTATCCCGGTCAATTTAAATACGTAGATCAAAATAAAGATGGAGTTATTGAGCCTAATTTCGACCGGGCAATTGTAGGGAACCAAGCTCCAAATTATCGGGTGAGTTTAGGTAACACTCTATCTTACAATAACTTTTCCTTTTCCTTCTTTCTTAACTCGATACAAGGAGGAAACGGTTATTATTTAGCAAATAATGCTTCTAATATCAATGCTTCAAGTGCGCCCGCCGGCCGTGAGTCTGCTGGAATTATAAGAAACAATCTTACAGCAGTACGCCCTTATTGGACACCTGATAACGGGGTAAATAATTCTACCGGAATTTATAGTGCACCGGCCGTTTTTAGTGGAATTTATGAAAGCAGGAGTTTTGTCAGATTGCAGGATATTTCTCTGTCATATAGGTTAAGTCCTGCTATTCTTAAATCATTACGAATCGGTAGCGGACAGGTCTATATATCTGGTAAAAATCTTTACACCTGGACTAAGTGGTCAGGCTGGGATCCGGAAACGGGTGTGAGCGATTCGCCAATTATGCGAAACTTTATCGCAGGTTTTAGGCTTTCAATCTAATTTTTACCCACTAGCTGTTTTTTTAATTATAGATTATAAAAATTAAACCAAATGAAAATATATATAAATTTAATTAGCAAAAGGTGTTTGTTACTAGCTGTAGTTTTGCTTTTAATGTTTTCTTCTTGTAAAAAGACTATTCTTGATGAAACTCCTCTTGATTTTCTTGCACCTGAAAATGCCTACAGCACTGTGCCGGGAATTAAACAAGGGATAGGCGGTTTATACGCTTCCGTACGCCAAAATTGGTATTATGGACCTAATGATGCCGTAACTCAGATGTATGGCATTGGAACTGATTTGTCATATTTCGGAGAAGACCCTGCAAGTGCACGATTTTTAACAGATTACTCTACATTTCTAACACCAGCTAATTCTTATTCCAGCATTTTTTGGACGTGGAACTACCAATTGGTACAGAGAGCTAATGTTTTAATTGATGCTATAGAGACCTCAGATGCCTCTATTTGGACTAACAATGCCCAGAAAGAAGCCTATTTGGCTGAAGCGAAATTCTTCAGGGCTTTTGCTTACCGTATTTTGGTTTCATTTTATGGCGATGTTCCCCTGGTAAAGGATGTAGTTAGGTCTGCAAAAACTGATTTTGTAAGAGCTGCTAAATCAGAAATATATAAATTGATGGAAGACGATCTCACTTTTGCAACTTCCAAATTGCCAGTGCCAGGTAAGGAAGAAGCACCGGGAAGAATTAATCAAGGTGCTGCCTGGCATATGCTTAGTGAATTGTATTTGACTGACAGCAAATACCAGTTAGCTGTTGATGCTGCTACCAAAGTAATAGATGGTTTTGGTTATAAGTTGATGACAACACGATTTGGAACAAGACTCGGAAAAGATATTTTAGGCTCAGGTGATGCATATTTTGATCTTTTCGGATATGGAAACCAAAACCTGTCAACAAATACTGAATCTATTTGGGTGATCCAGGTAGAACCATTGGTAACCGGTGGATTATTTGCTGAAGGTGAAAGAGCATTTGGGCCAGCATATTACCGGATGGGAAATACTCCAGACGGTTTCCCTGCATTTCGTGGAGAGTTGGTCAATGGTAAGTATACTGGGCTTTCCGATACACTAGGTAGGCCGGTATCGTGGATACGCCCTACTAATTATGTATCCTATAATATATGGAAAGGTAATTGGAATAATGATATTAGGAATGCAGAGCATAATATTAAAAGAAACTTTTATTATGATAGTCCAGGATCCAAGTTTCATAAGAAAAAAATTGATTTCAGTCTTTATCCGGCAGGATCAAGGGATGCTTTAAGAGATACGACCCAATATATTTATCCATACTTTATGAAATTTGCTGATCCGGTTAATCATTTTACCGATCCTGCAAGGTCTGGTGGTGGACAAAATCATAAAGATCTCTATGCGATACGACTGGCAGTTACTCTACTCGTACGCGCTGAAGCATATGTTCGCTTAAATAATCCTACCGCTGCTGCTATAGATATTAATAAAATTAGAGCCAGAGCAAAAGCAACTCCTGTTTCACCTTCAGATGTCAACCTGGACTATATATTGGATGAAAGAGCCAGAGAGCTTTATGGTGAAGAATGGAGAGTTATCACCTTGCGCCGAATGGGGAAATTTGTAGAAAGAGTCAAGCTTTATAATAATAATCCTAAATTTCCTGGTTTGAATGTTAGGGATTTTAATGCCTTGTACCCTATTCCTCAAAGTCAGATTGATTTAAATATTGATGCTGTAATAAAACAGAATCCTGGGTATTAAACAATGTAGGTATTCCATGTCCAGTGATTGTACAGTATAAAAGAGCTATTGGAACTCTAGACTTTCTAGTGGCACGAGCATATTGGGTTCACCTCAATCAGGGAGTGATTTAAATTAATAATTAAAAAAAAGATTATGAGTAATCAAAATAGGAGAAAATTTATAAGAATGTCTGCAATAGCTGGGGCTGGTTTAAGTATATCCGGCAGTATAAGTTCCCTTTATGCTAAGTCAGGCCCGCTGGCAGGGAAAAGGGTAGGGATAATTGGATTAGACACCTCACATTCAGTGGCGTTTACTAAAACATTAAATGCTAATGATGCTGATGCTGTTTATCAAGGCTATAAAGTAGTAGCCGCTTACCCAAAAGGAAGTAATGATATACCAAGCAGTGTTGAAAGGATACCCGGATACGTTGCAGATGTAAAAAAGATGGGGGTAGAAATAGTAAGCTCCATCGCTGATCTTTTAAAGAAAGTTGATGTTGTTTTATTGGAAACAAACGACGGTCGTTTACATCTTGAACAAGCTTTACAGGTATTTAAGGCAGGCAAGCCAATGTTTATCGATAAGCCTATTGCAGCATCATATGCTGATGCCTCGGCTATCTTTGCAGCCTCGAAGCAATACAATACTCCGGTATTTTCTACCTCATCATTAAGATACATTACAGGTATTTCTGAGATTGGGCAGGGAAAAATAGGTAAGGTTTTGGGTGCTGAAACTTTTAGTCCTGCAAAATTAGAAAAGACCCATCCGGATTTATTCTGGTACGGTATACATGGAGTGGAAATGTTATTTGCCCTAATGGGTACTGGATGTAAAACGGTGACCAGGATAAATACTGATGACACAGATGTTGTAGTGGGCGTATGGAATGACGGAAGGATTGGGAGTTTTAGAGGTACTCGGAGTGGTAAGAATGACTATGGAGCAAGAGTCTTTGGAGAAAAAGGGAATGCGACTTTGGGAGAGTTCAACGGATACAATCCATTACTGGTCCAGATCGTCAAGTTTTTTGAAACAGGGGTAGCACCCGTGAAACCGGAAGAAACATTAGAAATAGCCGCATTTATAGAAGCTGCTGATGAGAGTAAGGCTAAGGGAGGTGCACCGGTAAAAATGAATATCAAATAAGGTTTAAACAGTACAATTTACCTATAATTAAATTACATCCTTTATCCCAAAGTGATGCATTTAAGCAGTCAATTTTTGAAACGAAAATAAAAGCAAAACCATGAAGGAATTAGATGACAAAACCCGCAGAAAATTTATAAAAAATGCGGTTACCGGAGCAGCGGCATTATCGCTTGGAGGGATATTGCCAGGGTTTAGTGCAAAAAGTTATGCAAACATATTAGGTGCCAACGATCGTGTCAGAGTAGCTATGATGGGTGTAAATTCTCGTGGTTTAGCTCTGGCTAATAATTTTTCAATGCAACCAAATTGCGAAGTAACATTTGTATGTGATGTAGATAGCCGTGCTGCTGATAAATGTATCGGCCAGGTGGAAAAGAATCAAAATAAACGTCCTAAAGCCGAGCCGGATTTTAGAAAAGCCCTGGAAAACAGAGATGTGGACGCATTAGTCGTTGCTGCTCCTGACCACTGGCATGCTCCAGCTGCTATATTGGCAGCAAAAGCAGGTAAGCATGTTTATTTAGAAAAACCTTGCAGTCATAACCCAAATGAGGGCGAGCTTCTTTTAGCGGTTAGCGATAAGTACAAGAATGTAATTCAAATGGGGAACCAGCGACGTTCATGGCCAAATGTTGTCGCAGCGATAAAGGAATTGCATGGAGGGGTAATAGGAAGACCTTATTTTGCAAAAACATGGTATGCAAACAATCGCCCATCAATAGGTATAGGGAAAGAAGCAGCTGTGCCGTCCTGGCTAAATTACGACCTGTGGCAAGGCCCAGCACCCCGCACAGCTTTTAAAGACAATATTATTCATTACAACTGGCATTGGTTTTGGAATTGGGGAACGGGAGAAGCATTGAATAATGGAACTCATATGGTGGATATTGCCAGATGGGGTCTTGGCGTTGATTACCCAACAAAGGTAACATCCGCCGGTGGCCGTTACAGATATCAAGATGACTGGCAAACTCCCGATACCCAGGTAATGACGATGGAGTTTGGCAATAAATCCTCAATTACGTGGGAAGGTCGCAGCTGTAATAGCCGTAATGTGGAAGGTGAGAGTGTTGGTGTTATTTTTTATGGTGAAAATGGTAGTCTTCAAATTGATGGGGGAAATAGTTATACAATCCATGACTTAAACAATAAACTGGTTAAAGAAGTGAAAAATGATGTGATAATGGATGCCAGGAGCTTAACTAGTCCATCACAGGCTTTGGATGCTTTGCATATTAACAACTTCTTTAATGCAATCAAGAAAGGTACCAGTTTGAACTCAGATATCTTAAGTGGACATCAGAGTACATTATTGGTTCAGTTGGGTAATATTGCCCAGCGCACAGGAAGTACATTGGATATTGATCCCCAAAATGGCCATATTTTGAACAATAAGGAAGCCATGCAGTATTGGTCGAGAACATATCAAAAAGGCTGGGAGCCAACTGTATAGTTATTTTATCCCGGCAGCTAAATCCATACATTACTGTACTAGAACCATAAGAGTGTGCCGCAACGAATTAGTATGGTGGAAATATGTAAAAGAAGTGCCGGTATATTATTTCCATCTGTTGCTCAAACCTCTTAAATCAATAACATTATGTTTATGTCAGTGAATCATTTTAAATTTATTTTTAAACAAAATAAAATGCTGCTTTCTTTTTGTTTGGTTCTTGTCTTAAATACCGGATGTCAAAATAAAGAGGATAAATCAGAAGAATTCCCTATCAGGTTACTAACCCTGGATCCTGGTCACTTCCATGCAGCATTGGTGCAAAAATCTATGTTTAATGAGATCAGTCCCACTGTACATGTATATACTCCTGAAGGAGCTGAATTAAAAGCCCACTTGAGACTTATTGAAAGTTATAATAATCGTACTGAGCAGCCAACTGCCTGGCAGGAGAAGGTTTATACAGGCTCTGATTACCTGGAAAGGATGGTGAGCGACAAGGCCGGTAATGTTGTTGTAATAGCCGGAAACAATCAGAAGAAATCAGATTATATTCAGCGATCTGTAGAAGCTGGCCTGAACGTCCTGGCAGATAAACCTATGGCTATTGATACCGAGGGGTTTAATGAACTTGTGAAGGCCTTTGCTACCGCCAAAAAAAATAATGTATTGCTGTATGATATTATGACCGAAAGGCATGAGATCAATAGTATCCTGCAAAAGGAATTTGCTCATTTGCCGTCATTTGGTAAGCTTGAAAAGGGAAGTCTGGAAAATCCAGCCGTTACCAAGGAAAGCACTCATCATTTTTTTAAGAATGTTTCAGGCGTACCGCTTGTGAGACCGTCCTGGTTCTTTGATGTAAAACAGCAGGGTGAAGGCATTGTGGATATTACTACTCATTTAGTCGACCTGGTTCAATGGGAATGCTTTCCGAATGAGATCCTCGATTATAAAAAGGATATTCAGATAGTATCTGCAAAAAGATGGCCTACAAAATTAACAGCAGCTCAGTTTGAACAGGTAACACAACAAAAAGAGTATCCCTCATACCTGGCAGCAGATGTTAAAGACGGAATTTTAAATACCTACTCCAATGGTGAAATAAACTACCGGCTAAAAGGGATTCATGCGAAGATCTCGGTTAGATGGAATTTCAAGGCACCTGAGGCCACAGGGGATACACATTTCTCAATAATGCGCGGGACGAACTCGAATGTGATCATCAGGCAGGGTAAAGAGCAGAAATACAAACCTGTCTTATACATTGAGCCTGCAAATCAATCTGCCATGGGAAGGGTTGAAATGGAATTGCAGAAAGATCTGAAAACAATTCAGGCGAAATATCCGGGTGTTGAACTTAAAAAACTTGAAAAAGGATGGGAAGTTATAATCCCTGAGAAATATAAAGTCGGGCACGAAGATCATTTTGCACAGGTAACAAAAAAATATCTGCAATATATTAAGGATCGAAAGCTTCCCGAATGGGAAGTGCCTAATATGATAGCGAAATATTATACAACCACACAGGCAAGGGAAAAAGCTTTAGAACATTAAAAAAAGAGGCTATTCTAAAATAGGATAGACCACACAAGGGGTGAAAGAATGTGGTCGAAAATATGAACAAACCTCTGGAGCAAATTAATAAATCGTGGAAAACCTTTACCAACATTCAGCCGCTCTACAAACAATTTATTAAGGACAACTCTAGCAAGATATATTGATGTCCCCCGAAGAGATATTGGAAATCTCAGACGCAAGAAGCGGTCAAGGTTTAGGAAATTGAAATGAACGGGACTGGATAAATTATGGAAAGAATTCTCAAAATACACAATGGTAAAATTTTAACCCCTTATAGGATTATTCACGGAACAGTGATCGTTGAGGGCGGACGAATAAAGGAAGTAGCGGAAGGGAATATAGATGTACCCGGAGCCAGTGAGATTGATGCCAAAGGTCAATTTATTGCCCCCGGATTTATTGATATTCATGTTCATGGTGGCGGTGGACATGATTTTATGGATGGCACAGAAGAAGCCTTCCTGAAGATCGCTGAAACACATGCCCAGTATGGAACAACTGGTTTGATGCCAACCACATTGACAAGTGAACTGGACGAACTTTATAATACGCTTGAATTATATAAACAGGCTGAAAGAAATAATACTAAGGGCGCTCAGTTTCTTGGGATGCATCTTGAGGGTCCCTATTTCTCATTGAAACAAAGAGGAGCCCAGGACCCGCGGTATATCCGGAATCCTGACCCTAAAGAGTACATGGACATCCTTTCACGCTCATCTGATATTAAAAGATGGAGTGCTGCACCCGAGCTTGACGGAGCTATTGAATTTGGCAATCACATGCGATCAAAAGGCATCCTGGTAGCAATGGCGCATACCGATGCTATCTATGAAGAAGCATTAATAGCATTTGAGGCAGGCTTTACTCTGGCAACACACTTTTATTCCTGTATGTCGGGTGTATCACGTAGAGAATGTTTTAGATATGCCGGAGTGATCGAAACCGCATATCTTCTGGATGAAATGGATGTGGAGATTATCGCAGACGGAGTTCATCTTCCTGCACCATTGTTAAAACTTATTTACAAGATCAAAGGCCCTGATCGTATAGCGCTGATAACAGACTCAATGCGTGCAGCAGGTATGCCTCCCGGCGACAGTATACTGGGAAGCAAGCACAATGGTTTAAAAGTACTGGTCGAAGACGGCGTCGCCAAACTTCCTGATCGTACATCGTTTGCAGGTAGCGTGGCTACTTGCGATCGTCTGGTGCGAACTATGATTAATCTGGCAGATGTTCCTTTGCTGGAGGCAGTTAAAATGGCATCGCAGACTCCTGCCAATATATTAGGAATAGGTAATACCAAAGGTTCGCTTATATCAGGCAAAGATGCAGACATAGTAATATTTGATGAAAATATAAATGTCAACACCACCATCGTTCAGGGACGCGTCATTTACAAGAAGGTAGACTAGCACAACTAAAAGCTATTAAAACAGCAATCATGAGAGAGATTAATAAGGATAAATTAAACGTAAAAGTCTATAACGGAAGGCCGGAATTAGGTACTGCAGCCGCTGAAATTCTATCAGCAAAAATTACAGGATTGCTTCAGGAAAAGGAATACATTAATATCATATTTGCTTCTGCTCCATCCCAGAATGAGTTTTTAGCAGAACTGCAAAAAAAGGACATACAATGGGCTCGCATTAATGCCTTTCATATGGATGAATATGTGGGGTTAGATAAAGATGCTCCTCAGGGATTTGGAAATTTTCTTAAAGACAGACTGTTCAGGCACGTTAGCTGCCGCGAGGTTCATTACCTTAACGGTAATGCGGCGGATTTACAGAAAGAGTGTAAGAGGTATTCAGACCTTTTAATAAGATATCCTACAGATATTGTATGTTTAGGGATTGGAGAGAATACCCACCTAGCCTTTAACGATCCTCATGTTGCAGACTTTAGGGATCCAGATATTGTAAAGGTTGTTGACCTTGATCAGGATTGCCGCACTCAGCAAGTGAATGATGGTTGTTTTAAAACGATAGACGAAGTTCCCAAACTGGCTTTAACCATTACGATACCAGCCTTGTTCAAATCTTCTTACGTTTATGCTATTGTACCCGGAAAATTTAAAGCAAATGCGATCAACCAAACATTGAGCAGTGAGATTAGCGAAAAGTATCCTTCAACAATCCTCAGAAGGCATGAACATGCAGTCCTATTTATTGATGAGGATAGTGCCTCGACATTAGGCACCGGTAAACTATGCATCCTTTAAATTTTCAATATGAAAAAAACCATCACTGTAACAGCAGGTTCGTTAAGTAAGCGGGATACCTTAACCGGCATGATAATCATTGCCTTTATGTTTTTTATGTTTGGATTTACTTCCTGGATAAATGCTATACTAATCCCGTATTTTAAAATTTCTTTTGAATTGTCACATGTTGAATCGTACCTGGTTACATTCGCTTTCTATATTTCCTATTTGCTTTTTTCTGTACCAGCCTCCTTTTTGTTGAAAAAAGTGGGATTTAAAAAGGGGATGATGATTGGATTCTGGGTGATGTCGGTCGGAGCATTTTTGTTTGTGCCTGCTGCGATTTCAATGACCTATGGGCTTTTCCTGCTTGGACTGTTTTCTATTGGCGCCGGGCTTGCCTTACTTCAGTCTGCTGCCAATCCATATATTACAATTTTGGGCCCTCAAGAGCGTGCCGCTCAGCGTTTCAGTATTATGGGTATCTGTAATAAGGGTGCGGGCATACTTGCGCCCTTATTATTTGCAGCTGTTATTTTTAAAGCTACAGATAGTGTGATGCTTGATAATCTCAGGTTAATGTCATCTGATGAAAGGACCGCTGTTTTACATGAACTAATTCAAAGGGTGATCATTCCTTATGCGTGTGTAGGTGCTTTCTTGTTTCTAATTGGACTGTTTATCCGCTATTCGCCGCTTCCGGAAATTGATACAGAGCATGAAAGCGAAGAAGTAGCTCAGGCAAATTCTTCTAAGACAAGCATTTTGCAATTTCCTCATCTTGTACTTGGGGCCATAGCAATATTTCTTCATGTCGGGACCCAGGTTATCTCTATTGATACGGTAATCAGCTATGCTGCTACCATGAACCTTAACCTTATCGAAGCAAAGGTCTTCCCATCCTATACACTTACAGCGCAAATCTGTGCCTACTTCGTTGGAATATTTTTCATTCCGAAATTCTTTAGTCAGTTGACTGCCCTCAAGGTTAGTACCGTTCTTGGAATCATCCTAACCTTGCTGATTATTTTCGCAAAAGGAGATGTTACGTTTCTGGGACATACTGCTGATATCTCTATTTGGTTTGTAGTAATGCTCGGATTAGCCAACTCTTTAGTTTGGGCAGGGTTATGGCCTCTCGCACTCGATGGACTGGGCAGATTTACTAAGATCGGAGCTTCCCTCTTGGTAATGGGTCTCGCAGGTAACGCCATACTGCCTTTAGTATATGGATATTTTGTTGATATATGGGATGCCCGAAATGCTTACTGGGTATTATTCCCTTGTTATATGTACTTGGTATTCTATGCATTCAAAGGTTACAGTTTAAGAAGTTGGAGGTCATAGATTATTGGAGAATAAATACCGGGATTAAATATGATTCTATATAGGATAGTGTTAGATCAATAACAATTAAGTACCGCAGGAAAGATTTTAACCATGCTTTCCAAATTTTGACGAGTAAGACACTGGAACTTAGTAAACAAGCAGTGCTGTCCGGTTAAAACTAAATTCTTAATTAATTCCAAGTCTAGATACTTAATTGATAGTCTACTAGGTGATTTGCAAAAAGAAGCTATCAATCAATAACGAACAATAATACCAGATTTGCAATGCTTTGAAATTCATCGTTAAATTCTGACCAAGGTGGTCAAAAAATGGCTTCGGTATGTTTGAGGATCTGGCTTTCGCCAGAATGACAAGGCGTTTTTTTTAATAATGGTGGAGATCCCTGCCTACCGGTTCCGTTTACTTCCCCGAGCCCACTCTATTTACTAGACTAATGTTTTTCATTCTTTGTCATTTAAGATAAGTTATAAATCTGAATAGAACTTTAAGGGTTGTTTTGAAACGGTTATTCAATTCTTTTATCTCTTTCTAGAGTTTTTAAACTTTCAGCCAAAAACAGATATAAGCCTTCTATAGCAAATGGATTATCCTATAGATTACAATAAACAGAATATCGTTTTTATCAGCAAATTGTTGAAGGTTTTATTGCAATTCTTATTTTTCATGACTGGCATTCACCTTTTTACCTTCCGGAGAAGTTTCCCTTAGTTTGAATTTTATACCGTCAGGGATATTCTCCCATAGTTTCCTTTCGTTCCGGCCGGCATCTTTGTCAGCTATAGACGAGGGCTTTGGAGATGGCTTCGATTCATTTTTAATGTCCCGATTGGCAAATACTAGTCCGCTCAGCACAAGCAGCGGTAAGATCAGCAGATAGATAGCTTTTTTCAGACTATGTTGTTAACGTTCTTGATTGCCATGAGGCCAGTGTTGCCTATGGATTTGCGATATCCGGAATTAGAAAGGATGATATTGTGCTGTACTTGTAGAGGAAGAGTGCAACCCACCGCATGCTACAGGGATTAACATTAAACTTAAATCGGTCAACACATATACTTCAAAGAAGAAATACTTTCTGGGAAGCTTGCCATTATTAGCATTTGTTGGATTTGTTTTTTTAAGATCTAATAAGACGCGAAGAACTTTACCTGACGGTCGGGATACTAGTATGTTTACTTTGGGCAAGGGCTTTTTCGATGCGAAGAATCGGAAGCTCATCATAAATGGAAAGACCGTAAACCTGGCCGGAACTGAAACCCGTCTACTGCTCATTTTCGCGTCATCCCCTAACGAGACTATCGAGAGAAGCCGGCTGCAAAAAGAGATATGGGAAGATGAAGGCGTTATTGTGCGACGTAGTCTGGATATGTTCATATCAAAACTTAGAAAGAAACTGGAATTTGATCCGAATTTCAAAATTACTGTGATACGTGGTAAAGGATATAGGCTTGAAATTAGTTCTTAGGAAATTCTCCCGGCGAAAGGATCTTAAAAAACCGCGCTACAGCATCGTTGAGCCTAAGCCGGATCAGAAAGCAGCTGTCACAATCTGGATTTAAGGCATCTGAATAAGTGGCTTCAACGCGTTCTTCAATCGATTTAATCC
>NZ_JBASJU010000042.1:0-5738 GCF_049655485.1 Daejeonella sp.
GGCGAGCGATTTAAAGATCACCCGTGCGACGTAAGGGGCAATAACGATCTGTTAAACATAACCCGTCCTGATATTATTAAAGCTATCCATGCCGAATACCTGGAAGCAGGGGCAGATATAATAGAAACCAACACCTTTAGTACTCAACGAATCTCCATGGCTGATTACCAGATGGAGGATCTCTCTTATGAAATGAGTTTCGAAGGTGCGCGTATTGCGAAAGAGGTAGCTAATGAGTTTACGCTTAGAAATCCTGATAAACCGCGTTTCGTAGCCGGAGCATTAGGCCCCACAACGAAAATGGCTTCTATGTCGCCGGATGTGAATGATCCTGGCTACCGGGCGGTTACCTTTGATGAGCTTGTAGATGCTTATTATGAGCAGGTAAAAGGGCTTATAGAGGGTGGTGCCGATGTACTTCTTTTCGAAACCATTACTGACACCCTGATCACCAAAGCGGCACTTTTTGCTGCTAAGAATTATGAAAACGAAATAGGCAGGAAGATAGAGATCATGATATCAGGAACTATCACTGACGCCAGTGGAAGGACCTTATCAGGCCAGACAGTCGAAGCATTTTTAAATTCCTTAAGCCATGCGAATCTATTAAGCATAGGATTAAATTGTGCCCTGGGTGCTAAAGATATGCGCCCGCATATAGAGGAACTTTCTCAGAAAGCAAGCTGCTTTATCTCGGCATACCCTAATGCGGGTTTACCCAACGAATTTGGGGCCTATGATGAGTTACCGCATGAAACGGCGCACCTGGTCGAAGACTTTATGGCAAGCGGTTTCGTGAATGTGGTTGGAGGATGTTGCGGTACTACCCCTGAACACATCAAATGCATCGCCGAAAAGGCAGCTAAGTTTTCACCACGGGTACCTCCAGTACCGGAACCATATTTGCGTCTTAGCGGTTTGGAGCCTGTCACTTTGACTCCAGAAACTAATTTCGTAAACATTGGTGAGCGTACTAATATCACAGGTTCTCCGAAATTCTCGAAGCTTATATTGAATGGCGAATTTGAAGAAGCACTTTCTGTTGCCCGTCAACAAGTAGAAGGCGGTGCCCAGATCATCGACATCAATATGGACGAAGGAATGATCGACTCGGAAGCTTCGATGGTCAAATTTCTGAACCTTATTGCTTCGGAACCCGACATTTCCAAGCTTCCTATCATGGTCGATTCTTCTAAATGGTCGGTTATCGAAGCGGGATTAAAGTGTCTTCAGGGAAAAGGTATTGTGAATTCAATTTCCCTGAAAGAAGGCGAAGAAGCTTTTATCAAGTCGGCGAAAAAAATAGCACAATATGGTGCGGCAATAGTCGTAATGGCTTTTGATGAAAATGGCCAGGCTGATTCACTGGAGAGGAGAAAAGAGATCTGTAAGCGATCATATGATATACTAGTCAATGTAGTTAACTTCCCTCCTCAGGATATTATATTCGATCCAAATATCCTCACAGTAGCCACCGGATTGGAGGAACATAATAACTATGCTGTTGACTTTATTGATGCAACACGCTGGATCAAACAAAATTTGCCGCTTGCCAAAGTAAGTGGAGGAGTAAGTAATATTTCTTTCTCTTTCAGAGGAAACAATACCGTGCGTGAAGCGATGCATTCGGCTTTCCTTTACCATGCCATCAAAGCCGGCCTGGATATGGGTATTGTCAATGCAGGTATGCTGGAGGTTTATGAAGAGATCCCTAAAGACCTGCTTGAACTTGTTGAAGATGTATTATTAAACCGCCGGCCAGATTCAACAGAACGCCTTGTAGATTTTGCAGAAACCATCAAAACCAAAGGCAAGGTGCTGGTAAAAGACGAAGAGTGGCGAAAAGAAAGCGTAGAATCACGGCTTTCACATTCTTTGATAAAAGGGATAATCGATTACCTCGATGATGATGTCGAAGAGGCCCGCCAGAAATATGCAAAACCGCTTGAAGTAATCGAAGGCCCCCTTATGGATGGTATGGGCATTGTCGGTGATTTATTCGGACAGGGAAAAATGTTCCTGCCGCAGGTTGTAAAATCTGCACGTGTAATGAAGAAAGCTGTAGCTTATCTATTGCCTTTCATTGAAGAAGAAAAATTGAATAACGCCGATAGTAATCAGCGGAAGAATGCAGGTAAAATTTTATTGGCTACGGTAAAAGGCGATGTCCATGATATTGGAAAGAACATCGTTGGGGTAGTTCTTGCTTGTAACAACTTCGAGGTGATCGACATGGGAGTTATGGTTCCTGCACAAAAGATTATCGAAACTGCCAAAGCAGAAAATGTAGACATCATCGGGCTTAGCGGTTTAATTACTCCTTCACTTGATGAGATGGTCCACTTCGCTAAAGAAATGGAGCGTGAAGGGTTTAAGATACCCCTTATCATCGGTGGTGCTACAACATCCCGCATCCATGCTGCTGTAAAAGTTGCACCAAATTATTCGGGCGCAACGGTGCACGTGCTTGATGCATCCAGAAGTGTCACCGTTTGCAGTACATTGATGAGCGACGACAATAAAGAGGAATATATCAATAAAATACACAACGAGTACACTTCAGCTCGTGAAGCTCATTTAAGCAAAAAATCAGACAAGAGGTTTAAAACTATTGAGGAAGCCAGGGCACAAAAATTCCAGATTGATTTGAATGGGTCGGTTGCAACTAAACCGGCTTTTCTCGGAACAAAAGTATTCACAGACTTTTCGATGGAAGAGCTTGTTCCATACATCGACTGGACTCCTTTCTTCCATACATGGGAATTACGCGGAAGCTTCCCTAAGATATTTGACGATCAGTTTGTCGGAGCGGAAGCCAAAAAATTATACGATGAGGCAAGGTTGCTTCTGGATAAAATACTGAAGGATAAAACATTAAAAGCAAATGGGGTTATCGGTTTCTGGCCTGCCAACTCAGTAGGTGATGATATCGAACTTTACACGGACGAAAGCCGGACAGAAGTTTTCAGAACCATTCACACCCTTCGCCAGCAAGCTGAAAAAGCTGCAGGTGAGCCTTACTACGCTCTTTCCGATTTTGTTGCACCTAAAGAATCTGGAATCCCGGATTATTGGGGAGGTTTTGCCGTAACCACCGGAATTGGGGTAGACGAGCTTGTTGCAGAATATGAGAAGAATTATGATGATTACAACAGCATCATGGTTAAAGCACTTGCTGATCGTTTAGCCGAAGCTTTTGCAGAGCGTATGCATGAACTTGTGAGAAAAGAATTCTGGGCATACTCAAAAGATGAAACACTTTCTAATGAAGAGCTGATTAAGGAAAAATATGAGGGCATCCGCCCGGCACCAGGGTATCCTGCTTGCCCGGACCATACGGAAAAAGCCACATTATTTGAGATCCTTGACGTTGAAAATACTACAGGAATCCATCTTACTGAGAACTTCGCGATGTTTCCAACAGCAGCTGTAAGCGGTTTCTATTTCGCTCACCCGCAGTCGCGTTACTTCGGTCTTGGAAAAATCAACAAGGATCAGGTGGAAGATTATGCGGTAAGGAAGAATATGAATGTGGAAGAGGTTGAAAGGTGGTTGAGTCCAAACCTTAGTTATTAGTGGTTGTTATTTGTTGGTTGCTAGTTGTTGGTTGTTGGATCTAAACGCTGTAAAATGTCGAGTGAACGGTAGGGGGTAAGAAAAAATTAGAAAGATTCGGATATTTGGAAATGCCGAGTTATAAAAGATATACTGAATTGGAAGTTTGGCGAGAATCTAAATTTCTGGCTTGTGAGATATATAAATTAACGCAAGGGTATCCAAAAAGTGAGCTTTTCGGAATGGTATCGCAACTTAGAAGGTGTGCGGTGTCCATCCCTCGAATATCGCAGAAGGTTGTGGTCGACAATACAGTAAAGAAACTATTCAATTTTTATCAATCGCCAGGGGCTCGTTGTATGAATTAGAAACACAATTATATATTTCGAAGGAGTTAAACTTTATTACTGCAAATCAACTTGAACCGGTACTTACTAAAATTGAAAGCCAAGGCAAATTAATTAATGGTTTTATCAGATATTATAAAACTAAATCCTGAAACATGTCGTGACTCTAAATTACTAATCCTAGAAAACTGATTAATCCAAATTTGGCACCATTAGTTACGTGCGCCACCAACAACAAACAACCAACAACGAACAACCAACAACGAACAACCAACAACGAACAACCACTAAATGAAAATTACCGAACACATAAAAAACTCCCCTACCAAAACCCTCTTCTCTTTTGAGCTGCTTCCACCGGTAAAAGGTCAAAGCATACAAGGCATATATGATGCGATTGACCCATTGATGGAGTTTAAGCCGCCCTTTATCGATGTTACTTATCATCGGGAAGACTACATCTACAAGCAGCACGACAGCGGGCTTTTGGAGAAAGTATCCTATAGGAAAAGGCCAGGAACGGTAGCGATTTGTGCCGCCATTATGAGCAGGTATAAGGTAGATGCTGTGCCTCACCTGATTTGCGGTGGTTTTACAAAAGAGGAAACAGAGAATGCTCTTATTGATCTTCAGTTTCTCGGAATAGATAATGTTTTAGTTCTTCGGGGCGATGCACGCCATGCCGACTCGGGTTTTATACCTACTCCGGGCGGACACGCTTACGCGACAGATTTGCTTCAGCAGGTTACCAATATGAATAATGGTATATATCTGCATGAGGATCATGACACCGCTTTTAAAACTCAGTTCTGTATTGGCGTTGCAGGTTACCCTGAAAAACATTTTGAATCACCTAATATGAAAACCGATTTTAACTTCCTTAAGAAAAAGGTTGAAATGGGTGCAGAATTCATCGTAACACAGATGTTTTTTGATAATTCAAAGTATGTGGATTTTGTGAATAAATGTCGTGAAAATGGTATCAACGTTCCGATCATCCCGGGGCTAAAACCTATCACCTCATCAAAACAATTAATTTCCCTGCCGAAAATATTCCACATCGACTTACCTGATGATCTGAGCGAGGCCATTGTAAAATGTAAGTCTGAGAAAGATGTAAAAGAGGTTGGGATCGAATTTATGATTCAACAGTGTAAAGAGCTTATTAAAGTCGGCGCTCCAGTACTTCATTTTTATACCATGAGTAACCCGGGGCCGACGAGGAGGATTGCGGAAGCGATATTTTAGAATAGAGTATCAGGTATCAAGTATCAACTATCAAGACAGATGAGTTTGATTGAGAAGGGTTGGCTCTAGTGATATAGACCTGGTACTTCAAAAATATATAGATTTTATTTGGATTGCTTCTAAATAATCCGATCTTTGTACAAGATGTCACAGGATATAATTGCTACAGCGGGTTTAATAGAAGTATTCCTTACTTCCAAAGGCGGTGTTTATCAGTCCGACAAAGAAAATTGCCTCTATCTTAACTTCTCCGGAAAAGTTTCTAAACTAAGCTTCCAGTCATTAAATGATCTGAAAAAGGTTATCGACAAGGTTGACCTTGGGCATATGTGCACATTAATAGAGCACGCTGACATAGAAATTATCCTTATAAAAGATAATTGCTTCGTTTTATCAGGAATCGAAATCATTTATCTCAAGGAAATTCTTCAGGGTGCTTTCACCATGTTCAGCCTCAATCACATCCTTACCGATTGTCTCGATCGCATTGTTATCTATTAATTTAGATTAACTCCATATTGCCATTCTTTAATTTCCCGCAACTTATTATTCATAAGTTTGTTATAAATACAAACCTAAAATAATACA
>NZ_JBASJU010000043.1:0-2503 GCF_049655485.1 Daejeonella sp.
GGAGAATCGCCCACGCGTCCATGCATCTTAAAAGCCATACCGCTGGTTGTACAAGCACCGGCAAGATTACCTTTTGCATCTATCGCCAGCATCCCAATAGTATCATGATTGAACTTATTTCCGGGCAGCTTATTCGGCCTAAACTTGTTTTCGATGTTGATTTGGGGTTTATATTCAGATTTCTTTAGCCACTCCTTCCATGCCTTTTCAGATTCGGGTGTTAAAAGATTTTCTTCCTTAAAGCCTTGCTGAATCGCAAACTGAAGTGCACCGTCTCCAACCAGCATGACATGAGGTGTTTTCTCCATCACTAAACGGGCTACAGAAATTGGATGCACGATGTTTTGCAAAGCTGCCACACTACCGCAATTTCCAAATTCATCCATGATACAGGCGTCCAGGGTTACCTTGCCATCTCTATCAGGATATCCGCCAATACCGACGGTAGGATTATTTGGATCAGCCTCTGGTACATGAACCCCCTTTTCAACAGCATCAAGCGCACGTCCATTATTTTTAAGGACATTCCATGCAGCAGCATTGGCAGCAATGCCAAAGTCCCAGGTGGAGATAACAATAGGATTGTCTAATACAGGAGGCGAACTGTGATTCAGATTACCTGCGAATGAACTCCCCGCGAGCAATGAAGCCCCGGCCAGGGATGTGGTTTTGAGAAATTTTCGGCGATCTACCATGATTAAAGGTAGCGAATTTGAGCAAAGAACAAGGAACAAAGAGTAAGGACTAAGCTTCTTAACCGAGCCATTTGTACTTTACGTAAATTCCATCGGAGGGCATTGTCCAACACTTATTCCTTGCTCCCTAAACGGTGGTATTAATCTTCAGTTCCTTCAACTGCTCTTCCGCAATCGTCGACGGTGAATCGATCATCACATCACGTCCGGAATTGTTCTTAGGGAAGGCGATTACATCACGTATAGAGTCTAGACCAGCGAAAATCGAAACCAAACGGTCGAAACCGAAGGCAATACCGCCGTGTGGAGGCGCCCCATATTCAAATGCATCCAATAAAAATCCAAATTGCTTTTGTGCTTCTTCGACGCTGAATCCCAGGTGTTTAAACATTAAAGACTGTAGTGCCCTGTCGTGAATCCGGATAGAACCTCCGCCTATTTCAGTACCGTTGATGACCATGTCGTACGCATTTGCCCGAACCTCTCCTGGGTTAGTATCAAGCATCGCTATATCTTCTGGTTTTGGCGAAGTAAAAGGGTGGTGCATAGCATGGTAACGCTGGGTGTCTTCATCCCATTCTAATAGCGGAAAATCAAGTACCCACAGTGGTGCGAAAACATTCTTATCTCTCAAACCTAAGCGGTTACCCATTTCAAGTCTTAATTCACTTAATTGTTTGCGGACTTTATCTTTTACACCAGCCATGATAAGGATTAAATCTCCTGGCTGTGAATTAAAAGCCTCCGACCATTTCTTGAGTTCATCTTCATTGTAAAACTTGTCGACAGAAGATTTCAAACTACCATCTGCGTTATGACGCAGATAGATAAGTCCGGTAGCCCCAATTTGCGGGCGCTTAATAAAGTCAGTAAGTTCATCGACTTGTTTCCGCGTATATTCCGCACAGTTCTTCGCATTGATACCAATAACGAGTTCGGCATTGTCGAATACCGGGAAGTCTTTGCCCTTAACAATAACGTTCAGTTCAACGAACTGCATTTCAAACCTGGTATCTGGTTTATCAGATCCATAAAGGCGCATCGCATCTGCATATTGCATCCTCGGAACATCAATCAGATCAACGTTCTTGACGTTTTTAAATAATGCACGAATCAATCCTTCGAAAACATTTAGAATATCCTCCTGCTCAATGAAAGCCATCTCACAGTCGATCTGCGTAAATTCTGGCTGGCGGTCAGCGCGAAGATCTTCATCCCTGAAACATTTCACAATCTGAAAGTATCGGTCGAAGCCGGATACCATTAATAGCTGCTTAAATGTCTGCGGCGATTGCGGAAGAGCGTAAAATTCACCCGGATTCATTCGGCTTGGAACAACGAAATCGCGGGCTCCCTCAGGTGTCGATTTTATTAGAACTGGCGTTTCCACCTCGATAAAGTCAAGGCCGTCTAAATATTTCCGAACTTCTTGTGCCATTTTATGTCTGAGCACAAGATTGTTTCTTACCGGATTACGACGAAGGTCGAGGTATCTGTACTTAGCCCGAAGGTCTTCACCTCCGTCAGTTTCATCTTCAATCAGAAATGGTGGAAGCTTCGCCGCATTCAAAAGTTCCATATTGGAAACCTTTATTTCAACCTCCCCTGTTGGCATTTTAAGATTCTTACTGGAACGTTCTATAACTTTCCCGCTAACCTTAATAACAAATTCACGTCCCAGATCACGAGCCTGTGCCCTCAAATCCGCGTTATCGTCAGAATTGAAAGTTAATTGCGTAATTCCGTACCGGTCGCGCATATCAACAAAGGTCATACCTCCCAGGTCGCGTGATTTCTGCACCCAGCCT
>NZ_JBASJU010000044.1:0-8921 GCF_049655485.1 Daejeonella sp.
CGCTTGGGGAGTGCGTTCGAGCGTTATCATTAGAATCTGAGGAACAAATAATTGGTTTAGGAAATATAATAATTTTGCCAGTTCACCACCCCATTTTCATAAGCCTCTTTTTCCTTGTGGTTCCGCAGTTTGTTTTTATGGCGATTTAAAACCTTTAAAACATGATTCAACATCAGTGTTTTGTCGCCCGACATGTTATTGCCATGAATACGGTAGGCTGCAATTTTTTCGGTATGGGTAATGGACGGAAAGTGCCTGGTAATGTTAAGGTTAATGTCATAATCTTCGCACGCCTTTAACTGGGGATCAAAAAAGAAGGAATAGAAAAGCTCTGCTCTATACATTACTGTTGCTTCCATAGCGATATAGTTACCCTGTAACAGGCCTTCATAATTTTCAGACCACTTCTCCATAGGTTTTTCTGAACTTAAAAGATTACCCTCATGGTCCACTTTATCGTGCGCCCCCGAGACAAACACTGCTTTCTTCCTATATGCGAAATACTTTAAATTGGTTTTGAACGCATTAGGATACAGATAATCATCAGCATCTAAAAAAACCAAATATCGGCCAGTACTATATCTAATTCCCGCATTACGGGCCCCGGAAAGTCCTAGACGATTGGTGAGGACATATTTAACATTCGGATAGCTTTTACAGACTTCCGCAGTGTTATCTGTAGAACCATCATCTACCACAACGATTTCTTTGTAGGGATGGCTTTGATTAATCACGCTTTCTATGGCCTGACTCAGATAGTGTCCGTGGTTATAACAGGGGATAACTACCGATACAAGCGGTTTATAATAAATAATGGGCCATCTTTTTAGAGATTTATGATACAATAAAATTCCCTCTTTTGCTACATTGCGATTTCTTCGGTAATATAACCAGCCCGAAATGCAGCCATGTACTTCATTCAAAGTATTCAGCAAACTATTAGGCTGAAGATTTCTAAGATCTGCGATAATCTTTTTGATGTAATACTGAGGTAAACTTTTTCGCAAGCGATAGATATCACCTCTATGTTGATAATTTCTATGTTGGACCAATACAGAGCTAACCTGACCCCGCATATAATGAAATATTTGATTTTTCAACATCGCCATGGATTCACGATGCTGGTGGAATACATACAATTGCGGGTAATAGCTACACTTAAAACCTTCGGCTAATATGCGGTACCAAAATTCAGAATCGCCGCTGCAGCCTGAAGCACCCACATCGAGTCGCTCATCAAACCAACCTACCAAATCGAATATTTCTCTTCTGAAAGCCATATTGGCACCTGCGCCAATATCCCAGACTGGCACGCCTATATTTAGATGGGCCTTAAAATATTCCTGATCAAAAACCTGTGGTAAATATCCTTTGTTAAAGCCCCAGTCTTTCTCGAAAAGGTATTGTGCTTTGGTATTTAAACTAACAGGTATAACCAGGCCTGTAACGGCCATCGTTTTTGGATCCTGAAAAGTGGTTTTGAGTAATGCCGTCCAATTTGGTTCTACGATCACATCGTCATCTGTGTAGGCTACGATACTATTTGAAGCATACCTGGCTCCTGTATTGCGTGCTACATCCAGGCCTTTGCGAGGCTCCTTTACATATTTTACTGTTGGGTATTTTCTTATAACTTGCTCTGTGCGATCATCATCCGGCGCATTATCTATTACAATCAGTTCAAAGTCTTTGTCGTTCGATTCCAGTAGTGATTTTACGCAATCATCAATGGCCTGCGGCCGGTTACGTGTGCAGATGACAATGGATAAAGTCACTTCAGGATCAGTCGAGCTGATTTGTAATGGTATGATTTTCCCGAGCTCATCAGCAAGCTTTTTCTGATCATTTCCTAAAAGATATGACTTCCATAATGACTTGACTTTCCCCTGGCAGGCATCATAATAATTGATGCATTTTTCTACAGCATCTGCCACTCTCTGCCTGAAAGGGGAGTCATCAGGAATGTCATGGTCGCTGTATTGCCAGAGATGGCCTAGCGGAATATTTTTCCACCAAAATACCAAGTAATGATTGTCTTTAGACGGAGTGAATGACTCCAGTCGATCTATCTGAATATGCTGGATATCAAAGGGCTCGAACTTCTTCATGATTACGCTTCTTCCTGTTGTAATTGCACTTTAAAATTCGGGCGTATTGCCCCCTGCCAGTCACCATACCAGGTAGTATGTTCCCTGAAATCTTCCACATCAAATGACAAGCATTCTTTAAACTGAAATGTCGAACTGCTGGTGTTTCTTACAAAAGATAGGTCTATACAGTAGGAGCCATTATTTAACAAATTTCCCGGAATAGTACATTGTCCCTTGATTAATCCTGGTTTGTAAGTTTCGGAGGTCGAGTCCACATCAAAAATGCAATCGCCCATTACGGTATTTAATACCATGCTAACACCCAGATTGATCTCTTCTGTTGGATTATACCAAAATTCAAACTCCACAGTCAGAGGAGTCCGGATGTCAATGATTTTGTTGCTGTCGAGATATTGTGGTAACAATTCGACACTCTTGATGCGGATACTTTCGTTTCCGGGGGCGTCCTCCGGCTTGTCATATTTCTTATGTAAATAAAAAGTTTGTTCCCGCTTTAAATAATTGGTGATTACATCATTTGTACTCCCCACATCCATGAGCCTTCCTTTTTCAAGGAAAATCGCTTTGTTGCATAAATTCTTTAGTGCCTGGGTATGATGGCTTACGAATAGAACAGTTTTTCCTTCTTCTGTAGATACCTGCTTCATTTTACCAAGGCATTTCTTTTGAAATTCGGCATCGCCTACGGCCAATACTTCATCCACGATAAGTATCTCAGGTTCTAAATGTGCGGCCACCGCAAATGCGAGCCGAACATACATACCGCTGGAATATCGTTTTACCGGAGTATCCAGAAAACGTTCAATGCCTGAAAAAGCTACTATTTCATCAAACTTGGATTTAATCTCGTTCTTATGCATCCCCAGAATCTCCCCATTCAAAAAGATGTTCTCCCGCCCTGTAAGTTCCCCATGAAATCCGGTGCCCACTTCCAGTAAACTGGCGATGCGTCCTTTGCCCTTAATTGTCCCTGAAGTAGGTTTAGTGATTCGTGAAAGGATCTTCAATAATGTTGATTTCCCTGCTCCATTTTTGCCAACGAAGCCTACCACATCCCCCTTCATTATCTCAAAGTTGATGTCTTTAAGAGCCCATAGTTGATTTGGCTGAGATTCTACGGTGATTTCACTCGAGGCGTCTTTTTTTGAAGATGGGAATACATTACTCCACAGGCCCTGCAGATCCTGTTTAAACGAACTAGTCCCTATTACACCAAGGCGGTAATATTTTGATATGTCTTCTGCTTTTAAAGCCAGGTTGCTCATTTTTATGGTTTAAATAATGTCCATGACTGCAGTTTCGCGCTTCTTAAACAGAACTAAACCGACTATTAATAAAATGCTGGTGTTAGCGATTGACAAAAGAAGATAGCCATATTCTATCGCACCCTGATTAAAAAAGACAGATCGAAAAGTTTCTATAACAGGCGTTAAAGGGTTAAGCCAGAATAGGAGTTGATATTTTTCAGGCACTATAGAACTTGGGAAGACCACAGGGGTAATAAACATACCCAATCGAAGTATATATTGAAAAAAGGTATCGATATCGCGATAGCGCGCAGTAAAAACAGCAATCAGTAAACCCAGGCCTAAAGCAAAGGCTGCAGTTAATATGATCAAAAAGGGGACGAGTAAAATTGTTGCGGATATGTGAAACTGATCGTAAAAAATATGGTAAAATAGAAAGATCAGGATGAATAGTATGAACTGAACAGATAGCCGTACAGTTTGAGTAATTACGTGACTTATCGGTGCAATTAATCGGGGAAAGTATACTTTATTAAAAATGTGCGCATTGGTGATAAAGGTATACATGGTCCCCGAAATATTATCGAAAAAGAAGGTCCAGATTATTGTCCCAGATAAATAGAACAATATTTTCGGGATACCATCAGTGGGCACCTGAGCAAAATTGCCAAACACCAGCAGATAGATCATTGTAGTTATAAGAGGTTGTAAAACTATCCAGAATGGCCCAATTACGGTTTGCTGGTAGCTGGCAATCAGGTCACGGCGAACGAAGCGCATGATCAAACCACGGTAGTAAAATAGTTCACGAAGTCCTAATTTAAACCAACTCTGCTTGGCACTAATTTCCCATTGCCAATCGGTCGTCAGCTCTTTATTCGTATCCATTATTCTTGATAGTTTTCGTGATTTGCTTCCGATTAGTTGTCAACGTGTCCGTCTCAGCTGTTAACAAGGTTTTGTGGTCCTTGCAGGTGAGATTTATCTTCGAAGGATTAAGTACGGTGTTTAGGGATATTTGGTTTTGTTTGCCGAGGGTTGATTTTAATCCGCTAAGAAGGATGACATCATCATCTCTCAAAACTTTCAAATGTGGCTCGAAACTTTCAGTTGCTGGATCCCAGCTGTGAGTTACAGTCTTAGCTCTGCGATGATACATCAAAGCAATACCATGACGGGATCTTTTTCGGAAAGGAGCATACAAAGAGAGCAATAGCATAGAGTTTTAACAGGATCGGTATAATGGTATTGAATATGTTGAAACACAACCCGATGTGAAAATGTTTTGCTCAGGAAGAAATTTATCTATTGTGTGTATGGCCAATCACGAAACATTTAAGTTGGACTCATACATAGTATTATATAAATTCCGTTAATAGGGGTATTTTCGTAAATTGCAGTAGACATCTTTCATATGAACAAACGTCGAAATTTCCTCTTTTGCCTTTTGGCGATGCTAGTGTTCACAGCCTTCAGCACACAGGCCCAAACCACCGTACATATTGTGCGCCATGCCGAAAAAGAAACGAAGGATCCTGCTAATAAGGATCCGGCACTTTCACTTGATGGACAGGACCGGGCGAAAGATCTTGCTGCTTTGCTATTACCGCAGCGAATATTGGCTGTGTATTCCACTCCCTACAAACGTACCATGCAAACGGCAGAACCTACGGCTTACGGGCACGGCGTAAAAACTCAAACCTATGACCCATCAGATCCTGCAGCTCTTGTTGCTTCGGTATTAAGAAATCATAAGGGAGGCTCCGTATTGATTGTTGGCCATTCAAATACCGTACTTGAGTTGGTTGAAGCGTTTGGTATAAAGCGGCCGATACCCGAACTGAAAGATGACGATTATAATTATCTGTTTAGTATTACTGTGAATGGGAATTCGACATCAATGGTCATGTCTCAATACGGGCAATTGAAGCGGACGAGCGTACCGAAATAGTTGAATTAGAACTTATTCATCTTTACCTAAACTCATCAAATAATCGAGCAAAGCATTCCGCTTCTCTTCCGTCATGCCCGACAATAAATTCTCGTACATCAGTGATTTTGACTCATTCTCCATTTTTTCTATCTCACTCTTTTTTACATTGACTATCTGATTGCCTACTACCATGAATGCGAGCTGGTCTTTTTCAGAATTAATAACCCTGCCCAACAAAACAGAGCCATCTTTTTTAGTGATACGCACGCCGGCAATATAAGGCCGTACTGTCTTCCAACCCATCTGCGTCGGAGTCATGAAGTGCGTAGACTTCTCCGGTCTGATTCATTGCATATAGTAAACCTTTTGGACCAAGGGTAATTTGGATGGGGTTACCAATCTTTACCCCTTTACTGATCGGAAGTTTAACCGCGCGATACGGACCGTATATTTTGATGGCCGTTTCCTGAATATTTTGATGCTTATTTGTTGCCTGATCATGCTTGAATACCCATGAAAATATAGCTAAAATCAAAGTAAGCAGAGAAAGCGACAAATTTTGAAGTGAGATCATCGTTTTAGCTTTTAACTAAATATACATAGAAAATATTTTTTATCGATTGCACAGAAAATTCCGTGATCAAACTTATTTCGGCTGAGATATTAAACAAAAAAACCGCCTCATTATTAAACGAGGCGGCTTTCCAAAATTTAATTTAATTTTTATCGCTGATCATGCGGAACATTTGATACAGCTGAAGCACCTGTTACAGTAGCTCCCCCGCCATTTGTCGCAGAGATCGTGAATGTATAATCTCTTCCTGTCTTATCAGTTCCAAGTCTGGAAGCCATAAGTTGTAATGGCAGAGTAAAACTGGAAGTTAACACGTATTCTTTGGTGTAGACTCCGTATTCGTCAACTAACTTACCTTTTAAGGATCCCGGTGCTACAGTAAATGTACTATTACCAACGGCACTATTTACCCAGTTATCATCAAAATAAGTGCCTCCAGCAATAGCAGTAACGGAAAATGTATAATTCCCCGGACCCAAATTAGATAGTGTTAGAGGAGATGCATTGTAGTCCGTTGCATTAGCAACTGTGTTATGTGATGCACTAATTGACCCGGTTCCTGTTGAAAGACCAGATCCTACAAAGGTTACTGTGGTCAATTTGTTATTTGGCGGCCAGATAAATAATGGTGTAACAGATACTGTACCAGCAGAAGGGGTGGTATAAGTTACATTTCCTGAAATAACTGGTGTGCTGATCGGATTTCTTGCTTTAATCGTAATAGAAACCGTACCCTCATCGCTAGTGGAATAACTTGTGTTCGTTGATAACGCTCTAACGCCCACTACGTAGGTGCCGGGCTCAAGATTAGGTAATGAGAGAGGAGAAGTGATATCGCTTACAAGAACGTCATTTACTGTAACAGAATATCCAGTGGCGTGTGTTACAGCACCCCATGATACAGATGTATTACCTTTCCCAGAATTATAGGAAATTTGACCTAATGTTAATTGTGGAGTAGCTAATTTTATTGCCGCCGCAACGTTTCCAACACTAAATGCTGTTGACGCACCGAAGCCGCTGTCTATAAACATACTAGTACTACTATTTTCAGCTAAAGCACTTACTTTCACATTATAATTTCCGGCTGTTACACTTGAAACAGTTACAGATGTTCCGGTAACTTTCTGTGATGAAGGAGCGTTAGTACCTTCAAAAACAACATGGTATTCTATTGCATTGGGTATTGCGTTCCACGACACCAAAACAGTAGTACCATTAGGAACCGCGCTTACCACAGGCACTTCCAGTTTAGTTTTGTCACTGCCGTTAGTGGTAGTAGTACCGCCTGTATTAGTGTTACCGCCGGAATTACTATTATGGCTAGCAAGCATCGAAGATTTGGCTGTCAATCCTCCATCTGCAGCAGGAAGATCATCCTTGCCGCAGGAAGTAATTATTACGATGAACGTAATAAGTGGAAATAAGAGTTTGGTTAGTTTCATTGTTTTTTGTTTAGAGTGTTAAGTTTAGGTTATTTATTGGTTAATTATTTGTTAACTATTTGTTAGGTTGGGGAAAAACATACACATTTTATCTCATAATCCGCAATTTATACCCCATACCGTGCTTGATATTTCTGGTTAATGTATATTAGCTTAATTAGAATGAAATGTTTGTTCTAATTAAGGTATATAGTTACAAGTAATGTGCCGCTATGTTAAATAATTGCTAAGTTAAAACTATCGGATTGGACATGTATCGACCGAGGGCCGATATTGACCATCAGCGGTATGGAAGCAATACGAGAGATTGCGGTGGGCTTCTGTGCAAACCGAAGGCCAGGGAACTAATCAGAAAGGAAAATATTTTAACTCAATGGACTCAAAGATCTTCCCAAAGGAAGCAAAGCATGAATGCTAAGGACCTAGTTATATTTTTGAATGCCCTTTGCGTTTAAATTTCGGATTTGTAGAAAAAAGAAAACGGATGCCTTAAGAATTAAAGCACATAATACAAACCAAGAGAAAAGAACGAACGCGGGTTTTTAAAAGAAGCCTCCGTGTCACGGGATATTAATGATGCCTGATACCCCGCTTCCACCATAAATTTCCGGGTGCTATAGGCAAGCGGAAGCTTGAAATTATACGATAGTACGTCGAAACTGGTACTTTGAACAGTTCTGTATTCAGGCTTCTGATCGGACCGTTTACCCGGGAGTTTTATAATTCCAAGACCCTTGTTTTGAGTTGAAGAAGACGGGACCTCTTCTGTGCTCGTAATTTGCTGGGTGCTGCCTACCACTTCAAATGCGGGCTCAATACTGATGTAATCACTCTGATTAAAGGCGATCAGTTCTATTGCTTTTTTCACATCAAACGATAAATATAGCGCCCCCTCTTGCCCGGGATTGTAATCAGCGTTTAGTCCCGCTGTCAGCCAATTGAAATCATATCCCAATTTCCCTGAAAACATATTTAGATTTTGGGATTGTAAAAAGAATGAGCTGTCAGGAAAAAATGAACGGGTATAGCCGATTCCGGCAGAAAGGTTTTTAGAGAGATTAAAGTCAAAACCGGCAGTAAGATCGGCCCCTGTGCCTCCGCCGTCAGCATTTAGAATTTTATAGCCTGTTGCCGAGATAGAAAACCCGGAATTGAATGCCAATCCGCCGTAAGCGAGAAGATAAGGAAATCGCCCGGCCGTGGTTTGCCCGTAGTAATTGGTATTACTGCTGTATAAAGTAGCAAGAGTTAAACTAGGTTTGTCGCTTGTTTTTACCGTATCCCTGGGAGCTTGCTGTCCGAGAGCGGTCAAACTGATTGAGAATAACAAAAGGCTTAGATAGTGTTTCATAGTCTTATGGTTTTGATAGGGCGGAGTAATGAGATAAATCAAATAATCAAGATGTAAAACGGGGCCGCATTAAAAAAGTTGCCCCCGGGGGAGCAACTTTAAATGGGATAAAATATAATTATTGGCCTTTACCCAGTGAAACACCAAGTCCGGTTCCAACTCTAGCCTTAGCGCGTGCTCCTGTGCTTACCTCTACACCCTTAGCTTTGCCGCGTAGGCTCGTACCCACTGCGGTTCCGCTTGTCGCTTTACCCCGGGCG
>NZ_JBASJU010000045.1:0-7082 GCF_049655485.1 Daejeonella sp.
CCGCAAATAATTACTTTGGCACCTTCTTTTGCCAATTCAATTGCAACAGCCTTACCCAGGCCTTTGCTCGATGCTAATACTAAGGCAACTCTGTTTTGAATTCCTAAATCCATCTTAAAAATTTATATTTCTGTATACATTTTTACCAACTATTTTCTCAGATAATTATCGGAGCCATCAATCCAATCCTGACGCGGGGGCGCAAAGATGTCGGTTTCTCTAACCTTTCCAATCATTAAAGCTTTGTGCCTGCGATTACCAGGAATTACTATTGATTCTCCAGGCAATATATCGACAGAATTATCTTCATCATCATCAAACCAAAAGCGAAGTACGCCTTCCTGCACTTCAGTTATTTGTTCATTGTCGTGTGAATGCCAGGGGACAATAAACCCATCCTCGAACTCCATCTTTGCAATCATAACTTTTTCTCCATGTATGAATTGTCTTTTCATTTTTGGGGCTACCTGCTCAACAGCGATATTGCTCCATTTTATTTTTTCCATAATGTTTCTTTATATAATAATTAAAATACTTGACATACTGGTATAACGGTTGTTATTTATCTTCATTTATCCCTACACCAATCCCGTTATTTCTTGATACAACAAATGAAGATCCCGGCATCATTAGTGATTGTCAATTTATAAATATATCATGATGCATCTGATATGCTTTCGTTGATTTGAATTAACTCCATTCGATTTCCAAAAGGATCGAGAAAAGAAAAACGCTCCCAGCCAGGTACTTTATGTTGCGGCGAAATTTTAATTCCATTAGTTTCCAGATGTTTCCTTGCCGATTTAATATCGCTTACCTCAAGAGCTGTATGTCTATCGGTATACGGCGATGCTTCTTCAACGCCGAGATGAAGCTGTGCGTCACCAATGTTGAACCAGTAGCCCGGTGAATCAAAAACATGGTTCGGGCGTTTGATCAGGTCTAATCCGATAATGTCCCTGTAAAAATTCCTGGCGTCTTCTAGTTTTTCAGGTGGTATACAAATGTGGAAATGGTTTATACGTTTAAACTTGATGCTCATTACTGGGATAAAATTTTCATGTGCAAATTAAGGCTTTATCCTTAATTTGCACATGAAAAATATTCTGTGTAACGATAAAGCTTTAAATGAGATAACAATTCAGGAGAAGCAAAAGATATTTGGTTTTCATTAAAATCAATCCATCGGAATTTTTAAATTTAATCCCACAAATCGTAATAATGAAAAAATTAATAGTGTTATTCCTTTTGCTCCCCTTTCTGGCAAAAACACAAAACATACCTTCAATTGCTGACAAAACAAAAAACCTGAAGGCGTACGCAGGTTTCCTTAATTTTTATTGGGATGAACACTCCGGTAAAGTTTACCTCGAAATTAACAAGCTGAATTCGGAAATCTTATATCAAACTTCATTACCTGCCGGATTAGGTTCTAACGATATTGGTTTAGACCGCGGCCTGCTTGGGACTACATCCCTCATCAAATTTACACGGACAGGAAACAAAATATTAATGGTTCAACCTAATTACGCTTATAGAGCCATAACAGATAATGCAGCAGAAAGAAGAGCGGTTGAACAATCATTTGCTCAATCTACTTTATGGGGTTTTACTGTAGAAGCTGAAGGCAATGGAAGTGTGCTGGTCGATGCAACAGCATTTTTAATGCGAGATGCAATGCAGGTGACAAATCGCCTTGCCCAGTCAAGACAAGGCAATTATTCTATTGACGGCACCCGATCTGTAATTTATTTGCCTCAAACAAAGAACTTTCCTCTGAATACAGAAATTGAAGCCTCAATAACGTTTGTGACTAAAGATATCCCTTCAGGAAATTATGTTTCCTCTGTTGCTCCTTCTGCCGATGCAATTACCTTACGGATTCATCATTCATTTGTTCAATTACCGGATAATAATTACAAACCGAGAAAGTTTGATGCTCGTTCAGGATACAATGCGATATCGTATTTCGATTATAGCACTCCGGTTTCAGAACCTGTAGAGAAACAGTTCATTGAGCGTCATCGTCTGGAGAAAAAAGATCCTGCCGCAGTAGTAAGCGAAGCCGTAAAGCCTATCATTTATTATTTAGATAACGGTACGCCCGAACCCATTCGAAGTGCATTGCTGGAGGGAGCAAGATGGTGGAACCAGGCATTTGAAGCCGCAGGGTATAAAAATGCATTCCAGGTTGAAATATTACCTGAAGATGCGGATCCCATGGACGTCCGTTACAACGTTATCAATTGGGTGCATAGGTCTACAAGAGGCTGGTCATACGGAGCTTCAGTAAGTGATCCCCGAACAGGTGAAATAATCAAAGGACATGTCACATTAGGCTCCTTACGTGTTCGTCAGGATTATTTAATAGCGCAAGGCTTGCTGGCTCCATTTGAAAATGGGGTTCCCGCAGATGACAAGATGTTGAAGATGGCTTTGCAGCGCCTTAAACAGCTGGCAGCGCATGAAATTGGCCACACGCTAGGCCTGATGCACAACTATATATCAAGTACACAAGGCAGAGCAAGCGTGATGGATTATCCTTCGCCGGCTGTAATCATAAACAGTAATGGTGAGATAGATTTAAACGAAGCTTATACCAACGAGATTGGCGATTGGGACAAAGTGAGTATTGATTTCGGTTACAGGGAGTTTCCTCAGGGAACAAACGAAGCATCTGCATTGAATACTATACTTACCAAAGCTGCAAACAAGGGCTTAACTTTTATTGCAGACCGCGATGCCCGCGACCCTGCAGGCTTGCATCCCACAGCACATTTGTGGGATGTGGGCAAAGATCCGGTAAGTGCTTTAAAAGATATCATGAAGGTTCGTCAAAAGGCGCTTTCCCAGTTTGGCATAAACAATATTCGCAAAGATGTACCAATGGCTATGCTCGAAGATGTATTGGTGCCTGTTTACCTTTTTCATCGTTACCAGGTTGAAGCGGTTGCAAAGCAGGTTGGAGGGATGAACTACACCTATGCTTTAAAAGGGGACGGACAGATAGTGACACAGCCGATTCCAAAACAGGAACAGTTAAAATCCTTGCAAGCTTTGATAGATTGTATAAGTCCAAAAACATTGGCCTTACCCGAAAGTATAGTAAAATTAATTCCGCCACGTCCGGCAGGATATAACTACACAAGGGAATTATTTAAAAGGAGAACAGGACTTGCTTTTGATCCGCTGGCAGCGGCTGAAGCAGCAGCTGATTTCCCTTTGTCTTTTCTATTTAATCCTGCCCGATTAAACCGTATGCACCAGTACCAAGCAGAGAATAGTGGATTAGGAGTGGATGAAATGATCGGTCTCTTGTTATCTAATACATGGAAGGCTGCAAGATTACAAGGTACGGAAGGCCTGATATTGCAGCAAAACGAGCAATTACTTCTTACTTATCTGATGCGCCTATACGTAACCGATGAGGCATCGTTTGCAACGAAGGCTTCGGTAATGAAAGCTATAGACGATATAAAAACTCATGCTGCGAACGGCCTTAAATCATCCGGCTCAAACAAAGGTTATTTACTAATGACTTTAGAAAGAATCGAGAAGCGTTATGAAGCAAAACCATTAGTTGCGGCAGTTATGCCTCCTGGTGCTCCAATTGGATGTGATATTGAATAAATTATACAGGTAATTCGGCATTATTAAGCGATCCGCAAAGTCAAGCAGAAACCACTACGGCTTTTAGCATAAATACGGTTAGCGAAGTCGACCCAAAGGCTTTTGTGTTTACCAGCCTGATTAAAGAAGCGGCCGGAGGAGTGTTGAAGCGGCGGGCCAGGCATTAAAATATCCACTCTACTTTCCTCGCTTTCGCTGATCGACCTGCAGTTTCTTAATTTCTCTAATGTCTGCAAGGTCTTGCTTTCTTCCCGAGGCCTGCTTGTTAACAAGAAAGTCATCCAGGCCAATATAATTAAGGACAAGATCACCTTCCAGATGTATTTTCTGCATTCCTATTGAGGCCTTACTAAAGGAAATACCGTCGATACTATTTAATATATCTATACGCAATGGCGGATAACCAATTTGACTCATAAAAGCAGGCTTAAGAAAATCTTCCTTTGCCAATCCCAGCGATCCCATACCAAATTCGTGAAGAACCATTACCAGTTTGCCTGCATTGTCCTCAGAAATATCAATCCAGATATCCAAATCTCCGGTATGTCTTGGTTTACCATGAAGCGCAAGTGCATAGCCGCCTACTACCATATAGGCCACATTATGAATGTTCAGCAATTTCACAAAATCTTCGAAGTCCTTTTCTAAGATCATGAGTTTAATGCCCTTCTGACTATATGAGTTTTATCCAGCCTTTGGCCCTTTTTAATGGACTGCCTGACAAGCAGAGTGAGTCCCGATAAACGCTCGGCAGGTGTCTTTCCCATCCAATAATTCAAGTCATGTGCATAATCATTTGCTTCCTTCATAGCTACTTTCCTGACTATTGGCATTATTTTACGCAACTGAATTTTAGGTTGCAAAAACACATCTTTACGCTCCACGCGCAGCTCATCTGTTTCATAAGGAATTTTCGCCTTGCTGAGGTAGTTACTAAGCGTATTATAATTATACTTCGGATAGCTAATACAAAAGTTTTTAAGGCTCGAAAAAACCTCAATAGTATTATAAGGTTTACTTTTCCAAGAAACCACTACTACACGTCTGTTTTGATTCATTCCTTGCATTATGCAATAATAACAAATATAGTGTAAATATTAGTCAATTCAGTCAAATTTTCCCGATGACTTCAGACTTCTTACCTCTTTAACTTCAAACCTCAGACCTCAAATCTCCGACCTCCGACTTCACCCCCCTACCCCGGAATAACCGCCCGCTCTTCAATCGACGTAATAAAGGCTTTTTTTAATTCCTCATGACTTATTGGAGGTAGTGTCTTTTCAAGGCCGCCGGCTTCCGTTGTGGTCATGGCTGGACTACTTCCTCGATTTGTCAGGAGCAACTGGCGCTGGTGCTTTTTTAACCGGATTCTTTTTTAATTCGTCAAGTGCGATTTGTATAGCTTTTTCCAACTGCGGATCTCTACCCTTAATCACATCTACCGGCCATTGTTCTACTTCTATGTCTGGTGGAGTGCCTACGTTTTCAATCCCGAATCCATTTTCATCAAAAAAGGCTAAGTTAGGCGCTGTAACTACTCCTCCATCTATAAACTCAGGATAACCAAGTACACCAACTAAACCACCCCAGGTAGTTTTGCCAACAATGGTCCCCAATTTTGCCTGACGAAACAGATAAGGAAGATAATCTCCGCCTGATCCTGCAGTTTCATCAATCAGCATTACTTTTGGGCCTTGAATAGAAGCATTTGGGGCTTTCTGATCTTTACCGTAGCGGTATCTCCAGTAAGATTGAACAGGGCGTTTTAATAAATCAATGTAATAATCAGCTAACTGACCACCACCATTAAACCTTTCATCAATGATGATTCCTGCTTTATTAACCTGTGGAAAGAAATAACGCTTAAAATATTCATGTCCCCCGGTACCCGTATTAGGTACATAAACATAAGCAACCTGCCCATTGGTGGCCTCACTTACTTTCTTTATATTTCCTTCCACCCAATCCCTGTTTCGCAAAGCAACTTCGTTTGCTAAAGGCACTACTTTTACGGTTCGGGTGTTGGTTCCATCTGCAGACGAGGCAACAGTTAATGTTACAATCTTCTCGGCAGTATTTTCAAAATAGCTATAAAAGTTTTTATCAATGGTAGCTTCTGCACCGTTGACTTTTAAAATATAGTCCCCTGCCTGAACATCTACACCCGGCTCTGTTAAGGGAGAACGTAAGTCTGGCGTCCAGTTTAAACCTCCATAAATTTTCTTAATCTGATAGCGGTTATTTTTAATTTCATAATCTGCACCTAGCAATCCGCCTGGTACAAGATCAAGGTTTGAACGTCTGTCGCCACTTGCATCAAAGCGATGATGCCCTACAGAAAGTTCACTAAACATCCATTGCATTACCCGATATAGATCGTTAGTACTGGATACATCAGGGAGTAAGGCTTCATACTTTCTCTTCATTGCAAGCCAATCGACCCCATGCATTTTTGCATCGTAAAAGAAATCTCTGTTTACCCTCCAGGCTTCATTAAAAATATTGTTCCACTCTTGTTTTGGAGATATTTTTACCTGTATGGCGCTGGTGTTAATCATAGATTCTGGAGTAGGTTTTTGTCCGGTTGAACTAACCCCCCATTTACCTTTTACCAGGAATAATGTTTTTTCACCTTTTGCTGCAATAATGTAACCGTCAGCAGGCATAATTACTTCTTCTTTCCTCTTTTTAAAAGAATACAAATGAAGATTTGAGGGGCCTGCATCATGCGGAGCGGCGGCCAGATAAAATAATTCACCTTCCTTGACAACTGATAATGAGCGGTATCGTCCCTTTGCTAAAGGAAATGGAACAATTCTATTTTGAATTCCATCCCAATCAATTTTTAATTTGGTACTAATAGAATCTGCTTTGTATGGCGCTTTGTCTATAACATCTCCAGTTATTTGCTCTATTTCATTCTCTTTCGCAAACGGCGAAATCACTTGCTTTTGCAGGGTTACCAAATAAATTGAGTTTGTGGCTTCCATATCATTGCTGGATTGATCAAACCAATTTAAAACCGGGCCTGCATCTGTACTGGCAAGCATGTAAATATATTTTCCAGATGGATCAAAGGTTGGCTCAGTTACATTAGACAAGGCATCTGTAAGCGCATAAGATTTATTTTCAGCTAGCGAATAAACAAAGGCCTGTTGAAAATTTGTTTCGGTTATTATGGTATAGGCTATATGGTTGGCATCTGAAGACCAACTCCCAAAAAGCTCTCTAAAAACTCCTGGAACAAAATTTAAATCTTCGGCAATTTTTGTCGTTTTACCTGAAGCAATATCTGTTACATATAAACGGCGGCCATTATCTACGAAAGCTATTTTCTTACTATCGGGCGACCAATGGATGTAAGCATAAAAACCTGAGCCGTTAAGTTTAATAATTTGAGGCGGGGCATTGCCCTCCTGGTTTTTTATATGTAATTCATATTCGCCTGATGC
>NZ_JBASJU010000046.1:0-7927 GCF_049655485.1 Daejeonella sp.
ATGGTATAAGGCTCGCGGTCATCAGGCACCGACCGGAAAAATTTCTTATCCAGCCAATATTTATACCATTTATCTTCCGTTTCCTTTGGATTATACGTTTTAGGAATGCTCATTCTTAATAATGGAATTAGACTGCGAATTTAACAATAAGGTTTCATTTTCGAATAGAAACGACTTAATTAAGCGCTGCAGTCAAAGAATTATAAGCTTTTCGAGAATTGTGTTTAAAAATTCAGGTCAGGGCACACAATATTTTCACTGATTAAAAGTTGAATAGACAATGATTGCAACGGGCTTCAAAACGGTAAGAAATTTTCCTTCTTTAATGATTAAAGGCTACATAGCAAAGAAAAACATGTTCTAATGAAAATTAGCTCAAATTTCAGACTGTCCTCCTTTCTTCTGGATTATTTAAAATTAGGCCGTATCCTGTATTGGTTTAATAAATAAATCTGTATCTTATTTGTCAACCAGGAAAACTGCTAATTTCACGGTCTGAATTTGTATTAAACAACCAATTAAATATGAATAACAAATTTTATAAATTAGTGCTGCTGGGAGCAGCAAGCGTTATTGCATTAGATGCAAGTGCGCAGCATAATTCTCCTCCTAAAAAGAAAACTGTTTTTATCGATAAGTCCCACATGGACCCTAACGTCTCACCGGGAAACGACTTCTATAATTACGCGGGTGGCAACTGGATTAAAAACAACCCGGTACCGCCGAAAGAAACGCGCTGGGGAAGTTTTAATCAGCTTCGTGACTTTAACATTAATGCGGTAAAAGATATTTTGGCCGAAGCTTCAGCAAGTAAGGCTCCTGCGGGCTCCATTCAGAAAAGGGTTGGAGATTTCTACATGGCGGGAATGGACAGCGTTACCATTGAGAAACTGGGTTACACTCCGATAAAATCTGACCTGCAAAAAGTTTCTGCTATAACCGACTTGAATGGCGTTATCAGGCATGCTGCTGAAATGCGGACTTATGGAGCGGGATCGCCATTTTTTACTTTCTATGTAGGACAGGATAGGAAAGCGGTTACAAACATTGTCCCGCAGCTGGGACAAGGTGGTACTACTCTTCCCGACAGAGACTATTACCTGAAAAATGATGCGCGCAGCACTAAAATTCAGGAAGCATACAAGAATTACATTGCAAAGCTATTTACTCTTACCGGCGCAAGTGCAGCAGAGGCGGCTAAAAACGCAGAGACCATTTTCAATTTTGAAAAGAAGCTTGCCGAAGCGCAAATGAGTAGAGTGGAGATGCGTGACCCGTACAAAACGTATAACAAGTTTGCGGTAGCCGATTTCGCTAAGACCACATCAAATCTGAACTGGCAAAATTTGATGCCTTTGATGAAGGTAACCGGGCAGGATACTCTGCTGGTTAACTCGCCGAAATTCTTTACAGATCTTAATGCTGCCCTTAGCAGTACTCCTATTAACGATCTGAAAACCTACCTGAAGTGGAACCTTCTGAAAAGTTCTGCTCCTTATTTGAGTTCGGATTTTGTAGATGCAAATTTTGCCTTCAGTCAGGCTATCAGCGGCCAGAAGGTTCAAACCCCGCGTTGGCAGAGGATGTCGTCATTAACAGACGGAACTGTAGGTGAGCTACTGGGACAATTGTATGTCGATAAACACTTTAAACCTGAAGCTAAAGAGCGGATGCAGGAGCTTGTGAGCAATCTGGTAAAAGCTTATGAGATCCGAATCAAAAAACTGGATTGGATGAGTGAAGTTACCAAGCAAAAAGCTCTGGATAAATTACATGCATTCACTCCGAAAATTGCTTACCCTGATAAATGGAAAACTTATGAAGGCTTAGAGATAGACCGCAAATCTTTTTTTAATAACCTTAGGAATTCAAGCACATGGTCTTACCAGGATATGGTAAACCAGTTAGGTAATCCTGTAGACAAATCCCGCTGGGGAATGACTACCCCTACTGTAAATGCATACTACAATGCGGTAAACAACGAAATTGTGTTCCCTGCCGGGATCCTTCAATTTCCCTTCTTTGATCCTAATGCGGACGATGCGATAAACTATGGTGGAATCGGCGCCGTAATCGGACATGAAATTTCACATGGTTTCGATGATTCGGGCAGCCAGTATGATAAAGACGGAACATTACGTAACTGGTGGACTGACGAAGATAGGTCACGTTTCAAGGAAAAAGCAGAGGCTTTGCAGAAGCAATATGATGCATACACAGTACTTGACACCATCCATGTAAATGGCAAACTTACTTTAGGAGAAAATATAGGTGACCTTGGCGGATTGAATGCGGCATATGAAGCATTTAAGATGACTAAGCAAGGCCAAAGCAATGAGAAAATTGATGGCTTAACCCCTGACCAGCGATTTTTCCTTTCCTGGGCACAAGTTTGGAGAGGAAATATTCTGAATGAAACTGCAGCGCAGTTGATTGTTACCGATACCCACTCACCAGGCCCTTACCGTACCATCGGTGCGCCGGTAAATATGGATGCATGGTACAAAGCATTTGATGTTAAACCAGGAGATAAATTATATAAGAAACCGGAAGACCGAATCCGGATCTGGTAATTTTCGTAATAATTTGTAAAAGCCCTGCGTTTGTGTAATTTCAAACGCAGGGCTTTTTTATATACTTATATGAACATTATTGATGTAATTCTGATCATCGTAATAGGCATTTCAATTTACAGCGGATGGAAAGGAGGTTTCATCGAGTCTGCGCTTGAGTTAAGTATTTGGCTGGGGAGTTTTCTTCTCGCATTTTTTATCTCCGTTCTCATCGTCAATCTTTTACAAACAGTTTCCGTGAGCGGAATCTGGATCAGGCCAATAGCCTTTATCGTTTTATTAATATTTTTCAGCCAGCTTATTACAAGGACTGGGGAGAGCTTAACGAAAAGTCTCGACGAAGAACTACACTATCACTGGGGTAATAATGCGCTTGGTATTATTCCAGGATTGGTATCAGGTATTGTCTATTCTTCTTTAATATCCTTTTTTGCACTCTCCTACCCTTTAGGAAATCTATCTCAAAGAACTAAAGACAGTTACCTTGCGAACTTGCTCAACCACAAAAACGGATGGCCGGGAATGCTTTTATCCGAAATGGCAGCCGACATCGGATACAGACCCCCAGAACATTTCACTGTTCATACCAAAGGAGCTGAACTTGTTCCATTGGCTTTCCGTACAAAAGAATTCAGGCCCCGGCCCGATCTGGAAAAGCGGATGCTCGACCTGATCAACCAGGAGCGGAAGAAATTTAATCTCAGGCCCATGACATTTGATAAAAAATTGGCGCAGGTAGCCACAAAGCATTCTTCAGATATGCTTCAAAGAGGTTATTTTTCGCACTATACTCCAGAAGGATTGGGTCCATTCGACCGGATGAGAAAGGACAGGGTAAGATTTCGAATTGCCGGAGAAAACCTGGCTTTAGCTCAGACTCTTCAGTCAGCTCACCAGGGTTTCATGGAGTCGCCTGTACACAAGGCAAATATTTTACATGATTCATTCGGGCGTGCCGGAATAGGAATTTTGGATGCAGGAGCAAATGGAATTATGGTAACCCAGAATTTCAGAAACTAAAAGCATTATTTACAACGTTGTATCTGTTATTTATTTATGGTCATTAAAAAAAGGAACCCAATGGTCGTCAGCTTTTTCTATAATTAATACGATAAGATGTTGAAGTATATATTATTCATCGCGATCTGCTTATCTGCAAACCTTTTGGTGGCCCAGTCAATGGACCCCGATTTTAAATCATTGCTTGACAGTATTGATAAACAGGATGTCCCGCAAGTGTACGTTAAGGAGTTTAATGAACTGAACAAGAACGAGGTGTTTGTTCTTGATGTCAGGGAAGAAGAAGAATTTAATGTGAGTCACCTTAAAAACGCACGCCATGTAGGGTACTTTTGGTTCGACATGAGAAAAGTATATGATATTCCTAAGGATGCTTTTGTAGTTTTATATTGTTCAATCGGTACGCGCAGCGAGAAGATTGCCTGGAAATTAATCAAAGCCGGCTATAAAAATGTTTACAGCCTCTACGGCGGAATATTTGAGTGGGTTAATTCCGGTCAGCCGGTATACAAGATGGACGATGTTCAAACTTCCGAAATTCATACTTATTCCAGAGATTGGGCGCGATGGGTCGAAAAGGGAACCAAGGTTAATTAGCCTTGCCGGATTATAATTATGGATAAAAATTTAAGCTTTGCTGTTACTTCAGATGGTTCAAAAACGATCTTCAACCCTACTATAGGCGAGCACTATCATTCACGACACGGTGCTTTACAGGAGAGTAAACACGTATTTCTTGAATCCGGGCTTAAGTATTTCCTGCAGAACGGCACTAAAGAAGTTAAAGTGCTTGAGCTTGGCTTTGGAACTGGTCTGAACTACCTGGTTTCGGCGGAGTATTGTAAAGATGAAAAGGTCAGGATGGTATACACAGGGATTGAAGCATTCCCGCTGTCCCTGGACCTGATTAGCAATACCGATTATGATCAATATCTCTCACCGGAGATTTGGAATGAATTTATCATGACTTATGAGCTCGCTTTAAGAGGGCCAACAGAGTTAAGCCCGTATTCTCAGTTGGAAATTGCTTGTAAAAAACTTCTAGATTTTCAAACAAGCCAGTTATACGACGTCCTGTATTTCGATGCATTCGCAGCCATTCATCAGCCCGAAATGTGGAATGAGGAAGCCTTGTCACATATCAGCGCGTTCGTCCGGCCCGGAGGAGTATTCGTTACTTACGCCATTACCGGCAACTTAAAACGAACCATGAAAGCTCTCGGATTCGCCATAGAAAAAGCCCCTGGCGCACCTGGTAAAAGGGAAATGCTCCGAGCCGTTAAATTATAACTGACCCTACTCCCATTCTCAACTCTCCACTCTGCTCTCTCCATTCTCAACTCTCCATTCTCCATTCCCTAAAAAACCCTATTTTTGCCTACAAACCACCCACATGTCCGCAAACACCATTCCCCCTTCAGGCTCAAACCCAGCCGAATCATTCGAACGTTTACTGACAATCATGAACACGCTTCGTGAACAATGCCCCTGGGATAAGAAACAAACCATGGAAACGCTCAGGCACCTAACCATAGAAGAAACGTACGAATTGTCGGACTCCATACTTGACGGCGATATGGAAGAGATCAAAAAGGAATTAGGCGACCTGATGCTGCACCTCGTTTTTTACACCCGAATTGCTTCAGAAACGAATCACTTCAATATAGTTGATGTATTAAACGGGATCTGCGATAAACTTATCCATCGCCATCCACATATCTACAGTGATGTAATTGTAGAAGATGAGAATGATGTGAAACGCAACTGGGAACAGCTTAAGCTTAAAGAAGGGAACAAGTCGGTTTTGGGAGGTGTACCTGTTTCTCTCCCGGCATTAGTTAAATCTTCGAGGATCCAGGAAAAAGCCAGAGGTGTTGGTTTCGACTGGGATAATAAAGAACAGGTTTGGGAGAAAGTAGAAGAAGAACTGCAGGAATTCAAGGACGAATTTAACCGGCACGATGATCAGCCTGTTGACAACGAAAAGGCAGAAGCAGAATTTGGAGACCTTCTTTTTTCCCTCATAAATTATGCGCGTTTTATTGATATAAATCCGGAAGACGCACTGGAAAAAACAAATAAGAAGTTTATCAAACGTTTCCAATATCTGGAAAGTAAAGCAAAGGAACTTGGTAAAAACCTGAAAGATATGAACCTTGCGGAGATGGATGTTTTCTGGAATGAAGCTAAAAAATTATAAATTTTAAGGAAGATTTCCGACAAGGTTTTACCGCAGAGGGCGCAGAGTTTTACGCAGAGACGGACGTTAAACTACCATTGTTATACAATTTACTGGACGTTTTATAAAAGCCTGTTCGGAAAACTCTGCGAACTCTGCGCCTCACTTTGCGTACTCTGCGGTTCGATTCGATTTCAGAGCGAAGCGATGAAACACTTACTTAAAACTAATTGCCTTTAGCGGTGAAATCCTTGTTACCAGTAGAGATGGAATTAGTAAAACAATAATGCTAATGATCAATGTTCCCGCATTTAAAAGGACAATATCCCCCAGTTCCAACTGTACAGGGACAAAATTTATATAATACGAAGCCTGGTCAAGTTTAAAAAAGTGGGTTTCTGCCTGGAACCATCCCAGTCCTGCACCTAATAAATTGCCCAATAAGAGCCCGACCAATACAAGATATGAAGCGTTGTAAAGGAAAATTTTCCTTACGTTCCAGTTGGTACTGCCCAGGGCTTTTAGTATGCCTATCATGTTGGTTCGTTCCAAAATCATAATGAGTAAAGCAGAAATCATATTAATGACCGCAACGGCAATCATTAATATCAAGATCACCTGGGTATTAACATCCAGAAGTGATAACCATTCAAAAATAGTGGGATAATATTCTTTCACCGAGTACGACCTCAGTTCAATAGGTATATTATCATATACTGAATTTGCTGTTTTATCCAGTTTGCTGAAATCCTTCACCCTGAGTTCATATCCTCCCACCTGCGTGTCTTCCCATTTGTTCAGGCTTCGGATCAGGGCAATATCACCGATTACGAAAGTCTTGTCGACCTCCTCAACTCCCAAACTGTAGATGCCAGCAATCTCGAACTTTCGTTTTCTCAGTGAATTCTCAATAAAATACATGAGAAAGTCGTCCCCAACTTTTAAATTCAGCCGGTTAGCAGTGTACTTTGATATCAGGATCTGGCCCCTGGATTTAATGCTGTCCGAGAAGTCAATTACCTTACCATCAACGAGCGTTTTCTCAAAATAATCCCAGTTATAATTCCGGTCAACACCTTTGAGCACCACCCCTTCAATTTCATCATTGGTGTTGATGATACCGGGTTTTGTGGCGAATGGGTGGCCGTAATCCACGTTAGGCATGGCTAGAAGTTTCCCTGATTTCTCTTTGTCGAATGTAAATGGTGAGTTTTCGTAGGAGCTGTTTAAATCCAGCTTTGAAATCTGGATATCTCCTGAAAATCCCCTGACCTTCTCACGGATCTCCGATTTAAACCCTTTCACAATTGCAACAGCAAGGATCATCACGGCAAGACCCAACGTGATGCCGAGAATTGCAATGCGTACGATCAGCTTTGAAAAAGTACGTTTCGAATTAAACGTGATCCGCTTTGCAATAAACAGGGGAAGATTCAAATTGTATAATTTAATTGCCTCTCCAAAGATGCGATTTTTTTAAATTCCTTGTTGGGGATTTAGGAAGACATTCGTCATTGTTTGAGGATTTGTGGTAATTTCGGCGAATGAGAATAGTCTTCATGGGCACGCCCGATTTCGCTGTAGCATCTTTAAAAGCACTGTTAGATAATGGGATGGATGTTGTCGGTGTTATAACAGCCCCGGATAAGCCTGCGGGAAGGGGTCAAAAAGTTAGCGAATCAGCAGTTAAGAAGTATGCTGAAGAGAAAGGTTTAAAAATACTTCAGCCGCTAAAGCTTAAAGACCCTGAATTTCTTGCCGAACTCAAAAGTTTAAAAGCAGACCTGCAGGTGATTGTGGCATTCAGAATGTTGCCCGAAGTGGTTTGGAACATGCCGCCAAAAGGAACTGTCAACCTTCACGGTTCACTTCTTCCCCAGTATCGGGGTGCTGCTCCAATAAACTGGGCCTTAATAAATGGTGAGACTGAAACAGGAGTAAGCACCTTTTTCTTAAAGCAGGAAATTGATACCGGCGACCTGCTTTTTTCCGAGGCTGTGCAAATCGGACTGGATGATACCGCAGGACCGCTTCATGATAAATTGATGGAAACAGGTGCCGGCCTGCTGGTCAAAACTGTTAAGGCTATTGAAGCAGGTCATTATACAGAACAGCCTCAAGCCGATAGTGATAATTTAAAAAGTGCTCCTAAAAT
>NZ_JBASJU010000047.1:0-12739 GCF_049655485.1 Daejeonella sp.
TCAGCAACGATCAGGGATCCATCGTTGGGCTTTTCACCCGGATCATTCATTGAGAGGATGCGGCTATATTTCGAATCAGCATCAGAAGTAAAATACAGACCTCGTTCCTGGATCCATCCATCGAAATCTTTTTCGGTGATTTTATTTGGGTAGTTAAGTACAGGATGGTCTTTGGCAAGCAGAACCACTTTTGAATTCTCGTCCGTTACACGGTCCCTTGATAACTTGAAGGGATAAGGCCCAATATTCTGAATCTTCAAGGGACTGTTAACATTATACTGAACTAATAATGTGCCCCCTTTTTGGACGTATTCCATCAGTTTTGGTTGAATAACACCTTTATTATCATTGACGTTGTATAGACGTACGCCAGTAATAATGGCATCAAAGGTTGATAGATTACTGTTCAAAATCTGGCTTTCAGAAAGAATGCTAACCTGATAGCCTATTTGTCCCAGCGATTCAGGAATCAGATCGCCTGCCCCTGCTATATAGGCAATTCTCTTGCCCCCGGTTTTTAGGTCGATGCGTTCAACGCGCGCTTCCGCAATGGGGAAGATAGTTTGCAGGGGGATGTGATCATATGCGATTACTTTCGTTCCGCGATTGAAACTTTTCCCTCCAGAGGTAACAGTGAATGCAAGTTTGCCGCTGGAAATCGATCCTGCAGGGCTCACCAAAAACTCTACAGTTTTTTCCTGCCCCTTCAATGGGAGATCGAAACTGATTTCTGTGGGAGCTACATTCCAGCCTTCCGGCACATGAGCAACGATTGTTCCGCTCGATTTGTCTTTGAAACTTTTCAGCTGCACCTGGATGGTTTTAGGAGCGTTTCCTGTGAATATATACGCTTTATCCACAATAGTTGCTGTAACCGGGGGTGCTAGTGTTAGTGCATGATAGATCTCACCTCGAACGGGATCCGTATATTTAAAGACTACCGGACGCGTGAATGAAATGTCCTTGTTATTGATGGAAAATTGATAAGTAATTTGGAGGGGAGGGGTACTTTCAGGATTACCAATAATCATTGGGTTGTTTACCACATACATCCCAAAAGGATGTTCCTCCTTAAGCCAATAGTGTTCTGTAATTACATCAGCATAGAGACGATGGGTAAGACTTTTTACCTTCCCCTGTTTTAGTACTGCATTTTGCTCCAGGCCGTTTACCTTTTTTAGAACAACATCGGCCCCGGACTGAAGGATTATCTGGCTGCTGACAGTCAGACTATCACCAACCGGGCTTTCTCCCTGCAGCGAATAGCTTTCGAACCATAAGCCAGCAGCGGAAGCGATCAAATCTTTGATTTCTGAAGTTTTTTGTTGTCTCCAGTAGTTATCTTTCAGCCTTTCGAGGGCGGTAAGAATGTCTAGGAGTTCTGGAATCGAATGGGAAGGATTATCGACATCAAATTTTTGATCTGCCCGAGTGATTATATCTTCAATAGCCTGCCCGCCTTCCACACGTTTCCAATCAAAGCTAATCCCTTCGAAAAGGTCAGTTTTGGCAGCCTCACCTGCAGTATGTGAAAAAAACTCTATCGCTTCACCCCTTTGTCTTGCGGCTCCAAAACCTTGACTTTTGTGTTTTGTTCTGCTCTCAGCAGCAATTTCACCATATCCTTTTCCAAGCAGCGGGTTAAAGCCGCCTATATCCAATTTAAGTTGGTCGGGTGCAGTAGTATTAGTACCTCCAAAATTAAATGTGTTCCAGACTATTCTTCTTGCCTGCCAAACGGCAACGTGTTTTAACTGCTCAGGAAAACGTTTCGGATCGGCTGCGGCGTGGAATGCCTCGCGGGCAATAATTGCTGAAGCAGAGTGCTGTCCGTGACCTGCACGGGCATCCTCAGGGAACCTGGTTATAATAATGTCTGGACGGAATTTCCGTATTATCCACACAGCATCTTCAAGGACCTTTTCTTTATCCCAAATTCTGAATGTTTCTTCAGGATTTTTTGAAAAACCAAAATCTATTGCGCGGGTAAAAAATTGTTCTGCCCCATCTGTTCTTCGTGCTGCCAGTAATTCCTGGGTGCGGATTAAACCAAGTAACTCGGATTGCTCGTTCCCGATCAGATTTTGCCCGCCATCGCCTCTGGTGAGCGACAAATAACCAGTTCTTAATTTTTTCTCTTTGGCGAGGTAAGAAAGAAGCCGTGTGTTTTCATCATCGGGATGGGCAGCAATATAAAGTGCCGAGCCAACGGTATTTAGTTTTTGGATTCCAAGTTTGATTTCAGCAGAACTATACTGTACGGATGTCTGTCCGAAAACCAACAGAGGACTTAAAATAAAGTAACAAATTGCCGGAAGGCGAAAATTCATAATATGCAGCATACACATCGAATGTAATTAAAAAACATCCTTTAATTCAGATGATACAAAAAATTTACTCAGGGAAAAAAAGAAGAATAAAAAAAACGGTCAGATACTTGGTATCTGACCGTTTCCCCAAAAATTACAATTAAAAATTTGTAGATCCTTAAAGCTTTTACTTGCCGTTTAGAGTACAATCACTGCATGTCTGAACGGTTATACTTCCTAGTAAAACAAATAGGCTTTAAGGCTGATTAACCTTTATTTTATAAAATTACAAAAATTCGTTATTTATTTCAAATTAGTTTTCAACATTTTGTTGCAGGGATATTTCTGTATATTCCAGAAAAAATTGCGTATTACGGTGTTTTAAGAGTGTTTTCGAACAATTTTAGAATTCGTTTATACTCATCGGCCCAGCTGGAGGGCTCCGTAAATGCATGATCTTCCACCGGATAAACGGCCAGTTCCCAGTTGTCTTTTTTCAGTTCAATAAGCCGCTGGGATAACCTTACGATATCCTGGAAATTCACATTCACATCCACCATACCGTGAGCCATCAGCAAATTACCTTTTAGTCCATCCGCAAAGTAAATTGGTGAGCTCTTTTTATATGATTTTGCATCGTTTGCTGGCTCATTCAGGATGTTTGAGGTGTACCCATGGTTGTAATGGGCCCAATCAGTAACTGACCTTAGAGCTGCTCCTGATTTAAAAACATCGGGTTCTGTAAATAATCCCATTAAGGTGATGAATCCACCATAGGATCCGCCATATAATCCCACATTTGATGGATTGATGCCGTATTTCTCAGTTAGTAGCTTAACTCCGTCGACATGATCGCTCAGATCTTTACCACCCATATGACGATAAATGCCGGTGCGGTGATCTCTGCCGTAACCTGAGCTTCCTGTATAGTCAATATCGATAACAGTATAACCTTTGTCGGCTAAGAGGTTATTGAACATATATTCCCGGAAGTACTGGCTCCACCAGTAATGAACATTTTGCAGATAGCCAGCACCGTGAACAAATAACACAGCGGGCTTAGAAGGGTCTGGCTTTTCCGGTTTATAAATCCGGGCGTACACATCAGATCCAAAACGATTTTTAAAGGATACCATTTCCGGATCTCTCCATGGGTATGATTTAAATTCATCACTTATAGAATTTGTGATTTGTTCAGCTTTTGCATTAGGCCTGTTTTCCTGTAGGTAGAGCTCCCAGGGTTTATTTGCATAGGAGTAACGGATTGCCAGCCATTTCTCGTCCGGCGAGATAATCACTTCATTTCCGCCTTTCATCGAGGTTAGCTTAAACGGCTCTCCACCTGTTACAGGAATACGATAGTAGTGGGTAATTCCAGGATGTTCCATATTGGCCGTGAAATAAAAGCTTTTCTTATCGTTTGATAAGCGAAGTGTTTGTATTTCATACTTCCCGGAAGTGACTTGTTTTTTAACACCATTGAGTACATTAATCGAATAAAGGTGGGAGTAGCCTGTTGCCTCACTTTGAAAATAGAATGTATTGTTATCGATCCAGCCTAGATTTCCCCCATTAAAAGAGTTAATCCCAGGTCCGCCGATCCAAGCCTCGTCCCGCTGGCGGTCTAATAGTGAAAGTGAACCACTTGCCGGATCTAGTTTCATAATCCAACGATCTTTGTTATCAAGTGATAAAACGGTTACGACAGCCTGGGATCCGTCTGAATTCCAGAAGGGCCCTACAATAGAAACTTTACGGTCTTCATTTTTCTTGGTGCGATCTGCCAGCTGTTCCGGATAATCTTTCACATAATCCGGCAGGTCCTTTATTCCCGGAATCTGCTTAATAGAGATTGGAAATATGGTATCCCTTTGAATATCATAAATATAACTTTCAAAGGATGACAGTGCATTGCCTACTTTAGTACGGCCATTGATGTCTTCAGTGTATCCGGAAGTAGTTATATAGTTGGGAACAATAATATTTCGGTTTCCTTCAGGGCTTTTGGCAACTCTGAATGCAATGTACTTCTCATCGGGACTAATCCTTAGTGAATTTAAAGAACTCTTTTCGTCGAGATAAAACTCCTTAGGTCTCTTAGGGGCGTCTTCCTTAGTCTTTATCTCTGCATTTTTCTTTTCAGTTTCTTTCTTTTTGATGATCTCAAATTCACTGAGCTGATCCTTTTTAAGCCAGTCATCCTGTTTGCTTAATGCCGGTGTAGCGCGGGGTTTGCTACGGATGAAATTACTTAATTGGGAAAGTGAACTGCCATTTATAGATACAGCATAAAGATTATCGCCACGCTGGAAAATAACTCTGCTTTCATCTTTATTGAAAATAGGATTACTCTCGCGTTCGACAGTATTTGTCAGCACGTTCTCAGTACCGCTAATTGTATTTTTTAGTACCAGATCTCCATTCCTTTCGAACAACACTTTTGACCGGTCCCGGGAATAAGTAAGTACCCCGCGGTCGTTGTTTCGTCGTACGGTCTCAGCCGCTTTTTGAGGTGTTCTATTCTGTATCGTAATTTGATATAATGGGTCGGTTTCCTCATTTGCCGGATTCCAGTTAAAATAAATATTCCGGCTATCCTCGCTCCATTGAATGTTGCTGGGTGCTACGCCCATCCATTTCGGGTCACGCATGATTTTATCAACGGTTAATATTGGGGATTCCTGAGGATATGTAACCGAAACACAGAGGAATAAAAAAAAGGTGAAGAGATTTTTCATGAAGCTTGTGCAGGTAAAATTTGGGTCTATAATTTAAATTCGGCTTTGAATCGTAGTACATTATCTCTTTCAAGAATGTAATAAAATCTTTTTTTATCTGGACTAAACTGCAGAATCCAGCGGTTGCCCGCTGCTGCAGGGATCAGCTTTGCTGTAAAGGTATCAGCGGGAAAATATTGAATGAGTTCCGTTCCAATCTCTGGATCCGAAGGCCCTCCATAATTACTGATGCTATCTGGTTTACCATCTTCGTGCCGATGGTCATGTTTCAATTCTAAGCCGCCGCCGGTTTTCCTTAGAATCCATGTGCGGGTCTTGTTTTCGCCAACTACAAAAGGCATTCTTAATTCACCGTTTACTTCTGTAACAGTAAATTTCAATTTCTTTCCCCAAAAATCATTTGGCTTTACCGTGTCAGGCATGTAAATAGCCTTACCATAAAAGGTCTTCCCCTTTTTAGATTGCAGTTCTCTGAAAAACGCAGAGTCTCCCTGAGCCATACAACCATAGCTCAAAAATATTAAGCAAACGATCAGATATTTAGTAATCATATAGTTGATTAAAGAGCAGTTTAAATGTACCGTGTGTTTGTGCCCTAAATGTTATTTCAGGGCCGAAAGCGAAAAGTTTGCCTTTTCCTATGGGAGCTTCAAAAGCTGTTACACCATCCTGCAGATATTCCTGACCCCATGCCCAGCCGCTGCGAAGGGACTTTGGTTCAGAGAACCACATCAACGGTTTTATCGTCCCTTTGCTGATAGCATCGCTAGAAACCCGGAAAACCGCGCTGTTATCGAAATATACATCCGCCTGTTTGGCCATGCCCCATGCAGCCGGTTTTGCATTATCTACATTAACCCGCAGTACACTCCCCGGTACATAATATTTAACGGCAGGCAATCTTGCCTCTTTACCGTCGCTGCCTAGTTCTACAAGATGGTTTCTTACCGGCAGACCCAGGTGATAGGCCATATTTGTACTGCTTCCAATAGTGACAAGCTTACCACCGTTCTCCAGAAAACGCTTTAGTTGGGGAATCGATTTGTCGGGACTAATTCTCCCAGTTTGCTTCCGGTACTCTTCAGGAATATCGGTATTCGGAGAGCCGGAAGTTGTAGGTATGTTTTGAGGAGTATACGGCGGAATTGCACCGCTAACGAAAATTATAACATCATACTTTGAATTCAGGTTTCCTGCGTCTATTTCCTGCGGATATAGTATCGAAAAATTGAAATTATACTGTTCCATCAGGAATCGTACCCAGCCTGAGGACATTGAACCGCCATAGGTATCCCATAATCCTATACGCAAGCCGGAAACTTTAGTGATGTTTTTTGGCGCTGCGCCCGAGGGTTTCACAATAAGCCCCGGACTGGCAATTTGGTTTTTTAATATGCTTCGGCTTTTTTCCGTTGCCGGGATATAGAAATCGCCAGCATTCGGGCCATTGCTAATTCGTGAGATATTTTGCCTGCCATTGAGCAGTTCATTTACAGCCCTAAATGAGTTGTTTGCCTGGGCATCGAGAATAAATCCACTTGTAGAAGGTAATGGCCTGATTTCCGGGCTTTGAAGTTCCCCATAAGGGATGCGCTCGAATGGTCCCTGAAAGTCGTCCATAATCCTGTCAAATCCAACGTTCATTAAATATGCGAGCGTCCACCCGGCAGCATCATAGGGTGCAACTGGTGGCCCACCTTCGTATTTAAAGTCGTTCGGGTGATCCTGCGGCTCAAACATATCAAGCACATGCGGGCGAAATGCCTGATTCGTTTTAATAATATAGGAACCCTTCGGATAATTTTTACCGGCAACATTAAAGTTCTCTGTGGCTTTATGTACCAGTATTCCTGTACGCACGAGCGCATTAACAAACTTTATCGCGGTCGGAAAGTCATCCTGTTCAGCAGAAAGAATATAGCCTCTTGCGTCCCGCTGCTTTTTATCAAGCATAACGCTATCGTAATATCTTGACGGCAATTGGGAAGGGGCGCGGGCCATTTTTGATTCTTTTTGGAAGGCAAGATTAATGGCGTCTACTTTCTTGGGCGACAAGCCCCAGGTATCTTTGCTTCCCCGTTCAATAGAATTTTTCCCCATCCGGTAGATGTTGAAAAGTAACTCGTCTCTGTGTCGTTGCGCATAATCTAACACAGCGTAATTCATGGACACGGAGTAATCTATCGACTGGCGGAAATGCCATTTTTGAGGCGCGACCGGGAAAGTCGTACCTCCATTGGGAATAAGCCGATGCGGCACCAGTGGAATTTCACTAGGGGTCGGGCCGCCAATGGTTTCTGTGAGCAATCCGACTATATTGTGAAAATAGGTAGTAGTTCTTAAGCCTCCATTATACCAGGTCGAAAATACAGAGCCGTATTTTTGAGTATAACCCGGTTTATTTTCTACGTTGAGGCGATTGTTCATAGCCGCTCCAAGCTGATCGATACTGGTCATGATGATGGGATCGAATACATAATTAAAAGGGTCACGGTAGGGAGCCCCTGCGACAACTGAACCCGCCGGGCCTGCCTGATGATGATTGTACATAATCTGGGGCACCCAGTCTATAAATAGCTGTCTTGCTATATTCTGGCTTTCTTTAAGGTTTAACATGAAGAAATCCCGGTTGTTGTCATGGCCGGCATATTTCTCATATAAGCGCGGTACTCCTTGCAAGCTTCGTTTTTTAGGATCTTCTTCACGCAGATACCAATTACTGACCAATTCCTGTCCGTCAGGGTTTGCATGGGCCATAAGGATAATCGTATTTTCCAGTATCCGCATGGTTTCCGGATCTTTTCTGCTGGTAAGCTGCCACGCTGTTTCAATCAACTGATGTATACCCAAAGTTTCTGTGGCATGCAATCCTCCATCAATCCAGACCACTGCTTTGCCTTCATTAGCAAGTGCCTTTGCTTCCTGCTCACTTAACCCTTCTGCATAGGCTAATTGTCTTGATATCGTCTTGTATCTTTCAAGTTTTTTCAGGTTCTCCGGTGATGAAATAATCAGCATATATTGTGATCTTCCTTCTTCGGTTTTGCCGATTTCTACGAATTCAACCCTGTCGCTGGCGGCAAGCTTCTTAAAATATTCCTCGGTTTGAGTGTTAGTTGCCAGGCGATAATCATCGCCAATATCGAATCCAAAATGCTCTTTGGGAGAAATCTGTGAAAAGGCGCTGTTTACAATAAATAAACAAGTGATGAATAAGTAAGATATACGCATAATTTTGATTTTGTTGCTTGCAAGATAAGATAGAATGAGCCAGGAAACAAGAATCAATATACAAGGACCGCTGATTTTAAACAATGTGGTGAGCTGGAGAGTCTTTACACTATACCGTTAGTTCATGGAAGTCTTTATTACTAACTTTATAGCCAGATCACTCCTCAAAAATATATCCATGACTCTTTACGAACAAGAAGCCTACCGCGAACTTGAAAGTTGGAAAGCTCAGATTAAAATAAGGCCTTCGTTACTGAATCATGCTGCTAAAAGCTTGCAGAACAGAATTAATAAATGGATTCCCGATAAGGTTCATAATGTTATCACGATTACCATAGAGAAAATGGTAAAAGGAGTCCTCTTCGGAGCTACTTACACCACCAATGAAGCTCGAAAAGATAGCTCCCTGCAGTTGCGGGAGGCTTTTGTAAAAGAGCGCATTGAATTTTACCGCAAAACCGCATCCGCAGAAGGCGCTGTCACCGGTGCAGGAGGAATATTGCTGGGCTTAGCGGATTTTCCAATTCTGATTGGAATTAAAATGAAGCTACTTTTTGATATTGCTGCCCTTTACGGATATGATATTAAGGATTATAAAGAAAGGCTTTATATACTTCATATATTTCAACTTGCGTTTTCCAGCCAACAGGGTAGAATTGATGTATTTAAGAAAATTGAAGATTGGGATAACTATAAGAAAACACTTCCGGAAGAAGTAGATAAGTTTGATTGGCGTACTTTCCAGCAGGAGTACAGAGATTATATTGACTTAGCTAAAATGGCGCAGCTGATCCCCGTTATCGGGGCAGCTGTTGGAGCTATTGTCAACTATAAGCTAATTAATAAACTCGGCGAGACAGCAATAAACTGTTATAGGATGAGAAAGGTTAGTTCTTTAAAAATACTTAAGCAGTAAAGGCCTGATCAGTAATTAGAGGTTAGTTTTAGTGATTAGTATTATCGCCTATGTTAAGATTAGAACAGTTTTTCATTAACTGGTGTAATTCCTTTTAGCCGCAAATATATCGTCGCCTGCGCTCTGTGGTGCGTTTGATGTTCAAATGCTTTGACGAGCCAGCCATATTGGGTAACCTCGTATTTTCCGCGTTTGACGATATTACTGAGCTTTGAAGCATCAAGATTTCGGATAGATTCGATAGCGAAGTCATAGGTTTGCATAACTACCTGGGTTAAGGCTGATTTGGTTTTTAATACATCCATCTTCTCTAATGACTTTCCCTGGAAAATTGGGGTAGCTCCGGTACCACTAACTATCAAACCGATGGTGCCTTGCGACATATGCAGCATTTGTTCTGAGAAACTACGGATTTCCGGGGTAGGCCTAAAGCTCATGCCGTCTTCGGGCATCGCATCCAGATATTCTTTGGTATAGGCCTTGGCGCGCTCCCAATCGGCAATCATGTGGGCACGAATTACATCGTCGGTCATTCCTTGTCCAAAAAGCGAATTGCTGATTAAAATCACCCCGCAAATCAGCAAAATTGTCCTTAAGCTTTTCATAATTGATACCTAAACTATATTTATTAAGTAATTTATAATTATCAACTCAACAAATTTCCAGTGAAATCCACTTTTATATTGTAGGGCTGCAGATAACGGTCAGCGAGAATAGCGAATTCTTTTCTGGTAATATTTCGTTTTAAATCAAATTTGCTGTTAAATGAAAAGCTTTCTTTCCAGCCTTCCTCAATTTCTTTTTTAAGTTCTTCCCCCCGGGTTGCTGTGAACATGAAGAGGCTTATGGCATCCTCAATGGTCATAACTTCTTTTTTATTATCTGCAAACCAGATCTGGCTCCTAGAGTAAAATTCCTTGAAAGGAAGTCTTAGCTGTTCCGAAGAAATCGTGCTTGTAGTATCAAATTTAATTACGCTTCGTTCACCTTTTTTAGTGATTACAGGTTTTAGTAAGCCGCTCAGCGCTATCCGCTGAAAGGCGAGAAAGTTAGGGTCGCTTTTTTTAACATCAGACAAGGGTATTAATTCCGCGTCATACGCTAATAGTTCGGTCTGTACTCCTCTTACATTAATGTTTTTAGTAGTTGTTTTAAAAAATGCGCAGTAGGCTGCAATCGTGCCGGCGGCCTGCCCAAACGACATATTCACGGGTTTGATGGTGTTATTGCTCTTTGGTATAATGATAAAATTCTCCGCGCCTGGCGGTACAAAGCTTCCAACCGAGATCAACGATACTGAACGTGAGGTATCCGTTCCCGAGTAGGCAGTTGCAACTGTACTGCGGAATAGTTTGTTGTTGAATGGGTTGGTGTTAGCCGTGCTGTTTAGCATGTTTTTATTTACATCTATTCGTAATATAGACGCTATGGAAAGTTTTTCAGTTGCATCGACAACAACATCAGCTTTTATTTTCTGCCCGTTTTTCAATCTGACTTCCCATCCCTTACCATCTTTTTCGATCTTTTCCAGTGCTGTGTTCAAAGTCAGAGTTAAGTTTTTTGTAGTGTCAACTATACCCCTGATAAGCTTCAAGTATTGATCCTTCCCCATGTTAGGATCAAATGCCAGGGTGCTATCTTTTTCCCCCGGTTTTTTTTTAAGCTTTGATTTATAATGATTTTGAATCCTTTGAAGGTGACTGATGTCCTCAGAGCCCAGATCAACGTTTATTACAGGTGTCTGCGTCAGAAAAATGGTGCTTACACCAGAGCGAGCTGATTGAATAGAAGCTGCAAGACCCGCAGCAGTATTCCCAATTACTAACACACCTGTTTTCTTTGTTTGGGCTGATAATGAAAGGCTTAAAATGCCAAGTATAAGAAGTGATGAAAAATATTTAGTCATGTCGTTTTTTAAAGCGTGTTAATTTACTGTTTCTTTATTAAGTTTATCGTATGATAAAACAGAAGAAAAATATCAAACTCATTAACCTTCGAAATAGTATTGTTGGTTTCTCATGTGTAGCTAGTTTTTTACTTGGCGGATTTATTAGTCGCCAAATTGACGAAGAAAAGCTTACCATTTCAGTAATTAAGGAAGCTGAGAAAATTATCGGCCTCGACTTTACAGATGCTGAGGCAGATTCCATGCTGGAAACTTTGGAAAGCAGGCGCAAGAATTATGCAGAATTACGCAAGCTGAACATGCCTAATTCTGTCGTGCCATCTTTAAACTTCAACCCTTTACCTGTTGGATATCAATTTCCTGATAAAGAAAATGGATTTAAATTATCAAAGGCTCCCAGGAGTAAATTCAGTGGAAACAAAGACGAGCTGGCGTTTAGCTCGATTTCCCAACTTGCTGAATTAATCCGCAGCAAACAGATCTCCTCTGTAGAAATGACGCAATATTTTATTAATCGTTTAAAAAAGTACGATCCTTTCCTATTGAATACTGTCACCATTACAGAAGAGAGGGCAATGGCTCAGGCAAGAAAAGCTGATGCAGAGATAGCAGCTGGAAAATACCGTGGTGTGTTGCACGGTATCCCTTTTGGAGCAAAAGACCTTCTGGCCACTAAGGATTATAAGACTACCTGGGGATCCGTACCCTATAAAGATCAGGTAATAAACACTGATGCCACAGTGATAACCAGGCTTGAACAGGCAGGAGCCGTATTGATAGCTAAGATGACCTTAGGGGAGCTGGCCCAGGGTGATGTCTGGTTTGGAGGAAAAACCAGGAATCCATGGGATATAAAACGTGGCTCGAGTGGATCATCCGCAGGGTCAGCATCAGCTGTGGCTTCAGGATGCATGCCCTTTGCTATTGGTTCTGAAACTTTAGGATCAATTGTTTCTCCATCCGGAGAGAACGGCACCACAGGCTTGAGACCTACTTTTGGCAGAATCAGCAAGTATGGAGCAATGGCTTTAAGCTGGAGTATGGATAAACTGGGCCCAATTGCGCGAAATGTAGAAGATTGTGCAATAGTGTTTAATGCAATAATGGGCCCGGATGGAAAGGACTTAAGTGTAATCCCGGCACCGTTCAATTATACTTCTCAAACTAGCGGGAATTTAAAAGGTGTACGTATCGGGTTTATAAAATCTGAGTTCCTGAGAAGAAATGCAAATTCGGTAAACGACAGTTTGACCTTAATCAAGCTAAAGGAGCTGGGTGCCGAATTGGTTCCCTTTGAATTACCAGAACTGCCATATGCAGGTATGGGCATCGTCCTTTCAGCAGAGGCAGGCGCCGCGTTTGATGAGCTGACACTTACTAATCGGGAAGACCTTATGGTACTCCAAAACAAGAGCGCCCGGCCAAATGCTCTTCGGGCTTCCCGTTTTATTCCTGCGGTAGAATACATTCAGGCTAACCGTGCAAGAACCGTACTGATCGAACAGCTGAATGAAAAAATGAAAGGTATTGATGTGTTCGTTGCGCCTGCTTTTGGACAGAACCTTCGGGTAACGAACTTGAGTGGTCACCCCTGTGTTGTTCTGCCTAATGGATTCAGAGATAACTTACCTGGAACTAT
>NZ_JBASJU010000048.1:0-18952 GCF_049655485.1 Daejeonella sp.
TGCATCGGTGCCGGATTGAAAATCTCTTCCATCCACCGTGTACCCTCCTTATTTGCTGGAGTGATCAGGAATTTCGTTTTGTTAAATTCCGAATCGTCAATATTGCTCGTGTAATTTGCAGGGGACACCCTTGGGTCACCGGAAGAAGCTCCAGTGGGAAAAATAAAATCTGGTATTACAGGCTGTGCACTGTTTCCGTATTGTGGATTAGAAGGATTACCATTCTTTAAATTACCGGCATTTCGTTCACTTTCCCAAGTAAGCTGAGCCAACTCATTGGTATTCAACAAATCCAATACTGGTCCGCGTTGTTGTGTTCCATAATAAGAGTCAAACGTAATCTTAGGTTCACCATTTTTACCCTTTTTTGTAGTTATAATTACAACTCCATTACCTGCCCGTGCTCCATATATAGATGCTGAAGAAGCATCTTTCAGGATCTGCATAGACTCAATATCGTTGGGATTTAACGTATTCAAATTGCCTTTTGTTGGCACCCCATCGATTACGTACAATGGTGAATTATCGTTAATTGTACCAAATCCTCTGACGCGTACCATTACGCCTCCCCCAGGACTATTTTCGTTACCCACCGTCACACCCGCTGCCCGTCCCTGTAAAGCCTGTGCAACGTTAGTTGCCGGAGCGGATAAAAGATCTTTAGCAGAAACTGTGGTAACTGCGCCTGTAATATCTCGTTTTGCCTGCGAATTATAACCGGTAACAACTACTTCCTGCAAGGATTTTGAATCTTCGGACATTACAATATTTATAGTTGCCGGACCTGAAAACGATTTTTCCTGTGTTGTGAACCCGATAAAGGTGTACACCAAAGTGCCGGCATTTTCCGGGACATTGATGGTATATCTTCCATCCATATCTGTTGTGACCCCATTACTCGTACCTCTTACTAAAATTGATACGCCGGGCAATGGTTGGCCATCAGCTGAAGTAATCCGACCGGAAATAGGCCAGATAACTGCTCTTTTAAAAAGTGCTGATTTACTAGCAAAACTGCTTGCCTCGGTTCCAATTTTGAGCGCAGAAAATGCAGGATTTTCTGAATAAACAGAAAGCATACAGGCTAAAGCTAGTGTTGGAACTTCCATTCGCCAGCGAAGAGGGTTTGTTTTTTTCATATTGCTTTAAATAGTTAGTTAGTAACGTGATTATTACCGTGTAACAAATTAATTGCAATAATTCAATAATCAAAATTTTTTTTTGATTATTAATTTGGCGGGTCAGAACTTCGACAAACTGAAACCAGGTACCTGGATTTAAAATGTATAATAAGGTGAGATCATCAAATACACCACAACCCCCGTAATTGTAACATACAACCAGATAGGATAACTCCATCTTACCAGTTTCCTATGTTTTTCAACCTGCATTTGGAGGCCTTTTTGGAAACTGAAAAGCACCAGGGGAAGAACTATCGCCGCAAGAATAATATGGCTGATTAGGATAAAATAATATACCGTCCTGATTGGGCCGGTCCCGCCAAAGGCGGTTTTAATTCCGGTAGCGTGGAAAATAATATAGGAAACAAGAAAAAGTGAGGACAGTATAAATGTGGTAATATTCAGTTTCTTATGCGTGGAGATATCCTTCTTTTTAATGAAATATAGAGATAGCAGGAGTAATACACTACATGTCCCGTTGATGATGGCATTTAATTTCGGGAGCGAAAATACCCAGTTAGGGATTGTGCTTTTATCGGGAAAAATGTTCAGCACTTTACTTTGCAGGATTACAACAACAATCAATACGAAAATTGAAATCCCAGTAATGATTCTGGCGATTAATTTGTCATTCATAAGTTTCTATAATTAACGATCTTTTACGTTCCTAAGCTCTTCGGCTATCAAAACCCTGATTTCATCTGTGAGCAGGTTCATTTTATCATTGCCCCCTGTCGAATCATAATAACCCCTGATCCTCTTCTTCGAATCCACCAGAATTATCATAGGGCTGTGAATAAAATTGACTGCTTTAGTTGTGTCCCGAAAAGCATCAACGAGAAAATCTTCTTTTGCCAGGGAGTAGATCAGCTCTTTATCGCCGGTTAGGAAATCCCACTTTTCATTTTCAGAACCGTATTTCTTGCTGTATTCCTTAAGAACTTCCGGGCGATCATATTCAGGATCCACGCTGATTGAAAGGAACCTCAAAAGCCTGTTTCCATTATTGATTTTCGCCACCCGTGCCATCTCGCTATTCATATTTGAACAGAAGGTCGGACATCGACTAAAAAAGAAATTAACAACCGTTATCTGACTGCTATCGGCAGGAAACTTGGCAGAGTTTCCGTTCTGATCCAGGAGAGTAAAATCTCTGATCTGGTGATAAAGAGTGTCCCGGATTTGCTTACCGCGTTTTGTATGGAAAGTTGAGGCAGGCTGCTTAGGGCCGTAAATGGCAAGAGGACGGTATCGGTTCTCCCCTTTTGCCTTTAGCAGATAATAAACAGATCCTGGCACGACTAATAAAATCAGCAGAACCAGGATCTTTTTTACCGGAAAGGCAGGTAAGCTCATTAATTCATGTGAAGATATTGGTATGAACCCTCTGTAAGCATCAACACTATAAAGTATATAATGAATACCAGAGAAACCAGTATCCCTGTTTTCAATGCAAATTTTTCATACTTAAGGTGCATAAAGTATGCAACTATATAAAAGGCTTTTACGAGAGTAAGCACGACATAAATGAAGTTACCCATGCCCTGTCCCATAATACCTTTAGGAAGAAGGTAAAGTGCGATGAAAAACTCAATCGCTGTAATACCAAGCATGTAAAAGAAAACCTGCCAGATCTTCTTTTTAGTCATCCCTTCATGTTCCGCATGTTCTGCTCCATGCTCGCTGTGTGTGTGTTCTGACATTATATATGATTTATCTGATATTAAACTAAATAGAAGAATGTAAATACGAATACCCAAACAAGGTCAACGAAGTGCCAGTAAAGACCAACTTTTTCAACCATTAAATAGCTGCCGCTTCTTTGGAAAACTCCGGAGGCAACCATGAATGTGATTATTATATTGATGATAACTCCCGTGAAAACGTGGAAACCATGGAAACCAGTTATTGTAAAAAACAGATTTGAAAACTGCAGTGCACCTACAGTATCAACGCCGGTATACGATGCAGGATAACTGCCCCACCAGTAACCTTCGTGAAGTAGGTGAGACCACTCAAGCGCCTGACATCCAAGGAACATTGCACCACCAATGATAGTAGCAATCATCCACCATATAACTTCCTTTTTGGCATTACGATGACCTGCTTCAACAGCAAGAACCATAGTTACCGAGCTCATGATCAGGATAAAGGTCATGATACCAACGAATACCAATGGATAACCGTGGTCGGCAAGACCAGGGATCGACTGGAAAACAACATCCGGATCTGGCCAGGTCATTTTACTAAAACGCTGCGCCCCGTAATAGATCAGGAAAGCAGAAAATGTAAATGCATCTGACAAGAGGAAAAACCACATCATTAGTTTTCCATATTCTACAGCAAAAGGCGACTTACCGCCGCTCCAGGCGTCAGTTTTTATTTCATCAAGTTTCGATACAGTAGTACTCATTTAAACGATGGTATAGTGATTTATTATTGATTCAAAAGTAAGAAAACATATAGATAAATCCATAGGATATCTATAAAATGCCAAAAAATGGATGTCACTTCCAGGCGAAATATGTTGCGGACCTGTGGTATATTCCTTGTTTTACCAATGAGGGAATAAATCAGCATGATAATCCCTGCAAAAATGTGCAAAAGGTGTGCTCCTGTGAACACGTAAATAAACGATTGGGAAGCATTATAATTAACGAAATATGCACCTGCGTCAGTCAGTACTTTCCATGCGCTGTATTGGCTGATGAAAAATGCAATACCAAGTACGATTGTCAATACGGTATACAGTTTTTGCTTACTGAAATCAAGCTTTTTACCTGACAGGTAAGCAAGGTGCATTGTTACACTGCTTATGATGATGATGATCGTGCTATAAATGAATGCTTTCGGCAGAAGTACTTTAATTCCGCGTTCGGCATTTCCTTCAGTATACACGATAAATCCGCTGGTCAAAGCTGCGAACATCATAAACGAAGAAATAACAAAAAGCCACATCAGGAACTTTCTCGCCTTCAGGCTTTGCATATCTTCAATTGGGGTTTGATCCATGTTATTTTATTATAAAGTCAAACAATAGGGTTAACTGAAGCAGTGGCAAATAGAAAAAAGAAGTGTACATCAATTTCTTTGCGGAAGGTACATCCTGCCTCAGGAATAGCTGGATCGCCTGCCATAAAAAATAGAGCCCTGCGACCAGGGCAATAATACCGTATACAGTTCCACCGAATGCATCGCCAGAAGGCATAAAATACCGGGTAGGCATTAAGCTGACAGGTATCAGTATCAAAGTAGACAACAGTGTGATGAATGCACTGATTTTATCTTGTTTTGTAGTGGGTAACAATCTAAATCCTGCTCGTTTATAATCTTCGTCGAGTACCCATGCGATAGCCCAGAAATGCGGGAACTGCCAGACAAATTGGATTAAGAATAATATTACAGGGATCCAGGAAATACGGGGCTCATGGAAAGCTGCGAAGTAACCAATTAGCGGAGGCAAGGCTCCCGGAATGGCACCTATGAATACAGCGATGGGCGATTTCCGCTTCATCGGGGTATAAACGAATGCATAAAGGAATATAGAGAATAACGCTAATACACCCGTCGGGAAATTCAACCTCAATAATAAATAGGTTCCTCCTATTCCCATAATCAGGCTTAATACCAGCGCCTGACCGGTGGTCATGTGCCCGGAAGGAATCGGCCGGTCCATGGTACGCTTCATTAGCTTATCCAGGTCTTTTTCGATAATCTCATTAAATCCGTTAGCAGCACCTGTAACAAGAAAACCCCCAATTGTTAATATTGCCCAATTAAGCCAGTTAATTTCCCCCTGCATCTTGCTTCCCATCAGAAAACAAATCGATGCGGAAAACACAACAGTCAGAGTTAATCTTAGCTTAATAAGTTTATTAAAATCGGAGATGAATTTCCTCACTATATTCTGTTCAATTAAGTATGTCTAATCTACTTTTCTTCAGAAGTAGCATCAGATAAAACTGGGCACCAAAGACAAGAGTAGCAAGTAAAATGTGCAGGGCTTGTGCAACTGGCGGCAGGCCCATATAAGAAAGTGATAAGCCAGTGACTATTTGCAAAACAATTAGCAAAAGTACGTAGGATATATATTTATACTGGTATCCCGGCACCGGATATCTTTTCCGAATCATCATAAATGATACTGAATTTACAATTATTACAAGTATTGCAAGGTCACGGTGGTACACAAAATTAGCTCCTACCTTTGAAACCCATTCAGAACGGTTTAACGTTTCCATTGTTGAAGAGATGAAGTCGATCTGTTCACGTACTTCTGTACCTAATGTGATTTGAATTAAAGTAAGCACAAGCCCAAAATAAGCAAGCACCATCACCCAACTTGAATTTATATTAGTTAAAATACTTTTATCTCTAAGCGCCCTTGCTTCGTAATAGGTATAAATCGAAATAGCAACAATTGCAACTGCGATTAACATGTGAACCGTTACTATCCACGCAAGCAAATTTGTTGACACTACAATTGATCCAAGCCAGCCCTGAAATCCTACCAGTATCAAATTGAACAAGCTCCAAAAAAATATCCGCTTACGTGATTTCAAATAAGTTACTGATGCTACAACACAACCAATAAGCAGGAGCCCAACTAAAGCACCAAGCAGCCTGTTCACATATTCTGTCCAGGTTTTCGACGCGTTAAATTCCTCCGGCTTTAAAACATTTTTATCATTTCTGATCCGGTAGGCCAGATTACCATAGCCAAGAAGGTCAAGTGTCTTTGCAAAGCGCTCATTCTTCTGTACCCTTCTATCAACATATTTTTGCTGATAACCTGCAGGGAGCTGAGAAATGTGCGTCGGAGGAATAAATTGATCAAAACACTTTGGCCAATCAGGGCAACCCATGCCTGATCCGGTGCTGCGAACCACACCACCAGCCAGTATAAGCAGAAAAAGAGCTACGACTGCGATAAAGTTTATCGCCAAGAATCTCTTCTCACTTGAAGGATACATTTCGCTTGTTAAAAAGTCCTTACGGACAGTTTTTAGAAAAAGGCTGGAAAATGAAACCCTGCTAACGAATCTCTAATCGTCAGCAGGGTATCCCTTTTTTCTATTTAATTTCTTCAGCGGCTGGCCTTCTTGAGCCATGCTGCCTTTCCCATTCCAGCTGAATTTGCTCAGCTTCAGGATTATCTTCAAAATCATGCTGAAGATTTGAGCTCATTGTTTCAGAGAAAGGTGTCGTTTGAGGAATAAAATCTTCGTGGTGTCCTGGCTTGCTGTAATCGTACGGCCAACGATAAACTGATGGAATTTCTCCCGGCCAGTTTCCGTGCAGGTGTTCCACCGGAGTAGTCCACTCCAATGTATTCGATTCCCATGGATTCTGGCTTGCCTTCTTACCATAAAATATTGAATAGAAGAAGTTCCATAAGAAAGCAACCTGAGCAAGAGCTGAAAGTATAGCTGCCCATGTGATAAATACGTTTACAGTTAACCATTCTTGCATAAATGCAAACTCAGTAAATGCGTAGTAACGGCGTGGAACACCATCGATACCCATAAAGTGCATTGGGAAAAATACAAGGTACGCTCCGATGAAAGTCAACCAGAAGTGAATGTAACCCAATCTTTCATCCATCATACGTCCGAACATCTTTGGATACCAGTGATAAACACCGCAAAGCATTCCGAAAATCGCAGCAGCACCCATCACAAGGTGGAAGTGAGCAACAACGAAATAGGTATCGTGAAGATTGATATCAAGCGCAGCGTTTCCAAGGAAAATCCCGGTTAATCCACCAGATATAAAGAAGGATACCAGTCCGATTGCGAAAAGCATAGCCGGAGTAAATCTCAGGTTACCTCTCCAGATTGTAGCCAGGTAGTTAAATGTCTTTACCGCAGAAGGAACAGCAATGATTAAGGTTGTAATCATGAACACGCCACCCAGGAATGGATTCATGCCGGTAACGAACATATGGTGTCCCCATACAATAAATGATAATACAGTAATACCAATTAGGGAATAAACCATCGCATGGTAACCGAAGATCGGCTTACGTGCGTTAGTTGCAATAACCTCTGAAGTGATACCTAAAGCAGGCATGATTACGATATAAACCTCAGGGTGACCTAGGAACCAGAACAAGTGCTGCCAAAGAACCGGGCTACCACCTTGATTAGGCAATATTTGTCCTGCAACTACAATGTCTGATAAATAGAAACTCGTGCCGAAACTACGGTCAAAGATCAAAAGGACTACTGCTGAAACTAATACAGGGAATGAAAGTACACCTACGATAGCTGTCAGGAAAAAGGCCCAGATAGTCAGAGGCATTTTCCACATATCCATACCTACCGTACGCATATTCAAAACTGTAGAGATATAATTCAGGGCACCAATAAGCGCGGATGCTATAAAGAACACCATACTTATAAGCCAAAGAGTCATACCTGTACCCGATCCACTGATGGCGGTCGGTAAAGCTGAAAGCGGAGGGTAAATCGTCCAACCTGCACTTGCTGGCCCACTCTCTACGAAGAAAGAAGCCATCATGATACAGCATGAAATGAAGAAGAACCAATAAGAAAGCATGTTCAGGAATGGCGATGCCATATCCCTGGCTCCTAATTGCAATGGAATAAGAAGATTACTGAATGTACCGCTTAGCCCTGCAGTTAATACAAAGAATACCATCATGGTACCATGTATCGTAACTAACGCAAGATAGAAATCCGGCTTAATTCTTCCGCCCTCTGCCCACTTCTCTCCCAGGAAAGTTTCCAATAATGGGAAACTTTTATCTGGCCATGCCAGCTGCAATCTGAATAAGATTGAAAGAATCATTGCAATAACAGCCATGACAATACCTGTTATCAGGAATTGCTTTGCGATCATCTTGTGATCCTGGCTAAAGATATATTTAGTTATAAACGTCTCTTTATGATGCCCGTGATCATGACCGTGATCATCGTGTTGGTGCAGTACGGCTGTATCGTGTATTGCTGTGCTTGCCATAATTATTTTATAATAGTATTAGTATTTAACGCAATTTTCTTGTTCTCTTCTTCTCTCTTTTGTTCAGCAAGCTGCATTTCCTTCTTAACATCATCCGTGTAATATAAAGGTTGTTTAGCTATCCAAACGGCATACTCTGCTTCAGAAACCACAGTGACTTTGGACTGCATGTTATAGTGTCCAGATCCGCAAATTTTGGCACAAAGCAAAACATAATCATAGGCAGGGTTATTACGTTTCTCCCTCATCTGCGCAGTAGTTAAACGCGGAGTAAACTGGAAATAAGTAGGCATACCTGGAACCGCGTTGATTTGTACGCGGAAATCAGGTAAGTAAAAACTATGAAGGATATCTTTTGATCCGATTGTAAAACGTACAGGTTTACCAACAGGTATTACTATTTCGCCTGTAAGCTGATCGTCCCAGCTTTTCTGATCTTTAAAGTCGATACCTAAACCGTTGGTCGGAGTTGTAAGTTTAAAATTACGTTTACCGATAGCATTGTCCTGACCAGCGTAACGCAGGTTCCATTTAAATTGCTCTCCAACTACCTCAATATTCATTGCCTTCTTTTGATCCTCTTCAGAAACATTGGTAATGCTTCTCCAAGTGAAGAAACCAAGAAGTACAAGAACCGTTAAAGCAATAGCAGGAACGATTGTCCAGATTCTTTCCAGCGCATTGTTATGCGGATAGAAATAAGCTTTTCTTTCTTTCTTTCCACGGTATTGAAATGAAAAACCGAACAGCGCAATGTGAGTAAGTACAAATACGATGGTGGTAATAACCGTCGTCACGTTGAACATGAAATCAATGTCGAGGCCATGCTCAGAAGCCGACTCGTGCATACTCATTGGTCCTTGTACTGTATAAGACCAGTACACTCCATATAGACCGACTAAAAGGAATACAATGAATAAAGCACCCTGGATATTCTTTCCGTCGAATTTGGTGCCTTTTCTGCCCTGTATATCTCTGCTTAGTGAATAAACATCCAATACTTTTACTATAACTGCGTAAAAAACGCATAGCAATATAAATAGTAAGAAGTAATAGGCTCCCGACTTATACGCCGCAGAATAGTCAACTTCCGCAGAAACCGGTTGCATATTTGCATACCGTGCTACCGTATCAACAGCCGTGCTGATGAGCGGTGCTGAAGAAGGTGAAACCTGAGTGGCAGACGCAGCTGCAGAATCCTCCACTGTCGTGATTGAACTCACTGTTGTGTCAGCAGTCTGAGCTATAACTGTACTATTTGATACAGCAAGAGCGCAAACCATCAACATTGAAGCAGCAATCCTGATATTAAATATTTCTTTTAACCTCATTTTATTAGTAGTATATGTCTTTGCTATTAAGCCTTAAATTAAATCTGGTGATGCAAGCTTTCCTCAAGGAAAGGGTGATTGTTTGGAACCATCGACCGTTTACTTAACTGATTTAGAGTAAGGAACGTAAACAATCCAGTAAATCCGATTGCGATACCTATTTCAATAATTCCAAATCCACGGTGTGATTCAACAGTCCCTGGCATGATCATCATGTAATAGTCCAGCCAGTGACCGCAAAGCAGCATAATACAAACGAACATCAAGGTGTTTGTATGGCGTTTGGAACCACGTGCCATCAGAATCAATATCGGTGCTACAAAGTTAATCACAATATTTACCCAAAACCATGGAAGATATTCAGGCTCCCATCTTTTATAAAAATATACGGTCTCTTCCGGCATGTTAGCGTAGTAGATAAGCACGAACTGAGAGAACCAAATGTATGTCCAGAAGATTGAGAATGCAAAAATAAACTTTCCAAGATCATGAAGGTGGTTTTCATTGATCCATGACATATATCCTGCTTTCTTAAGAAGGATAATTATCAAAGCGATCACACATAAACCACTTACCCACATGGCTGCAAAATTATACCAGCCAAACATGGTAGAGAACCAGTGGGCTTCAAGAGACATGATAGTATCGAATGCCCAGATCGGTGTAGTAAATCCGAAAATGATCAAAAACACTGCAGACCACTTGATGCTTTTATCATAGAAAACCAATCCGCCTTCAGCTGCTTCACGCTTTGCATACTTAGCAAATAAGACAGCAAAGAAACTGTAAGCACCTAGAAATATCGCTAAACGAGCTAAAAAGAAAGGAACATTTAAGTATACCGCTTTACCTGCAATTAGCTTATCGTAATTAGGACTAGAAGGATCCGTTAAGCCATCACCGTTCCAATGGTGGTATAAGTTATGTGTCAGCAAACCAGCAGCACAAACTACAAAAAGTATTAATGAGGCAATTGGTAGTACCCTCGACATAGCCTGAGGAACTCTCAAAAAGCCAGTTGCCCAACCCGCCTGCGCTACATATTGCAAAGCGACAAAAAACAGCCCGGCAGCACAAACGCATGTGAAGTAATATGCCATTAACAATAGATTAGCATAAGTCCTTTCAGCATCGCCGGTTAAAAATCCGAAAGCGATTGATAGAACACCTACTACTATTGCTATAAGGCTCCAGGTTTTTAATTTGCCTGAAAAAACAAATTGTTCAGAAAAATTATGAGTATGAGTTTGATTATGATTTCCCATCTGGTTTTAGCAATTGACTATTGTAATTTTTGTAATTCGTGAACGTACATAACAATTTTCCACCTTTGCTGAGGGGTTAATTGATATTTGTGCGGACCCATTAGATTAACACCATGTGTAATAGTATGGTAGATTTTTCCATCAGTAAGATCTTTCATTGAACCTCCTCTAGATGAATTACCCGTTGAGTAAGATGGCGGAGCCGGGTACTTACCCAGTTTAACTATTGAGCCATCACCTTTACCTTCATTTCCGTGGCAATGAGAACACATGTTAAGATAAAGGGTTTTTCCTTGTTCAAGAGTTGGAACGGCTACCGGTAAGGGGTTAGTTAAACCAGCACTCGCAGCCTGGTATCCCTCAGGAGTATTCGGATAATTTTCGTTTTTGTCAAAACCAACCGGTACAGTACCTGCAGGGGGAGTTTGAGCAGTCTTCCCATCCTTAAAATTCTTATTAGGCTGATCCGGATTGTAAGCAATCGGATCATACATATTACGGGCAAACTCTATACCTGTGCTTCTATTATTTGAACAGGATGTAATAACTGAAGCCGTAGCTACAGTTAAAAAAGCGGTACAGATTATCAGGACCTTATTCATAACTAACATATTTCCTTTCGTTGTGCTTAACTTCAACAGCACCAGCTTCTTTTAAAATGTTGTCAATTTTATCGTGGTATGGATTTTCTCTGGCATCAATAGCTACAACAAAACGATCGTTGGTAGCACGCAGGTCCATTACTCTTGGCGCGCGGCCCGGAGCCAGGTGATTAACAAAGAAATAAGTTCCAACCATTCCGAATGCGCAGAATAATACTGTAAGCTCGAACATGATCGGCACAAAATCCGGGAATGCAAAGTGCGGCTTGCCACCAATATTCATAGGCCAGTCGTATACCAGCATATAATAGATCATGGATATAGCGGTTATCGTTCCGGTTAATCCGAAGCCGAATGCAACTCTGCCTAAACGTGAACGCTTGATACCTAATTTATCTTCTATACCGTGGATAGGCATCGGCGTAAAAACGTCATATATAGTAACGTTACCTTCCTGCAGTTTGTCTATCCCATGCATCAGGTCATCCGGATCTGCAAAATGACCTAAAATATATTTTATGTTACTCATCTTTATACTTTTTCGTATTCCGCTACCCGTGGTTTAATACTATCAAATTTTTCCAGATTCTCCTGGTAGTAAGCTGCCTCTCCTGCGTCTACCTTACCTTCACGGATAAGTTTCTGCTTAGCCTGGTCGCTTGAACTCTTCAGCAATAATTTAACCTCAGCCATCGCGATTGCAGGCAATACCCTTAAGAACAGCAGGAATAAGGTAAAGAACAATCCTATCGATCCAATAAATACACAAACATCAACCCAGCTAGGATAGAACATTACCCAACTTGATGGAAGATAGTCACGGTGGAGTGAAGTCACTATAATTACGAAACGCTCGAACCACATACCGATGTTAACTACAATCGAAAGTATCCATGACCATGCAATGCTGGTACGAATCTTTTTGATCCAGAAAATCTGCGGTGTGAACACGTTACAGGTCATCATACTCCAGTATGCCCACCAGTATGGACCGCTTACACGGTTAAGGAAAGCATATTGTTCGTATTCTGCGCCAGAGTACCATGCAATGAAAAGCTCAGTTAAGTAAGCTACACCTACGATAGAACCTGTAAGAATGATGATCTTATTCATCGATTCAATGTGGAACATGGTGATGTAGTTTTCGAAGTTCATCACCTTACGTGTTACAAGCAATAAGGTTTGTACCATCGCAAATCCCGAGAAAATCGCTCCAGCAACGAAGTATGGAGGGAAGATCGTGGTGTGCCATCCTGGAACAAGAGATGTTGCAAAGTCCATGGATACAATCGTGTGAACCGAAAGCACCAGTGGTGTTGAAACACCCGCAAGGATCAATGAGACAAGCTCAAAACGCTGCCATGTTTTAACTGAACCATTCCATCCGAAAGAAAGGATAGAGTAGATCCGGCGACGCATACCTGTTGCACGGTCGCGGATAGTAGCGATATCCGGAAGTAAACCCGTATACCAGAATACTAATGAAACCGAGAAGTAAGTCGAAATCGCAAATACGTCCCATACCAGAGGTGAGTTAAAGTTCACCCATAAAGAACCAAACTGGTTGGGTAATGGAAGTGCCCAGTAAAACATCCATGGACGGCCCATGTGTGATATAATATAGGTTGCCGCACAGATAACGGCAAAAATTGTCATCGCCTCTGCGGAACGGTTAATAGAGTTTCGCCAGTTTTGACGGAAGAGTAGTAGTACGGCAGAAATAAGCGTTCCTGCGTGACCAATACCTACCCACCATACGAAGCCGGTGATATCCCATGCCCAGCCGACGGTTTTATTTAATCCCCATTCGCCGATTCCGAACCAGAATGTCCAGCTAACTGCGAATACCCAAAGCCCGGCGCCAATTGCTGAAACGATGAAACCGATCCACCAGGCTCTATTAGGTTTATTTTCAACGGGAACCAATATATCTTCGGTGACCTTGGAGTAGGTTATATTTTCACCGGTTACTAGTGGTTCTCTAAGTATAGACTCGTGATGAGATGACATATCTTTATTGAATTTCTTGTATTAAACCTCTGCAGTATTTCTAACTTTTGTTTGATATCCAACACCTGGTTTAGTGTTGATCTCTTCAAGTACATAATAAGTACGCTCGCTCTTCAACGCTTTCGATACTTCGGAGTTTGGATCGTTTCCATCACCAAATATGATTGCATTAGTAGGGCAAGTTTGCTGACAAGCCATTTTGATATCGCCATCTTTCAAGATACGCTTGTCTAATTTCGCTCCCAACTTACCAGCCTGTATACGCTGAACACACATAGAACATTTTTCCATTACACCACGTGAACGTGTGGTAACATCTGGATTTAACACAAGTTGTGTAAACTCATTGTTCATGTAGTTATCGAAACGTGAATCATTCCAGTAGTTAAACCAGTTGAAACGACGAACTTTATATGGACAGTTATTCGCGCAATATCTTGTACCGATACAACGGTTATAAGCCATCTGGTTCAGACCTTCTGAAGAGTGTACCGTTGCCAATACCGGACAAACAGTTTCACAAGGAGCATGGTCACAGTGCTGACATAACATCGGCTGGTGGATCACAGACACATTGTCCATGCTCTCCATATCCTCCATCTCATCTTCCTTGGTTACTTTGGTACCATTATCATTAGCTGTATAATAACGGTCAATACGTATCCAGTGCATCTCACGGCGTTTACGAACTTCGTCACGACCTACAACAGGAATATTGTTTTCAGCATTACACGCTACAATACAAGCTCCACATCCAGTACATGCATTTAGGTCGATAGCCATTACCCAGTTATGTCCAGGCATCTCGTATTCGTTCCAAAGATCAACATGGTTCACATGTCCATGGCCAGTACCGTGGTTTGGATCTTTTAAGAAATCTTTTAATGTAGTTTCACGAACGATATTTCTTCCCTCAATAGAGTGGTGAGTTTGCGTTTGAGCAAGCTCATAGATACCGCCAGCTTTGCTGATCGTAGCAGAAGCATTACCTTGAAGGGTACCATTAACCAGCCTTAAGAAAGGATAAGCATTCTTTCCAACTTCAGTTGCGGCCTTTCCTGCCATAGTGCGGCCGTAACCCACTGCGATTGAAACTGTACCTGAAGCCTGTCCAGGTTGAATAAGCACGGGCAAAGTAACTTCGTATTTGTCAGTCTTAACAGTAACCAAATCAAATTGGCTGATACCTAACTTTTCAGCATATTTCGGGCCTATAGCAGCATAATTGTCCCAGGTAACTTTAGAAACACCATCCGGCAATTCCTGTAACCATGGGTTATTCGCTGATTTACCGTCGCCAATGCTGTTATTCGCATAGAGCTGAAGTTCAACTGCATTATCTCCGCCTTTTGCAAGTGCATTGCTTTCCGCAAGGATTGCAGAAACCGCACCTGCCACATCACCAGCCGCTGCATAAGCACCGCCAGTTCTTGCAATTGTAGAAACCGATCCTTTTTGTAAAAGCTCTTTCCAGGTAGTCCCGCTTTGAGCTAAAACAGTTTTTGACCAGTTATTCTGAATGTATTGGTAATAATCCTGAACCGCGTTATCAGACCAGATCAAAAGACCTTGTTCTGCGTTACGTGTATTGTAGACAGGATTGATTGTTGGCTGTGCAATAGTATAATAACCTTCTACCGGATTTGAGTCGCCCCATGATTCAAGGTAGTGGTGATTTGGTGCAATAACCTGGCATAATGAAGCTGTTTCATCTTTACGATCTGCAAACGATACGCGAAGTGCAACTTTTGCTAGAGCATCGGTGAATGCCTTCGGATCTGCATATTCGTAAGCCGGGTTACTGTTAAGGAAAAATACAGCACCAACTGTTCCGCTGTTCATCTCGTTAACAAAAGTCACGAAATCAGCATCATTACCGCTGTACTGGTACGAAGGATTGTCCAGATCTATAGTTGTACCAAAACTTCCCAGAAGAGAGTTGATCGCATTTACTACAGTGTGTATAGCGACATCATTCGAACCGCTGATTACCAGGGCTCTGCCTTTTGCAGCTGTTAATTCTTTCGCTGCAAGCATTACAGCAGTTTCTGCTTTTTGGTTCGGAAGTTTCTTTCCGCCAGAAACAGATCCGCCAAGGGCTGCATATAAGTTTAATAGTGCAATACCTTCTTCAGATGGCTTCAAAGGAATCCGTGCATCAGCATTGGTTCCTGTTATGCTCATTCCCGTCTCAAAATGTATGTGACGTGACATCTTTCCGCCTTTCAGGGAAGCATTGTTCCTCTTTGCAGCGTACTGTCTGTTGAATTCAACCGGTGAAATCCAGCTGCCCAGGAAATCGGCGCCAAAACTCACAATTACATCAGCATTATCGAAACGATAACGTGGAAGGACCGCTTTACCGAAGCTAGCTTCGTTTGCTTTTAAGATACCTGTATATGAAACCGCATCAACTTGTACATGCTTAGCTGAAGGATATTTTGCAATAAAATCAGCAATGACAGCCTTTGTTGAAGGACTATTTACTGTTGAAGAAACGATACGGATACTCTTACCACCTGTTTTAGATAGTTCAGTTTTTACAAACTGATCTATTTTATCCCAGGAAGCATCAGCATCATTCAGAACCGGGCCTTTTAATTTAGATATATCATAAAGATCAAGAACAGAAGCCTGTCCTTTAGCATCAAGAGCTCCCTTGCTCAGGATACAATTAGGGTTACCTTCAATTTTAATCGGACGGCCCTCACGGGTCTTCACTAAAACACTATGACCGTTAAAAGTAGAGGTGTAATAATTTGGAATCCCTGGTACAATCTCTTCCGGTTTTACTAAGTAAGGAATCGATTTATGAACAGGAGTTTTCTGACAGGCTGCTAAGGTTACTGCACCTAAACCAAATCCGAGCGCTTTTAAAAAGTCGCGTCTTGGAGTTACGGTGCTTAAGCCAGCTTCACTAAGAACCTCTTCCATCGGAAGTGATTCAGCGAATTCGTTTTTGTTTTTTTCAACGAACTCTTTAGTATTCTGCAGCTCTTCTAAACCTTTCCAGTATTTTTTATTGCTTTCCATTTAAGCTATATAAAGTATCCGTATGTTTCTTAAAATTCTGTTATTAGTAATGACACTTACTACATTCCAAGCCACCTAATACTGCGGCCGTAACTTTCTCGCCTTTTTTCAGTTTATCATGAGCGGCAATAAGTCTGTCATAGTAAGGATTGTCTTTATGATTGACTTCAGTTTCCTTATGACAGTTTACGCACCATTTCATGGTAAGCGGTGAGAATTGGTAGACTTCTTCCATCGTCTGGATTGGTCCGTGACATTTCTGACACTCTATACCAGCTACAGCAACGTGCTGTGAGTGATTGAAGTAAGCTAGATCAGGCAAATTGTGGATACGGATCCATTCAACAGGCTTGGTGTTGCTACCATATTGTTTAGTTGTTTCATTGTAGTCAAGTGCCTGATAGATCTTCTGAATCTCAGGAGATGTTTTACCATCATATTTTTCTGATGCCGTAACATAGTTATGGCAGTTCATACAAACATTTAATGATGGGATTGTAGCATTCTTGGAAGTAAATGCACCACTATGACAATACTGGCAGTCTATCTTATTCAAACCTGCGTGCAGCTGGTGAGAGAATTTAATTGGCTGAACAGGTTGATATCCTGTATGTACACCAGTCTCCCACATTCCCTTCCACCCTGCTGATCCAAGGAATATAACGACTAAAAGAACTATAAATAATATGAATTTCTTGTTCTTGCTTAGCTTTTTAAGTCCTGCGAACCGATCGCCCGCTGCAACCTCTTCTTCTTCTTCAACAATAACTCCCTGTTTTTGAAGCATGACGCGCTCCAGGGTACGGATGACACGATTCAGAACTACGATTACTATAAAAGCGATAATGATAACAGCCAGTAAGCCGAAAATCATGAAATTGCTTACCCCGCCTGAGCTCTCTGCTCCTGCAGCGCCTTCTGCTCCCGCAGCTCCAGCCGCTGGTTTAGGATCGCCTACCTTAACATAAGCAATGATATTTTTAATATCATCGTCTGAAAGTTCCGGAAAAGCCGACATCATGGCTGGCGAATACTCCGCAGCTTTCACTGCCTGAGGATCACCGCTAGCGATAAATGATGGAGCATTTTTGATCCATTTGATCAGGAATGCTTCGTCATACTTGGTATCAATCCCAGCAAGAGCGGGACCAACAACAGCTTTATCAATGCCGTGACAAGCGGTACATTTTTGTTTAAAAATAGCTGCTCCGGCGGCCGCATCCTGCGCTTGGGCTGTAGAAACAGCAGCAAACGCCAAAACGGAAACCAGTACCAGCGACTTTGTAACACTTCTAAAAAACAATGAGATGCTTCTCATATCTAGTATTTAATGCTTAAAATTTGAACGATGATAGAAAATTTGCCCAGTAATCGCTGCGCATCATTTTCGACCACAAAAGTAGGTTTTATTCACTTAACCATGACATTAACATGACCAATATTACTAATTTATAATCGTTCTAAACTAATAGTTAAAACCTTATTTATCAATTTATTAGATCTTACATTTTGAGCTTATGAATAAACCCTGCTGTTTCAATGCTGGGAATATTCAAAACAATTACTACTGCTTTAAAACCCATGCAAAAATCAGAGGGGCAACTATTGTAGCGTCAGATTCAACAATGAATTTGGGGGTATGAATATCCAGTTTACCCCAGGTTATCTTTTCATTAGGGACCGCGCCAGAATAGGAACCGAACGATGTGGTGGAATCTGAAATCTGGCAGAAGTAACTCCAGAACGGGATATTTTCCATCTCCATATCCTGATAAAGCATAGGTACTACACAAATCGGAAAATCACCAGCGATACCTCCTCCAATCTGGAAGAATCCTATTCCTTTGCCACTTGAATTAGCAATGTACCATTCAGCCAGCCAGCCCATATATTCAATACCGCTCTTCATGGTTACTGCATTAAGCTCCTTTTTCATCACATAAGAAGCAAAGATGTTTCCCATGGTTGAATCTTCCCAGCCCGGGACAACTATTGGCAAATTCTTTTCGGCAGCTGCCAGCATCCAGGAATTTTTAGGATCGATTTCGTAATATTGCTCAAGGTCGCCACTTAAAAGCATTTTATACATGTATTCATGCGGAAAGTATCTTTCTCCTGCGTTATCCGCATCTTTCCAGATTTTGTGTATATGCTTTTGCAGTCTTCTGAAAGCTTCTTCTTCCGGAATACAGGTGTCGGTAACCCGGTTATAGTGATTTTCCAGAAGGTCCCATTCATCCTGCGGACTTAAATCACGATAATTAGGAACACGTTTATAATGTGAATGAGCAACCAGATTCATGATATCTTCTTCAAGATTTGCCCCGGTACAGGAAATAATGGAAACCTTATCCTGCCGAATCATCTCCGCAAGAGATATTCCTAGCTCGGCGGTGCTCATCGCCCCAGCAAGGGTGATCATCATTTTGCCACCTTCATCAAGATGGGTTTCATATCCCTTTGCAGCGTCCATTAACGCGGCGGAATTAAAATGCAGGTAATTTGTTTCGATAAAGCGGGATATCGGTCCTCTTTCTACAGCCATA
>NZ_JBASJU010000049.1:0-4762 GCF_049655485.1 Daejeonella sp.
GATGAGTTAATTATCCACGAGAACATACGCAAAGCCGGTTTTGATCCTGCTGATGTCAGCCTGGTGCTGATGTCACATCTGCATTTTGACCATTCTGGCGGAATGATAAATAAGAAGGGAGATGACATTTCTCTAAGCTTTCCCAATGCGGAATATATCATCCAGAGAGGCGAGTGGGAAGCAGCTTATAGCAAGCCTTCCCGATCGTATAAAACTGAGATATTTGATTTTTTGCAACGGAGCGGTTCTGTACACTTTGTGGAAGGGAACGGTAAACTGAATGATACTATATCTTACGAATTGACCGGAGGCCATTGCGAATATCACCAGGTATTTTTAATTAAGGAAGATGGTGAAACCATTTTCTTTGGCGGCGATATTCTTCCTGAACCAGAGCAGCTCCTCCGAAAGTTTATGGCTAAATACGACTACGACGGTCGTCGGGCTATGGAACTACGCCAGGAATATGGAACCAGGGCAGCAGAAGGTAATTGGGAATGCCTGTTTTACCATGCGAAATCGAAAGCGATTGCGAAGGTGGGAGTGGAAGGTGAGGGGTTTAGAATCCTGTAAGGGGAGCAAGGAGTAAAGAGCAAAGAACAAAGACTTTAAAACCGGTTTCATTGGAAACTGGGAATTAGTCCTTATTCCTTGCTCTTTGTTCCTTGATCTATTTCTTAGCTACCAAGTTAATATTCAACTCAAACTCATCATCAATGGCTTTGTCGCCAATTTCAAGGAAGAATGTTTTTGAGCGGTATTTGATATCATATTTTGTGCGGTCGACACGTACGCCGTTTGCAACTGCCACGATAATACCTTTTTGAGTTTTCACTGTTGCAGGGAATGTAATAGGCTGAGTGATTCCTTTTATTGTAAGATTACCGCTAACATTTACCCGGTCTTTCCCCGCCGGTGTCACTTTCATAATTTCAAACTTAGCATTTGGATTTTTCTCAGCAGAGAAAAAATCATCTGCTTTCAGGTGAGTAGTTACGCGGGCATTATCTGAGGTAATGCTTGCCATATTCATTAGAAAAGTGCCTTTGGTCAATGATTTACCATTGTGCACCAGGCTCCCTGAGGTAATTTTAACTGTACCAAAATGTCCGCCACCAACTTTTTTTGCAGTCCAGCCGATAGTGGACCGCTCGGTATCCACTGTGTAGACAACATCTTTAAAAGGCATATCAAATGCCATAAAAATAGCTACACCTGCTAGCATACAAAGGGTTAAAAAAATCTTTTTCATTGGGTGTTAATTGGTAAGTGTAAATCTTTATTTATTAAATATATCTTAAAAAATTTGTTGTTTAGTCGCTCCAGCTTCTGTCACTGAGATATTACGGGCCATTATCGTTGCTGGCTTATCCGGTTCTTAAAAGAAATTTTAAAAGTTGTACCTACTTCTGGCTCGCTATCCACTTCAATTTTTCCATCCATCGCCTCGATCTGAGATTTGATAATATATAAACCGAGCCCTTTACCTTCTATTTTGCCATGGAAGCGCTGGTAGAGGCCGAAAACCTTATTCCCGAATTTATTCATGTCCATACCAAGCCCATTGTCGCTGAAATAAAGTTCGGTATAATCTTTATGGATGCATGTTTTCAAGTTTATTTCCAGCTTTCGTTTATCCGACCGGTATTTGATTGCATTGGTCAGGAGATTTATAAGGATGCTATGCAGAAACCTTTTTGAGAAGAAAATACTTTCACTTTCTGAAAAGTTTTTTTCAATGTGCGCACCTGAATCATGAACTTGCTGTCCTATACTCCTAATTATTTGTTCCAGCTCCGCCTCCAGATCGAGATGTTCTTTTTTAACATCATTTTCTGATTTGCTTGCTACAATTTCTATCAGATCATTTAATGTTGAATCGAGTTGTTTAACGCAGTAACGGATATTCTCTGTGATTTCCGCGTTTGCTTCACTGGACAGTACTTCTTCAGCCTGCATTTCGGTAAGTGTCCGAAGGTTAACTACTGGCGCCCTAAGATTATGGGAAGTTATGTATGCAAACTTCTCCAGTTCCGAATTGGTTTTTCTCAGTTCACGGGTAATCTCCTCCAATTCTATTTCCTTTTCTTTAATGAAATCAATATCGAGATGGGTTCCAATAATTACGGCGGCTTTGCCGTCAACCTGGAAGCTTTGAATTTTACTAAAAGAGAGGATCCATTTCCATGATCCATGCTTGGTTTTTATGCGGTAGGCCAAACTATTTGAAGGGTACTTGCCCATGATAAGCTCCTCTGTAATTTCGCTAACCATGTTGTAGTCCTCAGGATGAACGAGAGCTAGCCAATTGGAGCTTTTCAGTAATTCTCTTGAGTCATATCCGAGGGTTCGGATCCAATTTTTGTCGAAGTGTGTTTCATCATTTATTACATCCCAATCCCATATTCCCAAGCCTGCAGCCTGAATCGCTAATTCCAGTCTTTGTTCAGCATTAGAAGATTCTTGTGAACCAGTTTTGTTGCATGTTATTATCGGCTTAATACGGGAAATTCGAAAAAAATTAGAGCCAGGGTTGCGAGATAATCGCAGGCCTGGCCCTATAAAGTGAACAATTCGATTTGTTAAGCCAATTCTTCCATATAAGATTCGATAGGCGGACAAGCACAGATAAGGGTCCTGTCGCCGTGGGTATCATTAACCCTGCCCACTGATGGCCAAAATTTGTATGCAGCAACATATGGTAGAGGAAAAGCAGCTTTTTGCCTGCTGTAGGAATGCTCCCATGCATCGGCTGTTACTACTGCGGAAGTGTGTGGTGCATTTTTAAGCGGATTATCAATCTTGTCGGAAAGACCGTTCTCAACATCCTGGATTTCAGCGCGAATTGCAATCATCGCATCGCAAAAACGGTCGAGCTCATGCTTTGGTTCTGACTCTGTGGGTTCGATCATCACTGTCCCTGCTACCGGAAAAGATACAGTAGGAGCATGGAATCCATAATCCATCAGCCTTTTGGCGATATCGGTGACTTCAATCCCAAAGTTTTTGAACGCGCGGCAATCAAGGATCATTTCGTGGGCGCAACGTCCCTGGCTTCCGGAGTAAAGAACAGGATAATGCTGTTCCAATCTCGACTTTATATAATTCGCGTTAAGGATGGCATATTTGGTCGCGTTAGTCAGGCCCTCGGAACCCATCATTGCGATATATGCGTGAGAGATCAGCAAGATGGAAGCTGAACCCCATGGTGCTGAAGATACAGCAGGGATAGACTTCTCTGTGCCGATGGAAACCACCGGATGGCCTGGCAAGTAAGGTACCAGGTGTTTGGCGACGCCAATCGGGCCCATTCCGGGACCACCACCACCGTGTGGTATACAAAATGTTTTGTGAAGATTAAGATGGCAAACATCAGCCCCAATGGTAGCAGGGCTGGTCAGTCCTACCTGTGCGTTCATATTTGCACCGTCCATATATACTTGTCCGCCGTGCTGATGGATAGTTTCACAAATTTCGATTATTGATTCTTCGAAAACTCCATGAGTTGACGGATAGGTAACCATTAAACATGAAAGATTCGCTGCGTGTTCTTCAGCTTTCGCTTTAAGATCCGCCACGTCAATATTTCCTTTTTCGTCACATTTAACGATAACTATTTTCATTCCCGCCATTGCTGCTGAGGCGGGATTAGTTCCGTGTGCCGAAGAAGGAATTAATGCTACCGTTCTTTGGAAATCTCCGCGATCCTGGTGGTAGGCGCGTATAACCATTAAGCCGGCATATTCGCCCTGAGCACCCGCATTCGGTTGTAAGCTCATTGCGGCAAAACCAGTGATCTCACTCAGCCATCTGTTTAATTCGTCAAATATTTGCATGTAGCCGCCAACCTGATCTGAAGGAGCGAAGGGATGCATTTTGCTGAACTCTGCCCAGGTTACAGGGACCATTTCAGTAGTGGCATTCAACTTCATTGTGCATGAACCCAAGGCAATCATAGAGTGGCACAAGGATAAATCTTTTGTTTCAAGCGATTTAATATAGCGCAGCATTTCATGTTCGGAATGGTGCGAATTGAATATCGGATGGCTTAGGTAGGCTGAAGTTCGTCGAAGCACTTCCGGGATGTGTGACCCTACTCCTTGGCGAAGAGCATCTGCGTCAAGATCATGCAGGTTCTTGCCTTTCACTTTTGCGAACAGGCGAACCAAAGTTTGTACATCTTCGAAAGATGTGGTCTCATCAAGTGAAATAGTGACCGATGATCCTTTATAGTGCAGGTTGACTTCATTATTCAATGCTTCGGCGTGAATTGGGTTCACTAAATCGCCCAGATCGAAACGAAGCGTGTCGAAAAAGAAGTTATTTTCCTGCTTGTAGCCCAGGCTTTCCATGGAATCTTTAAGGAAGACAGCCAATCCATGGATTCGCTCTGCTATCAGCTTAATTCCCGCAGGACCGTGGTATACTGCATACATTCCAGCCATAATAGCCAGTAATGCTTGAGCAGTGCAGATATTTGAAGTTGCTTTGTCTCTTCTTATATGTTGTTCCCGGGTTTGTAACGCCATACGAAGCGCATAGTTCCCGGCACTGTCGATCGTTACACCGATAATTCTTCCCGGCATAGAGCGCTTGTACTCTTCCTTTGTTGCAAAAAACGCGGCATGCGGACCTCCAAAGCCCATTGGTACACCAAAACGCTGGGTTGTACCAACTACGATATCTGCACCCCATTCTCCCGGAGGGGTCAGTAGGGAAAGAGACATGATATCCGCAATAACGGTAAGTTTTATTCCTTTTT
>NZ_JBASJU010000050.1:0-2908 GCF_049655485.1 Daejeonella sp.
CGATGTTGCCTTGTAATGTGATTGTTCAGGAAAAAGTAGCGGGTCAGGTGGAGGTTTCCGCTGTAGATCCGGCAGCATCCATGCAGGCAATAGAAAATAGTACTTTGAATGAAATTGCCCTGGAAATTAGAGCCAGGTTGCAAAAAGTAATTGAGGCTTTATAGGGTTTTTTATCTGCTAAAAGCATTTAAAAAAAGTAAATCAAACACTAGAGATGAAATTATCAATCGCTTATTTGAATGATGTACATGGCTACCTGGAGCCTCATCCTGAAGTTTTCTTTGAAGCAGAAAAGCGGGAGATAAAAACAGCGGGTGGATACTCCAGGATCTACAGCCTGATAAACAATATCCGAAAGCAAAATCCAAACACACTGGCTTTTGATGGTGGCGATACTTTTCATGGCACATTGCCGGTGGTAAAATCTAAAGGAGAAGCAATTATTCCGGTATTAAATAAAATTGGATTTAATGCCATGGTAGGCCATTGGGACTTTGCTTACGGCCCTGATCAACTGTTAAATCTGAACAGGCAGCTTAATTATCCGGTTTTAGGCATTAACGTTTACGCAAGTGAAGGACAGCTTTTTCTTAAGCCCTATATTATAGTGGAAGTTGAAAAGATCAAGATTGCTGTTATTGGGATATGCTCCAATATCATTGATAAAACAATGCCGGAACGGTTCAGTGAAGGATTAATAATAACTGAGGGGACAGAAGAACTGCCTAAGTACATAGAGGAAGTTAAGAGTAAGGGAGCCGACCTCGTTTTTTTACTTTCTCACAATGGGTATCCTCAGGATATTAAAATGCTTTCGGGGATTAAAGGAATTGATGTTTGCCTGAGCGCACATACCCATAACCGATTATTTGAACCCACTATGGTTAATGATACCATCCTTATCCAATGCGGATGCCACGGATCCTTCTTAGGCCATTTACAGCTTGAAATTTCAGAAAAACGTATTCAAAGCCATCAATACGAGCTTATTCCGGTTACGGAATCGGTTGAGTCCGATAAGGAAATGGATGAGATGATAGCGGTAATCATGAAACCTTATCAAGATTTACAGGCAGAAATAGTAGGTCAAACGGGTGTTTTATTGGACCGTTATAATACGCTTAACTCCTCTATGGATGATCTTTTATTGATTGCGATAATGGATGCCACTTCTGCCGATCTTGCATTTTCAAATGGATGGCGATATGGAGTCCCGATCCCCCCGGGCCCTGTCAGTAAATGGGATCTGTTTAATATGATTCCCATGAATCCGCCCGTTTCTGTTTTGGAACTAACCGGACAGGAAATCTTCAATATGCTGGAAGAAAACCTGGAACGGACTTTTTCTGCGGATCCGATGAAGCAAATGGGAGGTTATGTAAAAAGATGTCTGGGTTTAACTGCTTATATCAGGATTGAAAACCCAAAAGGGCACCGGATACAGGATATTTATATTGGGAAGGAACGTTTGAAACCTGATGAAATTTACAAGTCCGCTTTTGTCACCCAACAAGGGGTACCAGCTAATTTAGGTGCTAACCAGATTGATTTACCTTTTACAGTAGTAGAAGCTTTAACGCATTTTTTACAAAAAAACAGTCCTTACAATCCGGATAAATCGCTGGTTTTCTCTTTAATATAAACAGGAACCAATTTCAAGAAAAAGAGGAAATAACCCTTAGCTTATAATTGTTATCTTTGCCCCGATCATTAATATGAATAACATGCCAATAAAAAAAGCAACATATTATTTCAATGCCAAACCGGCTTTGCTATGTCTGTTGCTATCGTTTTTTTTATTGACAGACTGTACCGTAAAAAAGAGCATTCAGGCTTTAGTTGATGGAAACAATTCTATTGAAAATACCAATCCTAATGCTAAAAGACAACTTGTAGTAAGTTCACAAACTTGTTTAACTTCTGCTCCATCCATTTTAGATGAAGTAGATTTACGGATTACCCAATTTGCAAAACCGGTTCTACCTTTAATCCCGATATTACTTTCCCATATACCGGCTTTTTCTTATCAGAGCCAGTATTATATCCATTCACCTTATTTCTCTAAATCCGCTTTTTTACAGGCGGGCACTCCGCTTTATCTCAGGAACAGAATCCTGTTGATCTGATTTTTTCATCGCTTAAGCCATTTAAGCTATCCCATTTCCTCTTCTTTTAACAAAGAAGCATGGAGATCTCATTGAAAAAATTTTCACCAATTAATTTTTAGAATTTTATGATAAAGTATCAGCTTTATCTGGCGACCGTATTATTGCTGTTCGTCAGTACAGGATCTTACTCTCAAAACGATAAGCATATTTCAATTTCACAGGCTTGGGAGGCAGCATTTGCGAACTATCCGGGTTTAACAGAAAAGAAAGCACAAATCCGGGAATCAGAGTACCGGAGAACAGAAGTGAAAAACGGTTTTTTGCCCCAGGTACAGGTTCAGCTTCAAAATACGTATGGCAGTTATTCCGGCAGTACCGGCGCTTTTTTTCCTCTGCCAGGCATTTTCAATGTAAGCGGAAATAACGGGTTGAACGAGCAGCCGGATGCTGCGGCCAATAGCTATGGTTCTGTCCTGATGGACTGGAAACTATTTGAATTTGGAAAACAAAGAAAAGAGCTTGAAGCAGCAAAATATGCAGTAGAAGAAGCCGGAAGCAATTTCAATGCTGCAAAGCTTCAATTGCAAACAAAAGTATCAAAGCTATATATCAATATCCTGTACAACCAATCTAAGCTGGATTGGGCAAAAGAAAATGCAACAAGAGTCAAGGAAATTCTTAGCCTCTCTAAAAGCCTTTCTGAAGCCGGATTGAAACCCGGGGCCGATACTTTACTCGCTTCTTCTTCCTACCTGCAAACACTGGCTGAACTGGATGTCTGGAACGGAACACTCTCTTCC
>NZ_JBASJU010000051.1:0-1787 GCF_049655485.1 Daejeonella sp.
CCTGCCACCCCGACAAATACCAGTTCATCTGGATGCAAAAGCCTCTAAATATCATTATTTAGAGGCTTTTCTGCTTTTAAACAGTTCATATTAATCCGTTTCAATCCATACTTTCTGAGAACCATTAGGTGACCTAAATTAATTTTTAACTTAGGTCACCAGAAAGGGTTTAATTAGTTGATTATAAGATATATACATCAATTAATTTTATACTCAGATAGATCGAAAAAGATCACTTTAATGTTTCTCTAGTGACCTGTTTGGACTTAAATAGTTCAAATCAGTTTATGTTAAACCTTAAAAGTCAAGTGTATGAGATCAAGTAGCACATTCGGAGTTCATTTCATTTTAAGAATGAATAAAGAAAAAGACGGAATTGCACCAGTTTATGTCAGGATAAACGTCAATGGTGCCCGAGTTGAAATGTCACTAAAGAAATCTGTAAAAATCGCAGATTGGAACCCATCAAGAGGAACCGCAAAAACCAAGAACACTGACCTTAAAATTCTGAACAATTATTTGGAAGAAGTAAAGGGTCTTTTTTCATCCTATTACAGGGAAATGGTCTTAGCTAAAAAACTCATAACTCCGGAAGCACTCAAAAACCAGTTTTTGGGGATACAGGAACAGGAGAACACTCTCCTATCCCTCATCGAATATCACAACCTGCAAATGAAAGAGGTCCTCGCTTATGGGACTATTAAAAACTATTATACCACTGCAAAGTATTTGAAAGAGTTCGTTTTAGTACAATTCAAAAAACAAGACATCTACCTTACGGAGTTGGACTACCAGTTTATTACACAGTTCGAATACTTTCTAAGAACTTATGTCCCTACTGATCATCACAAGGGAATGGAGAACAATGGTGTAATGAAACATCTGGAGCGTTTTCGTAAGGTAATTCGACTTGGCGTTAAGCTTGGATGGATGGATAAAAATCCTTTCGAGCTGTTTAAACTTAAGTTGCAAAAAGTTGAAAGAGGGTATCTGACAAATGAAGAGCTTATTTCCATTGAGGAAAAATCGTTTAGCCTTCAGCGGATTCAATACTCCAAGGACCTATTTGTATTTAGTTGCTATACCGGCATGGCATATATAGATGTTATGCAGCTAACTCCAGACAATATCATTTTAGGAATGGATGGCAATTACTGGATCAAAACTATTCGGGAAAAAACCGATACCTCAGTGAACGTTCCTATTTTACCAAAAGCAGCCTATATTATAGCCAAGTACAAGGATAACCCCAGATCCATTGCCAAGGGAAGTCTGTTTCCAATGATATCGAATCAGAAATTAAACAGCTACCTGAAAGAGGTGGGAGATCTGTGCGGAATTAAAAAAAATCTGACTTTCCATTTGGCCCGACATACGTTCGCCACCTCTGTTACATTATCTAACGGTGTTCCTATTGAAACGGTGAGCAAGATGCTGGGACATACTACCATCCGGACTACACAGATTTATGCAAAGGTAGTTGAGCAAAAGGTTAGTCAAGATATGACAAACCTGCGAAACTTATTAGATACGCACGAAAAAACTAAACGGACGACTTTAAGAGTAACACAAGCATTATAAGGCGATGAAAAATAACGAATTATTAGTTCCAGAGGAAATAGTTATAAGTAAGATCTACTATATCAGGAAACAGAAGGTAATGTTGGATTTTGATCTCGCAATATTGTACCAGGTAGAGACCCGATCTTTAAAACAGGCTGTGAAACGTAATATCCTACGATTTCCGGCTGATTTTATGTTTCAGTTAACCAAACAGGAATGGCAGG
>NZ_JBASJU010000052.1:0-5718 GCF_049655485.1 Daejeonella sp.
GGCAAATTAGCCCGCCAGTGTGAACTCACACGGTCGTATTCGTCTACGGAAGCTAAGTGTTTCATAAAACGCGGGAGGTTTTCAAGCTTGCGCCAGAATGCATATACTTCAGCACGCGGGCGGTCAACCATAAAGGTTTCGGTTATATTTAAAGGCCGCGGATCGGTGCCATCAGTATCAAGTGCCTTGTATACCGGGCAAAATCCTGTTGCGCCGCGGTAGATCAGCAGTCCTCCGGCAATCGCTTCCTGGATTCCGATAAAAGGGTGTTTCCTTAGCGTTTTAAGGCTCTTATAGGTCAGGTATACACCGCCTACCACCGAGATCACCCGCTCAGTAAGGTCTACATTTCCGTTGTCTGCTTCAATCGAAGAGATTTTATCTTTAATAACCTCAAGGTCAAAGTTATCCTTTAGCTTGTCTGTGATTGTATCGAAGTTCATCTTATTGTTTTTTCTTTTAACAAGGACTGAGTATCAAGTGTTTTGAAATTTGAAGATTTTGTTTGGTTGTCTTTGCGAGGAGGCACGACGAAGCAATCTCCTGCAACGGTCATAGAGATTGCTTCGTCGTACCTCCTCGCAAGGACAACCTGCGAAGGAAGAGCCCCAACCTCCGATCTTGATACCTGATACTTGATACTTACTTCTAAATCCCGTACTTTCACTAAAAAATAAAAATCATCTCTCCTATGATCAGCATACTCTTTTCTAAAATCAAAACTGCATTTGTCTTATTGTTAGTTTTCGCATCTGTTTCTTCCGCATTAGCCCAGGTAGCTGCTGCTAAGTATAACCTGAGGGTTGAATGGAAACCACTGCAGAATAATTATGAAGCGAAGAGACAGTCACTTTCAAACCTGAGCATTATTAATGATTCGGATACAGACCTTCCGGCGAAGGGCTGGACCTTATATTTTAATTATGGCGGTTCTTTCCCGAAACCAGAGAATAGCGGGCTTAGCATATCATTTGTAAACGGCGATTTATTTAAAATCGAACCCACTGCAGCTTTTGAGGGGATACCTGCAAAATCAACCTTTACTTATCAGATGGTTCGATCAGGGTCTATCGAGAATTTCACAAATAACCCACAGGGATTTTATCTGGTGATGGATGCGGAACCTAATAAAGCTTATCCTGTTGCTGCAAGCTATCCAGAGCCGGAAAAGGACTTTCTGGACAAACTTGCTTCCGGTCAAAATAGCTGGATGAACCCTCAATATGTATTTAGCAAAAACCAGTCGGGTAAAGATGTTCCGGAGAGCCAGCTTGTTAAAGTTTTCCCGACGCCGGTATCTTACAATGCAGGCAGTGGCGAATTCTCACTTTATGCAGGTACCCGCATTTATGCAGAGCCAGCCTTTGCGAAAGAAGCAAACTACCTCGCATCCGAATTAGAGAAACTGCTGCTGCTGAAACCAGGTATAGTTAAACTGGTTCCTACCGGCAATTCAATCATACTGCAGAAGAACATGCGTATTGCTCCTGAAGGCTATTCATTAAAGGTTTCTCCTACTGGCATCGTTATTTCGGCATCTACACCTTCCGGAGCTTTCTACGGCATACAATCTTTAAAAACTTTACTTCCTCCTTCAAGCTGGAAAGGTAAGCAATCAGCTATCCCGGTTCAGTCAGTTGAAGTAGTGGATGCACCACGCTTTGGCTTCCGAAGCCTGATGCTGGACGTGTCGCGTAATTTTCAGACCAAAGCACAGATATTGAAAGTGCTGGATCTGATGAGCCTTTATAAGCTGAATGTATTCCATCTTCACTTTTCGGATGATGAGGGATGGAGAGTTGAAATCCCTTCTCTACCAGAATTAACGAGTGTTGGAAGTGTGCGGGGACATACAGTCGATAATAAAAATAATATCCAGCCTTCTTTTGGATCTGGTGGTACATCTAATGTCCTTCCGGGAAGCGGGCACTATAGCAAAAAGGATTTCATAGAAATCTTAAAATATGCTGCCGCACGCCATATTGATGTAATCCCTGAAATTGAGTCGCCGGGCCATGCGCGCGCGGCCATCAAAGCAATGGAAAACCGTTATGCGAAACTAATGAAAGCCGGGAAGCCTGAAGAAGCTAACCGTTATCGTTTGGCTGAGCCGTCTGATTCATCTAAATACCGTTCTGTGCAGGGCTGGAGCGATAATGTGATCAATGTTGCCTTACCATCTGCATACAATTTCATGGAACGTGTTACCGACGACCTGATCATGATGTACAAAGAAGCCGGGGCTCCGCTAAAGACAATTCATTTCGGTGGGGATGAAGTGCCACCGGGCGTATGGGAACGTTCGCCAGCTTACATCAAATTAGCTAAGGCCAATCCTGCAATTAAAAACACTGACGACCTATGGTATTATTATTTCGGGAAACTGAACACCATGGTAAAAAAGCGCGGATTATTCTTGTCGGGTTGGGAAGAAGCAGGCATGCGTAAGACCATGCTAGATGGCAAGCCGCATTATATTGCAAACCCGGATTTTGCGGATGATAATTTCCAGCTGAACGTTTGGAACAATACTATCGGCTCAGGAGCCGAAGATCTCGCTTACCGTCTTGCCAATGGTGGATATAAGGTGGTATTGTCGCCAGTGTCTAACCAGTATTTTGACCTCGCTTATAACAATTCATATTACGAACCAGGACAAAAATGGGGCGGGCTTGTTGATGCCGATAAGCCGTTCTATTTCATTCCATTCGATATGCTTAAAAATGTTAAAGAAGACGGTCAGGGAAATCCTATCGGCAAATTAGATCAAACGGGTAAGATCCGCCTGACCGATTATGGTAAATCAAATATCGTTGGTATACAGGGCTTGCTTTGGTCGGAGAACAACAATAGTTCTACACGCCTGGAATACATGCTGCTTCCAAAACTATTAGGACTTGCCGAACGCGCATGGTCAACTGCTCCGGAATGGGCTACGTCTGCTGATCCTGCAAAAGCCGAACAACTTTACCAGGACTCGTGGGTGAATTTTACCAACATCGTGGGTAAGCGCGAATTGCCTAGACTAACACATTATAATGGGGGCTATGCCTACCGTATTCCGGAACCGGGGTTAAAAGTGGAAAACGGCACTGTGGTAGCGAATATACAATACCCAGGGCTAGAATTACGCTATACTACGGATGGATCAGAGCCGGAGGCTACGAGTAAATTGTATTCAGGGCCGGTTTCTGAAAAAGGGATGATTAAGGTGGCTGCTTTTGATGCTGGGGGGAGAAAAGGGAGAGTTGTAGAGGTCGAGAATAGATAGGTCCCTCGCTGCGCGTCGGGATGACGGGTCCCTCGCAACACGTTTTAAATTCATTTTATGAGAAAATACTTCTTCTTTTTCCTATTAAGTTTTTTGATTGATGAGTCAGTTTCAGCGCAATCAGCAGAAGTTTTAACAATCAAAAAATACGGGAGTGAAAATGCTGGCAACATCATTAAAGAGTTCTCTGAGTTTCTCTATTTACCTAATGTTGCTGCTGACCCTGTTGGTCAACAAAAGAATGCTGATTTCATCATGGAAATGATGACCAAAAGGGGTATTCAAAAAGTGCAGCTTCTAAAGGCTAACACAATAGGCGTACCACCAGCAGTATATGGCGAAGTAAATGTACCAGGTGCAACAAAAACTCTGATTTTTTATGCACATTATGATGGCCAACCCGTTAACCCGGCACAATGGGCAAAAGGACTTGATCCCTTTCAACCAAAACTATTTTCGGATGCCATAGATAAAGGTGGAACTAATATATCTTTTCCTACAGATGGTAATTACAAAAGCGAATGGAGGATATATGCCCGTGGATCTTCTGATGACAAAGCGGGTGTTAGTGCCATTCTAAACGCGTATGATGCTGTAAAGCAAAGCGGACTTACTCCAAACTATAATCTTAAGTTTTTCTTCGAAGGACAAGAAGAAGCTGGCTCTCCACATCTTCATGAAATATTGGAAAAGTACCAGTCCTTACTCCAATCAGATCTTTGGATTATTTGTGATGGACCAGTTCATCAATCAGGGAAAAAGCAAATTGTATTTGGCGTTCGCGGTGATGTAAATCTTGAACTTACTGTATATGCTTCAAAACGACCGCTGCATAGTGGCCATTATGGAAACTGGGCTCCAAATCCCGCCATGATGTTGGCAAAACTATTATCCTCTATGAAAGATGACAACGGAAGAGTAACTATAAAAGGATTTTATGACGATGTAACCCCTTTGTCACTTTCTGAAAGAAAGGCTTTAGATGAAGTTCCATCGGTTGATCGGCAAATGAAAAGAGAACTGGGAATAAGTGCCGTTGAAATGCAGGGAGTAACATTAAGTGAGGCTATAAATCAGCCTTCATTAAATATCAATGGTATGCAAAGCGGTAATGTTGGTAAGATGGCTTCCAATCAAATACCAACATCTGCGACTGCTGTTCTTGATTTGAGATTGGTATTAGGCAATGATTGGAAGAGGCAGCAACAAAAAGTAATCGATCATATAAAAGCAGAAGGCTTTTATGTAACCAATAGTGAGCCAACGGATGAAGAAAGAGCAAAATACGCCAAAATTATAAAAGTGACAAACGGACAGGATGGCACCAATGCACAACGAACATCCATGGATTTGCCGATTATACAAAAAGTTATAGCAGCAGTTAAAACGACAAGCCAAGATCAAATTGTACTACAGCCAACGATGGGTGGTACTCTTCCACTTTTTTTGTTTGAAAAATATTTAAAAGCGAAAACTGTTACTGTTCCAATAGCCAACCATGATAACAACCAACATGCAGAAAATGAAAACATTCGTATTGGCAATTTTTTTGACGGAATAGTAATAATGGGATCTCTTATGATGATTAAATAGTTTCAGTGTGATCTTAACCCATTTTCGGGCAATTCTGCTATTGACAAGAATCACGAACGCCCAACATGGGTCTTTGTGCAATGGTCATGGATCTTGAAACTTCGGCTATACTGCTGGAACTTAGCTTAAAATAGGTTTTTGGAAAGATGCGTTTAGTTTCGTTTCTTTGCATCCTAATCACGACTCCTTAGCTCAGCTGGTTAGAGCTACTGACTCTTAATCAGTAGGTCCTGGGTTCGAGTCCCAGAGGGGTCACATATTGGACATCAAACAAGCACAAAGCCTCTCGAAAAAGAGGCTTTTTTGCGTTTAAGAGCACTTTTCTCAAAAATTTCAGTTCAAACAGCATCAAGTAAATCCAACCGAATCGGTTTCCTATTCGGTTTCCTATTGTTTCTAGCGAAATTAGGAAACCGAATTCAAAGAGAATTAAACTAAATAACTTAGTTATCTAACTGACTTTCAACACTTAAAAAACTAAAAGTCATGAAAATTAATGAAGGTTTATCTGTACTGTTTTGGCTGTACAAAGCGAAAAAATCCAAGGATGGAATGGTTCCAATTTATGTAAGAATTACAGTAAATGGTGACCGTGATAATTTTTCGACGGGTAAGAAAATTGCCCCTAGCGACTGGGACGAAAAGAATAGCTTCGTCAAATCTGTTGCTCTGGATTATAAATCTGTCAACAGTTATATACGAAAAACGCAATCTGCATTGGAGAAGCATTATAACGCTGTAGCCGGTAAGAAAGAATACAGTGTTTTTGGCAATTAGCGATACAGAACATTCGGCAAGAATGCTGTCGAAGAATCGGCAAGAATGAATGCAGAGTTCAATTTCAAAAGTAGTTT
>NZ_JBASJU010000053.1:0-1515 GCF_049655485.1 Daejeonella sp.
CTCTTGTAGTATCGCTATACCGAGCCTAAATGATGCTTACTGATTCCCGAAATTCATTCTCGGATTTTTGGATCGCTGCTGTTCTCGTTTATTCTTGATTCGCCCATAGCTTATTCTGTAAAATGCAGCCAAAATATTATACAGAGATTGTAGTTCGCGCTTGCTATTCACGAGTATAAGCCTAGAACCTAACTTTGCCAATATGTTTGGCAAGCAAAGTAATAACTTTCCTATGCTTTTTTGCTTGCCCAGACTTTAATGTAGTAGCAACACTTATTGTTTTGTTGCACTTCTGTTATTTAATTAGAGAACGGACAACCGGAAATGCAGTAAAAAAGGCCTTTTGCGTTTATTCAAAAGGCCTTTTAAGGTTTAGTAGGGTCGATACTTAATTAATACAAGAAACGTGCCGTATCTGCTGGTTCATTTTCCGATTGACCGGGAATGAGACTACTCGTCAAGATTGTCCCGGTTTGGTCTGAGTTATCTTAGAGATTGACACTTTGCTTATTTATCCAGCGATGGCCTAAAAAACGAACAACTGAATTAGAAAGGGCGCCCAAAGTACCGGAATTTTTCAAGCCCGAAAATATGGCAACATTTTCTGTCTGGTGAACGTAAAAAGCTTCATTCGGGTGAATAGCCATTTGAATCAATTCCTGCCCTGTAGACCAATTCGATATCAAAACAAATGTGATCGTGAATAAAAATGACACCAGTAGTATAGGGCCTTTAGTTATATGAAATTCTATTTCTCTTTAGTATTATTTATTAATTATTACGTATATTTTATACCCCATAATGGGGAACAAAATACCCAAAACGATTGACCATTTAACCCTAATTAAAAAGAAATTCAAACTATTTGACTTTCAGATTGTTAACTAGAAAACAAATTATAAATAATGAAACATTCAAACCTATTCCTTTCCGGACTTATTGTTGTATTAGCCTCATGCAACGCTGAAAACAAAGTCGAACCCGGAACCTATGTTGATCTTAATTCTGGCGACTCTATCGAAGTTATTGCTGATCCTGAGACTGGTTATGCCATTAATAGTGAGACGAAAAAACCTGTCTATTTGTATGTCAATAATAACCGCGACACGATATTCACAACCGGAGCGGTAGTGAATAACAAAATCACGCGCGTAAACGATGACTATTATGAAGTTGATGATACTAAGGTGATTATCGACGACAAAGACGTAACTATAAAATATGCCGATTACAAAAAGAAGTTTGACGGTGATGATTACAAAGTCAAAGGAGAGGATTACAAACTGAAGGTAGAAGGTGACGGTGATTCAAAATTGAAGGTTGGTGAAGACTACAAGAAAAAAGTAAGCGAAGACGGAGATGTTAAAATCAAGGACGGAGATACAAAGATTAAAATTGAAGATGGAGTAGTTACAAAGTCGAAAAATTAATGGTTCTTTTTAACTTAAATTGGTCTAAGAAAACGATAGTCCTCAAACAAAGACCGCACTCAGTTGTTTACAAATTCTAAACTAA
>NZ_JBASJU010000054.1:0-1936 GCF_049655485.1 Daejeonella sp.
TACCAGCGCTATGGTTTTATTTGTTGTTTTTGGTTTGTTGCAGCTTCTTATGGGCCGAGAGAAAATTCGCGTAACAAAATCTTTTCGTCCACATTTTCTTGCTTCTTCCAAAAAATCTTACCTTCAAAAAACCAATTACCCTTCGCAAGAATTTGCGGAGCAACTTAAATTAATCTATAAATGAAAAGAAGTGAATTTCTCTACCTGAGCGGGATGGGTGCAGGGGCACTAATGCTACCCAATCTGGATGCTTTTGCTCGTCACATCGACCCCCTGGAGGCCCTCGACGGGATGGACGTAAAAATAAAAAAGTCCCTCGCTGATGTGGCATTAAATGCTGCGCGAAGCAAGGGTGCTTCCTATGCAGACGTGCGGATCGGCCGTTACCTCAATCAATTTGTCTCTACCCGCGAGAATCGTGTGCAAGGTGTGGCCAATACTGAATCGTTTGGAGTTGGAATCCGTGTGATCGCAAACGGCTGCTGGGGATTTGCATCAACTAACCTGGTAACCAAAGAAGATATCGCAAGAACTGCCGAGCGTGCGGTTGCTGTCGCGAAAGCGAATGCCAAAATCCAGGGTTCTCCCGTACAGCTAGCTCCTCAGAAAGGGCTTGGTGAGGTCAGCTGGAAATCGCCGATAGAGCGAAATGCTTTTGAGGTTCCGGTAAAAGAGAAAGTTGACTTATTACTTCAAACCAATGGCATTGCCATGGCTGGAGGCGCAAACTTCATCAATTCAGCGATCTACGCTGTTAATGAGCAGAAATATTTCGCATCTACAGACGGTTCGTATATCGATCAAGATATACACCGTATATATCCCCAATTCAATGTCACGAAAATTGATCGTTCGACGGGCAAATTTGACACGATAAAATCTTCGAGCACCCCAATGGGTATGAGTTGGGATTACCTGGAGCCGCGGGCCGAAAGTAAGGTCAGCGGTATAGTTACACGATACAAAGACCATTACGATATTTTGGCCGATGTTAAGGAAGTCACCGCCAAGGTCGACGAGAAAATGAAAGCCAAATCCGTAGAGCCTGGTAAATACGACCTCGTGCTGGATCCTTCACACTTATGGTTAACCATTCATGAGTCTGTCGGGCACCCTACAGAGCTCGACCGTGTATTGGGCTACGAAGCCAATTATGCCGGCACCAGTTTCCTTACCCTGGACCGCATGAAGTCTAAGAAATTCAATTTCGGAAATAAGAACGTAAACATCGTGGCCGATAAGCTTCAGAAAAACTCTTTAGCAGCCGTTGGTTACGATGATGAAGGCGTGCCATGCAAGCAATGGGATCTGATCAAGGACGGTATCCTGGTAAACTTCCAGGCAACCCGCGACCAGGCTCACATGATTGGGTTGGACGAATCGCAGGGATGTTCCTATGCACAGAGCTGGGCAGATGTACAATTTCAGCGTATGCCTAACGTTTCCCTTCAGCCGGGCAAAGAAAGGATGAGCGTGGATGATATGATCAAAAACGTGGAGAAAGGCGTTTACATCATCGGTGATGGGTCATTCTCGATTGATCAGCAGAGGTACAACTTCCAGTTCGGCGGACAAATGTTCTACGAAATCAAGGAAGGCAAGATCGTAGGAATGCTACGGGACGTTTCTTACCAGTCAAATACCCAGGAATTCTGGAATGCCTGCGGAGGCGTTTGCGATGAACGCGATTACCGTTTAGGCGGCGCATTCAACGATGGAAAAGGGCAGCCAAGCCAGTCGAACGCCGTATCACACGGCAGCTCGACAGCGAGATTTAATGGAGTTAATGTTATAAACACAGCAAGAAAAATATAGATATGGCCATATTAACAAAAGAACAGGCACAAGCCATCCTGAAAAAAGCATTGAGCTATTCAAAGGCAGAAGAATGTGAAGTAAGCTTACAAGGCAGCGAAGGCGGAAACATCCGTTATGC
>NZ_JBASJU010000055.1:0-11867 GCF_049655485.1 Daejeonella sp.
AGAGCAGTTATGTACCTCTACGATATCCTTCAGGCTTAAAGACATTCCCCCTATCCAGGTTGCAAAACGGCTCGCTGAACTGGGAATTTTTGTATGGGCCGGAGGGTTTTATGCTGTCGGGCTTATGAGGGCTCTTGGATTAAGCGAAAGTGGCGGCATGGTGCGGATTGGGCTCGCTCCATACAATACAAAAGAAGAAATTGAGAGGACGCTGAAAGCCATAGCAGAAATTGCTGCAAGTGAGCGAAATAAAAATTAAGCCTCCTGTATACTTTATTCCTCTTTCTTAAAGTTGTATACTTTTGAATTAATTTAATATTAGTTCCCGGACTGGTATGGGAATTGATTGCAATGAAGTATTAAAACCATCCGGCGGCATGCCGTAAAAAAATATAATGAGCAAAGTATTTACGATAACTAATGGGCTGGAAAATCTTGGGGCCTTCCGTACTGGGGGGCAGGGATCTGTCTATAAAGGTAGACGAACCGGCGAGATTATTACAGCAGTTAAACTTTTGCCCACTCCTATTCTCGAAGAGAATATCGAGAATAAGAATTTTCGCGATTTCCGGAATGAAGTCGAGAAATTAAAAAAAGTAAATGAGAATCCAAGTCCCAATGTTGTAAAAATATTGAGTTCCGGGCTCACGGATAGCGGATCTTTTCCCTTCATAGAAATGGAGTATATAGAAGGTCACGATTTGGAGGAATTATTAAAGCCTCCATACGATCCGGTTTTCAAATTAAAAGAAGTTATTAAAGTTACAGAACAGCTTGCAAATGCACTGTCGCATTGTCACTCGGTAAATGTAAAACATGGCGATATTAAAAGCAATAATGTAAAATATAATGCCTTTACCGGGAACTATGTTCTTTTGGATTTTGGATTAGCCATTATGTCGGATGAACAGCGTAGAACCAGCCTCCGCCAGGCTGGAGCTATAGAATTCATGGCACCCGAGCAGTATGAAGGACTGATGCTTTTGGAGTCAGACATCTACAGTTATGGGGTGGTACTTTACGAGTTACTTGCCGGCCAGGTTCCTTTCCCTCTAACCGACAATGGAGAAACCGCACGGAATAATGTCAGGATTTCCCATATGGAAACTCCTATACCCGATGTATTAACCCTTAGAAAGAAAAACCTTCCAGTCGCCTGGACCGAGGAAGAGCAACGCAGGGAAATGCATATCCCTCAGTGGCTGTTAACCTTACTTTACAAGTGCCTGGAAAAACGCCCTGAAAACAGATTCAGTAATGGAGTGGCTGTACACGATTTCATTGTTCAAAACTGTATTTCGCAGGCCCATATTAATGAATCCAATAAGACAAATCGCGATGAGGAGTTTCAGCATCTACTTGCAAAAAAAGACCTTGAAATTATTTCTTTAAAGGAACAGATTAAAAAATTAAGTAATAACAACCGGCCACGTATAAAAATTCCTGCTCCTCAATTTTTTGTCACGCTAATTCTATTAGGCGGACTAGTATTATTTGCAGGTTATAATTTTTTAGCGACAGCACCTTCGGCCGCCATTTCTGAAAACGTTGAATATGCAAGCGTTTCAACGTCAGAAAGTTCAAAAATCTCCCGTAAAATCGAAAAGGCTTTCCCTCCCATTATCACTTTAAACATCGATAGTATTAAACAGGAGGAAATGAGAAGGCGGGATTTAGCGGAATTAAACAGAAGATTAGAAGAACAAAAACAGAGGGAATTGCCCCGGAGAAAGCGTGGATTTCTCAACTTCCTTTTCAGATAATAAATAATTACATTTGGATAGGTACACAATTATTAGTTCCTTATTCTAATCATAGGGCACAATATTTGCTGTTTAATTAAAAATTCTATAAACTAAAAACTACATTATGCATAAAAAATTGCCCCTATTTGTCGCTGTAAGCGGTATCCTGCTCTCTGCATGCGGGAATAACGTTACAAATTCTACATCCACTACAGATTCTTTATCAACCGACTCTATGTATGCTGCGGTTGAAACTAAAGCTCCAAATTCAGCTACCAAGTCGGCTTTCCCGGGTCAAACAAGAATCTCTGGGGTTAAAACTACTACTGAGTTTGAGTCGAAGGTTTTAAACTCCGACCTGAAAAGTCCCTGGGGAATTGTTAGTCTTCCAAACGGTAAATTTCTTATAACTGAAAAAGCCGGTACCATGAAAATTGTTTCTCAGGACGGCACGCTTAGTTCAACCGTAACGGGAATTCCAAAAGTGGATGCAGAAGGACAAGGCGGGCTTTTAGGTGTTACAATTGATCCTGCATTTGATCAAAACCGCATGGTTTATTGGGCGTTCGCCGAGCCAGTTTCAGGAGGAAATCTTACAAGTCTTGCTAAAGGAAAACTTTCTGCAGATGAAAAAAGCATAGAAAATGCGGTAGTAATTTATAGAGCTACCCCGGCTTACGACGGGAAGCTACACTATGGAGGACGGGTTGTTTTTGATAAACAAGGAAATTTGCTTTTGAGCACAGGCGAGCGTTCCGATATGGAAACACGGGTTCAGGCGCAAGACCCTAAGTCAGGTTTAGGAAAAGTGATCAGGCTTACAACAGATGGTAAGGCAGCAGCCGGCAACCCTTCTATAGATCCAGCTCGTCCTGAAATCTATTCTTACGGACATAGAAATGTTCAAGGAATGGCGATTCATCCAGTAACGGGCGACCTTTGGGAAGCAGAATTTGGACCGCGTGGTGGTGATGAAATAAATCTTATACAAGCCGGAAAAAATTATGGATGGCCGACAATTACATATGGTATAGAATATAGCGGTGCCACAATTGGTGAAGGCATCACACAAAAAGCCGGCCTTGAGCAGCCTGTTTACTATTGGGATCCTTCCATCTCCCCAAGCGGAATTACTTTTTATACCGGTACAAATATTCCGGAATGGGAGAACAATCTGTTTGTAGGCGCATTAAGCGGAATGCATATCGCAAGACTTGTTATTGAAAACAATAAAGTGACTGGCGAAGAAAGACTTCTTTCCGGAGAGAATCAACGATTCAGAGCAATAGCTCAGGGAAATGACGGTGCTTTATATGCTGTTACAGATCAGGGAAGATTATATCGGATAGGAAAGAAATAAAGCTCAATAATACTACATTTCAAAAGCGAAATTCGTAAAACGGATTTCGCTTTTTTGTTTAATCCGTTTTACCTTTTTATAAATCAATAAACCGATACGAGTTATTATTTTCTTTTATCAACCTCTAAGGGAACGAAAACTGCATTTATCTTATGCTAAAAAGTCGGGAATGGTCGGAAATATATGATCAACATTGGTTCAGCTTAAGGGCGTAGTTTAATACCCAGACTTATATATTTTTTAAGCGTGGGCGCTGACGAAAAACTTCTGGCACTTCCGGTTTGACGCAAGATCTTCTGTTGATTACCAGATAGAATTGCTAGAATGGTCATTTCCTTAATAGCCCTTTAAAAGTCTGCAATCTTGAAAGACCACGAAAAGTAGAGATCCAAAGATTATGTACGCTATCCTGAAAAATCCTTTGCGCCTGCGACTGCACCAGTCCATCTTCTATATCGTAATTCTTAAAATTATAGCGCTGCGCAAATGTTGCTTGGCCGTAATGAAGGATTGCAGCAATGACACTTATCTTTAAAATAATCTTTTGAAATAATCTAAGCATTCGGGTCAGACATTTTACTGCGGTCAGGCAACACTAATTTACCGATTATTGCTAATATGCAAATCTAAGCGAAGATACGAAGCTGAAGGCTTAGGACTGACTCCTTCAATGTGCGAAAATCACCATTCTACTCCACCCTCAAGGGGGATTCGTATTCAAGATTTTTTAGAGTAAATATGCCGGATTGATTAACTTACGCTCAACAAACTAAATGGAGATGGAAAAGATTTATATGGGCGACACCGGCCTGAAGGTTTCACCTGCGGTATACGGATTTTACAGATGGGAAGAAGTTAATGATCCCCGCAACACGCTGAAGAGAATCGTCAGCCTTTGTCTGGATTTAGGGATAAACACCTTCGACCATGCAGACAGTTATGGCGGCTATCAGTGTGAAGAATTATTTGGTGAACTGATATCCGAAAAAGCTTTCAAGCGTGAAGATGTAGTGCTTTTCACGAAGTGCGGATTAAGGGTCCCTAACTCTCAATTTCCTGATATCAGGACCAGACACTATAACACTTCCGCATCCCATATCACCAAAAGTGTAGAAGCCTCCCTTAAAAAGTTAAAGACTGATTATATTGATATATTTCTTCTGGATAAGATTGATCCCATTTCTAACCTGGAAGAAACTGCCATTACGCTGGAGAAATTAGCCGACTCTGGCAAAATTAAAAATATTGGGATAGCGAATTTCTCTGTATTTCAGCATCAGCTTTTGAGTGCATATTTGAGAAAGCCGATTGTTACTAACCATATTGAGTTCAATCTTCTAAAAACTCAGGCACTTGATAACGGGCAGCTGGACTACATCAAACAGAAGTATATGCAAGTTCTGGCCTCCGCTCCCCTGGCCGAAGGGACAATAGCAAGCGGCACCGGAATTCAGGCTACAGCCGTTAGGGAAAAGCTGGAAGACCTAAGTTCAAAATATAATGCTGACATCGAAGCTTTGGCAGTGGCCTGGCTGGTTAAGCTCGGTGCCATACCCCTGATAGGTACTACTAATGAACAGCGGATCAAAAATATCGCAAGTAGTTTCACGATAGACCTGGATCACCAGGATTGGTATGAGCTTTATAATGTGTCGGCGGTATTTCAGAGTGTGAAGAGTTGAGAGTGGAGAGTGGAAAGTTGGGAGTGGAAAGTTGAAAGCAATATTGAAAGACTTTTCTTCGCCCGATCACGACATCTTAATTGAGGATTATGGTTTCGAAACTTTGTCTTTAAACTTCGTTTTGGAGCACAGCCCGATTTCCATTCATTCGGATGAACACGGCTATAAACAGGTTCTGGCCAAAACACTTGTTATCAACGAAGGACTGTTTTCAAAGCAATCGGGCACACTTGCATTTCCTACGGTGAAGGTTACACAGAATGGTTCTCAGATCCTGCTTTCCTGTACTTGTCCGGAAGAAGAAACCCGGCTTTGCGAACATCAGTCTGAAGTACTTCTTGCTATTCTTAAAAACAAGGACCTGCTCTTGTTCTTTGATGAAAAGCTCCGGTTAGAGAAATTAAAGAGATTTGCCGCGGACTATGGACTGGAAAACGAATCAGATCTGGAAAGCTTTTTTGAGATCGGATATCAGCAGAAGAAACTCATCATCAAACCGAAGCTTCCGGGATTGCTCCCTGCCAATAAGGAAGGGCTGAACATCTTAAAGGATCTTTTGGTAAGAGAAACAGCGGACGAAGCCCCGCATTTGTCCGAAGAGGAAACGCTTACTGGCGTCATTTTCAAGCAGCATAAATATTATAAAAACCTGCTGGTAGAAATCTTTCAAGCAAAGCTTACGAAAGACGGCAAAATTAAGAATCCGCTTAGTTTTATATCACCTCGGGACGTGATCTGGGCTTCGGAAGACCATCAGGAGCTGAAGTTTTTTACCGGGGTCGGTGCATTTCAGAATGTATTGGAAAACAAACCCGACGCGAAAGATATCAAGGCTTTGCAGGCTATTATAAATAATCCTTTATCCTACTCATTCTATTTTCACAATAGCGAAGTTTCGGAAAAATTGACTGCGGCGTCCCTTGTGCCGGTTTCAGTAAAGACACTTTCGAACAAAATAGTTTTGAGGGTATCCCGCAAGGAGCAGTTTTATGAACTATCATTAAGTATTCAAATAGGCGAACGCGAAATTGAACTGAAGGAGTTGGATATAAAGTTCAGCTATTTCCTGTTGTTAAATAATGAGATGTTCCTTGTCGATAATTTGCAGCTGCTCGCGCTCATTGATCTTCTCAAGAAAAAAGCCGAAAACTTGCTAGTGCATGCATCGCAATACAAAGAATTTAAAAGGCAGTTGCTGGAAAAGCTGGAAGAAAAAATTTCAATAGACTACCAATACATCAAACCCGCTACACCAGAGCAGCTCGAACAATACGAGACCGAACACTCCATTGAGAAGATCATCTATCTTTCAGATTTTGGCAGCCAGGTAATGATACTTCCCGTAATGCGATACGGTGAAGCAGAAATCCAGGTTTGCTCCCAGCGCCAGGTATACCAGCTGGACCGAAAGGGAAATGAATTCATGATCTACCGTGACTATCACGAGGAGATTACCTTCACGGCACTGCTTATAAAACAGCATCCTTTTTTTGAAGAACAGCTCACAAACGGTCTGCAGTATTTCTATCTCCACAAAAAACGATTCCTGGAAGAAGAATGGTTTCTTAATGCATTTGAAGAATGGGAAAGGAACGACATCACCATCTTAGGATTCAATGAGATAAGCGGCAATAAGCTTAACCCGAACAAAGCGAAGATCACTATCCATGTAATTAGCGGAATCAACTGGTTCAATACGGTGATTAATGTTCGTTTCGGTAAAAAGAAGGCGGCGCTGAAGAACATTCATCGGGCTATACGGAATAAAACAAAATTTGTCAGACTCGACGATGGAACCGAGGGCATTTTGCCCGAAGAATGGTTAGAAAAATTCACCAATTACTTTAATGCAGGAGAGGTAGTGGATGATGAAACAATCCAGACCCCCAAATCAAATTTCTCGGCAATTGAAAAGTATTATGAAGAGAAGTTATGGAGCGAAGAAGTAAAGAATGAGATTAGCCTGTATAGGAAAAAAGTCGGCGATTTTGATCAGATCAATCCGGTTGAAATCCCCGAGGGTTTGAAAGCAAGTCTCCGGCCGTATCAAAAGAAGGGGCTGGACTGGCTAAACTTCCTGGACGACTTTAATTTCGGTGGCTGCCTGGCAGATGATATGGGTTTGGGGAAATCACTTCAGATCATCGCATTTATTTTATCGCAACGGAAGAAGGTGGAAAAGAATGTGAACCTGCTGATCGTACCCACTTCACTGGTGTTTAACTGGAAGGCCGAAGTCGCAAAGTTTGCACCATCTATACGAATCAAAACAGTTTATGGGCCTGATAGAAAAAAGGGGGCAGCTGACTGGGATAAACATGAGATTATTCTCACAACCTACGGAACACTTTTATCAGACATCACTCTGTTTAAATCATATAAATTCAATTATATTTTCGCTGACGAATCCCAAAACATTAAGAACCCGGAATCCCAGCGTTATAAAGCCATACGCACGTTAAGTTCAAGGAACAAAATAACGATCACCGGCACTCCTATTGAAAACAATACCTTCGATCTGTACGGGCAGCTTTCTTTCGCATGCCCGGGCTTACTGGGTAGCAAGCAGTACTTCCGCGACATTTACTCCACGCCTATCGATCGCTTTAAAGATAACCGCAGGGCGATGGAACTCCAGCACATCATCAAACCTTTCATATTGCGACGGACGAAACAGCAGGTTGTTGCGGAACTTCCGGATAAGACAGAAATGGTATTGTATTGCACGATGAAAGCGGAGCAGCAGAAAATATACGATGCTTATGAGAAAGAATTCCGTGAGTTTATATCCGCAACCGACAATGAGGAACTGAAGAAAAGCCCGATGAATGTCCTGAAAGGCTTAACGATCCTGCGACAGATCTGCGATTCGCCCTTATTGCTATCCGACAGAAAACTTACCGGTGAATCCTCAGCAAAGATCGATACCCTCATTGAACAGATTGAAAACAAACGATCCGACCATAAAATATTGGTCTTTTCACAATTTGTAGGCATGCTGGACCTGATTAAGAAAGAATTGATTGATCGGGAAATCAGCTTCAGCTATCTTACCGGCAAAACCACCAAGCGTGAGGAGGTGATAAACGAATTCCAGGACAATCCTGATATCCGGGTTTTTCTTATCAGCCTGAAAGCTGGAGGTACAGGACTTAATTTAACTGCAGCAGATTATGTCTATTTAGTTGATCCCTGGTGGAATCCAGCCGTGGAAAACCAGGCTATCGACCGTTGCCACCGTATCGGACAAGACAAGCATATCGTTGCGGTACGGCTGATATGCGAGGGGACCGTTGAAGAGAAAATATTAAAATTACAGGAATCTAAACGGGCTTTGATGAAGGATCTGATCAAGCCAGATGGGGCCTTTGTGAAGTCGTTTTCTAAAGAGGAATTGTTAAGAATATTAGGCGCGTAAAGAATAAAAATTTCTAGCTCTTATCCGACGTTTTAATGTAATCGGGATCAGGGGTTTGATGCCATTTTCTATATTTGAATATGTTCCAGGAAGTAGATAAACATATCACCCGATGCGCGCCCTTTAGTTTGCCCGAACTGGAAAAGTTCCACTCAAAGCTTAAACCCAAAACCTTCAAAAAGAAAACCCTCCTTTTACAGCAGGGCGAGGTTTGCAAATTTGAAGCATATATCGTAAAAGGCTGTGTAAAAAAGTATTATATAGATGCCGATGGAGAGGAAGTCATCCTCCAATTTGCTGTTGAAGACTGGTGGATTAGTGATATCGGCAGCTTCTCTGAACAAAAACCTTCCAATCTTTTTATTGAAACAATGGAGGATACAGATGTGCTGATGATCGACTTCGAGAGCAAGGAGCAACTTTTTAAAGAAGTACCAACTCTGGAACGGGTTTTCAGAGTCATGATTCAAAGAGCCTATTCGGTACTTGAAAACCGCTTTTACGCCACAGTTGCCCGCCCCGCGGAAGAACGCTATCTGGAATTCCTTGAGAAGTACCCCACTATCCCGCAAAGGGTACCACAGCAACAGATCGCGTCGTACCTGGGCATCACACCGGAATCATTGAGCCGGATCAAATCGAAACTTTTAAAGAAAGATTAAGTTCTTATCCTACATCAAGAGCCAGGTTTGTCGAACTCCGTAAATTTGTACCATTGTACAGGAAACACAATACAAAATGGAAAATAGAATATTAGGCCTTCACCATATCACAGCGATAGCTGGTGAAGCAAAACTGAACTATAATTTTTATACTAATGTTTTGGGCTTGCGCCTGGTTAAAAAAACAGTGAATTTCGACGACCCATACACCTACCATTTCTACTTTGGTGATAAGGTAGGTACGCCCGGTTCAATCCTAACTTTCTTTCCCTGGGAAGGGATGCAGTCCGGCCGTCGCGGAACGCGCCAGGTCACCGAAATAGGATATTCCGTTCCACAAAACAGCCTTGGATTCTGGCTGGAACGCTTCGAGAAACATAATGTGATTTATAACAAGGTTTCCGAGAAGTTCAGCGAGCAATATTTAACCTTCCTTGATCCGGATGGTTTGAAGTTTGAACTCATTACTTCGAAGAATGAAGATACCAGGCTTCCATGGGAAACTGATTCCGTTACGGCGGAACATGCTTTGAAAGGATTCCACAATGTAAGTATCACTACAAATAAAATGGAAGGTACTGCTAAGGTGCTGACCGATATTTTTGGTTATAAACTTCAGGAAAGCCATGTAAACAGGCACCGTTTTGTAACGGATGCTGTGAGCACAGCAAATATTGTCGACCTGGTAGAAGCACCCGGCGAGAGTGTTGGTCACGTCGCCGCTGGTTCGGTGCATCACGTGGCCTTCAGAGTAAAGGATGAGCAAGCTTTGATGGAGTTCAGGGATAAAGTAATCGCTGCTGGTTTACAAATCACAGAAAAGATAGATCGAAACTATTTCTATTCTTTGTATTTCCGGGAACCTGGAGGGGTTTTATTCGAGATAGCAACAGACAATCCTGGGTTTTCCATTGATGAATCGGTAGAGGAACTGGGTAGCGGATTGAAACTACCTGCTCAATATGAAAGCCATAGAGAAGATATCAGTAAACGTTTAGCTGTATTAGATTAAGAGATGTATACGCACACCAAAGATATTTTAGCAGGCGGGCTTGCGCTTGACCAAGCGAAAAAGGCGATAATCATGATTCATGGACGAGGCGCTAACGCGCAAAGCATTATGAGCCTGCAGAGTCATCTTGACTTGACTGATGCTGCGATACTGGCTCCTCAGGCTACAAACCATAGCTGGTACCCTTACAGTTTCCTCGTGCCGGCAGATCAAAACCAGCCGTCTTTGGATTCTGCGCTACAGGTGATTGATGATTTGGTGAAAGAAATCGTGTCAGGGGGGATTCCTCTAAATAAGATTTATTTCCTTGGTTTTTCCCAGGGAGCGTGCCTTGCACTGGAATATGCAACGCGTAATGCTGCTGAGTATGGAGGCGTAGTCGCATTCACCGGGGGATTAATTGGAGAGGAATTGAATCCCGGCAATTATAAAGGCGACTTCTCAAACACTCCGGTTCTTATCACCACGGGGAACCCCGACCCGCATGTTCCGCTGAGCCGGGTGAAAGAAAGTGTGAAGATCATAGAGCAGCTTCATGCAAAAGTTACTTTGAAGGTTTATAATGGCAGGGCACATACCATTCAGCCGGAAGAACTCAAACTTACCAATGAACTGGTATTGAGCTAATCAATTATGGAGGAATTCAACATTACACGAATCTATACCGACTTAAAGGGCGAGTCAAATTTCGAAGAAATAACTATACCCCTGCACCCCGGGGGAACTATTGGTTATCTTTCTGAAAACTTCAAAGTTCAGAACCTGATTTTTAGAAAAGTCGTTCCATCATACGACTATGATTTCCACAATGCGCCTGCAAAGCAGTTTATTATACTACTGGATGGGAGAATTGAGATAGAAACTTCGCTGGGAGAAAAACGAACCTTTGGTGCCGGCGAAATTCTTCAGGTTGAGGACATCACAGGCAAAGGGCACCGGACCCGAAATTTGGAACATATAGAACGGAAATCGTTGTTTTTGACCTACGACTAAACGGAGGCTTGGATATTGTCAGCAAAACTCAGAAGATCAGCTTTTGAACTGATCGTTTTCTTCCTGAAATGATCGAGGTGGAAGTTCTCTAATTTTTGCAGAAGATGATAAAGTGCCAACTTCTCGGATTCCGTTAAATTTCCAGTGATCATCTTTCCAACCTGGTTCATATCCACGAATATATCGAAAAGCACTTCCCTGCCTAAAGGTGTAATAGCCACATTTTTACTACGCTTGTCCTTTAGATCATCTGCCTGACTCATAAGTCCCCCTGCTATAAGCCGTCTAATCACCTCAGTACCCGACGTTTTCTCCTGTAAATTATTGCTGATAAGCTCGCTTTTACTCAGGTGATCATGGGTCAATAGAATCGACAAAGCGGTAAATTCTTCTGCACTTTGGATCGCTGTGCCATCCAGGGCTTTCTTAATATAAGACTTCGCATAACGACTCATATATACAAATAATCTTCCGATGCTGTTATCCAGCTGGTACGCTAAATCCTGGGCTGGAGCTTCATTTTTTCCAAATCGTACATCCTCGCTTAATGCCGTGATCTCTTCCTCAGCGATGTTATTTGATAGAAATCCTGAAAATTCTGCAAGAGAGATTTCTTTACCGGGATTCTCATTCTCCTGCCTTTCTACCAGACTGATGAGTTCGTGAATTAGTTGGTACGATTTCATAACCAAATTTTAATTGTTGAAATATAGATCATGCGTACTGTTTTAAATCAGGACTCCGCAGCTTAAATTATGAATAGGCCTGCTTATATTTTAACCTCAGGTCGCCTGTAGGTTTTATACTTTTAAATGCTCCCAGTAAGCGGATGAGTACGATTTTATATGCAGGCAATTTTGGAGATGTGATTGACAGCTTTTTTGAGATTTCATCTCCTAATAAATATTTCATTAGTCCTTTGATATCCTCCGCTGTTGCTTTGCTTTCGTTAACCGAAAGTATATGAGCGATCAGTGCAAGTGTCAGCTCCTTTC
>NZ_JBASJU010000056.1:0-2103 GCF_049655485.1 Daejeonella sp.
GGGCGTTCCGACCGCTATTACATCCGCGAATCCGAAATAGAAACGAATATTTCCGTAAGATTTTTGATTGATGCAAGCGGCTCAATGGATCACCAGGATGGGGTTTATAAAAAAATAGATTATGCCCGCTACCTCGCTGCTGCCTTGGCATATCTGGCCAATTCCCAGGGTGATGCGACAGGATTATATGTATTTCAGGATGGCGGTTTGTTCACGCTGGCTTCCCGTCAAGATTTCCAGCATCTTAACCGACTTTTCTATCATCTGGAAAGCATCAAGGCTGGCGGACATTTTACTAAGCCTGTCAATTATAAAGATATTTACACCGGCTCGCGGAAGAAGGAACTGTTGATATTTATCACAGACCTCTATCAGGAGAAAACCGAAATCCTCGACCTTCTGGATACACTAACCGCATTGAAAAATGAAGTGATCGTTTTTCACCTGATGGGAAGGAACGAGCTGGATCTTGATTTCAAAGGCTTTTCTGTGCTTGAGGACCTTGAAACCGGCGAGACCGTAAAGATTGATGCCGGTACATCCCGCAAGCAATACCAGGAAAATATGGCCCTGCATTTAAGCGCTATCCGCACCGAAATGCTCGACCGACATATTCACTACCGCATGATTGCGATGGATGAATTACCTGATCAGGCTTTACGCGATTTCCTGAACCAACGAAATAAAGTGAGAGGTTAAATGCTGCAGCTTCTCAATCCTATATGGCTTTTTGGCATCAGCGGAATTCTCATTCCCCTGATCATTCACCTGTGGAATATCAAGACCGGCAAAACATTAAAAGTCGGAAGCATCACCCTGATGGGCGAAAGCTCACGACAGAATTCGCGAAGCCTGAAGCTGATGGAGCTTCTCCTGCTTTTTTTAAGATGCCTTCTGATTATCCTGGTGTCACTTTTACTCGCCGAACCAGTCTGGAAAAGCCTGAATACCGCGCAGGAAAATAAAGACTGGATCCTGATTGAAAAGGATAGTTTCAGGGAGACTTATAACAACTTTAAGAGCGAAATAGATTCCCTGGCCGCCGCTGGAAAAGAACTGCACCTTTTTGAACCAGGCTTTACAGAGACCGGACTCGAAGAAATACTTCAGGACTCCACAGCAGCCGATACATCTGAGAAGCTTTCTTACTGGTCACTTGTCAGATTATTAGATAAACAAATCCCGCAAGGCTCCAAAGCATTTATTTATACTACTGACCGTGCCAGCAGATTCATGGGGCCACGGCCTTCAACTGCCACCGCTTTAAACTGGAAAACCTTCACACCTGCTGATTCCACATCGAAATGGATCGATCATTCCTACCTTAGCTCTACTGGTAACATAAGGGCAATTGTTTCGGAAAGCAACCCCGGTGGGACAGTAATTCAAACGCTTGACATCAGTCCGGGAGATGAAAGCGCCGGTGTCCAAACCAGCATTGCAAACGGTCAGCCGCAAGTGAAATTAAAAGAGCAAACAGTGATTGCCGACACCAGCACACTGACTATTGCGATTAATGCGCAAGGTTTTCCAAACGACGCGGGATATCTTCGCGCCGCTATCAGCGCCATTCAAAAATATACTTCCCGGAAAATAAAAATTGTTGGTCCCTCTTCAGAACAAGAGGTTCTTTTCTGGCTATCAGACAAAACCCTTCCGGGAAATATTAAGCCCGGAACCACAGTCTTCCAATACGCCAAAGGCAAAGCAATCCCTGCCAATACCTGGCTAAAGATGACCAAGGGCGCTGGCGATATGCAAACCGGAAATATCCCCGTACATAAAAGGATCAGCTATCCCGACAAGGCAAATGCGTTTGCGATCTGGGAAGACGGCTTCGGGAATGCTCTCCTTGATCTCAAAAAAACCAATGATAATGCTTTGTACACCTTCTACTCCCGCTTTGATCCTTCATGGACAGAACTGGTATGGAGTCCGGACTTTGTGAAACTTCTGATGCCTATTCTCGTCGATAAAAAACGAGATACATTTGAATGGGAATTAGATAAAAGGAGTCTTGGAGGGGAACAGTATTTACCAAACACAGTGGGGAGAGCTGAAAGTGGAAAGCTGAAAGCTGAAGAAAGCGAAGACCTTAAATAC
>NZ_JBASJU010000057.1:0-1699 GCF_049655485.1 Daejeonella sp.
AAGAAATATGCTCCAGTTCGTCTTCAAGGGGCACTTCATCTCCAGCAGCTTCCGGTTGGAAGGCATATCGCATCAGTTCGGCAAGGGCCATCACATACTCCGCGCTGTTAGGGTCATTTTTACGGATGCGGTTATAAACAGAGTTTAAGGTATTGAATAGAAAGTGGGGATTCACCCGGGAGCGAAGTAGGGACAACTGGGCAGAGACCAATTCCGTTCGAAGGGATTCGTTTTCTTTTTCAGCAATAAGTTTCTCTGTAGCAATGTGGTGGTTGCGTCTTTGACTTTTGAGAAGATTTAAAGCAATATGGAAAGCAGTGCTTAAGCCAGCAATATAGATAAATCGGTATAGGGTAGCCAGGAAAAATAGCTTAGAATAGGTGTCGACGATATTTACAGGTATTTCTGAGTAAACGAGGAACTCGTTTATTGCCACGTTGGCTCCATAATATAATACCATTTCAAGTGTCAAGTAAATCAGAAGTTTGACGTAATCAGCCACTGTCCTAGGTAAATTTTGACCGAGAACGAAAAAACAATGAACGTAAAACAACATGACATACAGTGGATATCGGAAAAGATAATCCCAAGGATGATTATAAATTCCTCGTATTTCTGCAGATAATACTATCTCATAAGCAATAAATACTACCCAAGCGATGACATGGTAATATAATGTCACCCTCCTTTGGGAGGATGAACCTAGAGTTAGATCACGCATGGAGACGTCTTCATCACGCAGTTTACCACGTTGGTGTAAAAGATTTGGTATTGAAAAGTAGAGAGCGCTACTTTATATTAAATATAGAAAATTATGAAAACATTAAGAAACCAATCCACACTACTCAAAAAGAGAGATCGCTTTAAGTTTGGTAAAACTAAGGTACAAACTCACTTAGTGTTGGATCCTACCGTTATCATCACAACTACAGTAACTAACATTTTTACTCCATCTGTAGCACATTAAACCTCTAAAAGCTTCCAATTGGAAGCTTTTACTTTTTCTAATCCTCTAATTAAATAAGCATGAAAAATATTAACCTATTAATACTCGCATTTATTTTTATTGTTCTAGCGTCATGCCAAAAAGACGATATAAGACCTTTAAATCCCAAAGCAACCGACAATGTCATCGACTGCAAAAATTGTGAGGGAAGCTGGGACTTAACCAAGCCTATTCCCTAATTATTCTTAAATTAGAACGACAAGATGAAAAATTCTTTTACTGAAATCAGCCCTGAGGTCATAGCTATATTGAAAGCTAAAGGCTACACCTGTGTCCAGATGACACCAAAAGATGATAAACCAAATTATCACCGAACGGTTGAACTTATTCCACTTAAAACCCTGGAGCATGCTCTTGATCTTGTTCCTTTGGATTCGCCGGAAATCAACGATTATATTGGCCATCAATCTCCTATGGCTCAGTATGTAATCGACATGAAATATTTAACAGATACTGTTTCAGTCTGATATTCGCCTTTCAAATTTCTGTTCTCATAAGCATTTTCCTTTTAAACTCATTTAAACTGAACAAAATGGAAATTTTCAACTTTGGAGAGAACCTCCGTAAAATTCGTGTAAGCAGGGGAATTAGTCAGGAGTGGATTTCAAATAAAATGGATATTTCACAGACTAAATATTCGCTTATTGAGCGAGGCAAAATATTGCCCGATGCTGTATTTATTTCATTGGCAGC
>NZ_JBASJU010000058.1:0-1588 GCF_049655485.1 Daejeonella sp.
GGTTGTAATATTTCCTAATATTATTTATGTATCAACGGAATTAACTTCAATAAGGTTATTGCCGCATTTTTTATTTGACCTAAAGGCTCACTCTCCCTTAATGTCTCTGCCGCAGAGACTTCCCGCATTCCTTTATCAAGATTTTCCTGAAGATAGAAATGCCATAACACGGTTTCTTTAATTTGCATCCATTTAGTTGAAAAATCATTTAATTTTTCAACTAAAAATCACGATTTAGGTGCCTATTTCTCCATCGATGTAGATAAATATGTTATTTACGGCTAATTATTCTAGTTAAATGGGAATAATGCCTTATTTTATTCAGAATATTAATATATTTTAATTGGTTTTTAGTATTATGTTTAAAAGTTGTATTGTGAAAGTACAATAGCCAATATAAATTAGCGAAAGGTTTGAATAATAGATAACAAAACTTTTAAAAGATCTAGAAAAATTATATATTTAGCAATTATGATTAAAAAAACGAGATAAGATTGATTATTTTTTACATATTTTATCTTTTTAGCTATAATTATATATAATAATGGCGATATTACGTGAATATATCTGACTTAAAGATGATTTTATATAAAAATTGGATTAAATAAGATTATTATTCCCTTGGATATATCCAAAAATCACTTTTTAATTTGAAAACTCCACGTAAATCAATTATGGTAAGCCATTGCGATATGGATCTTTTATAAACCTTAAAAACCAACAATCATGAAAAAATTTTACAATCTAGCTTTAGCGATTTTAGTAACTATGACCTTAATATCGGAGTCCTTCGGGCAGGACGCGCCACGAAGCGCTCCTTTAGAAATATCCGGCTCCGGGGATTTGTATTACAAATATGACTTTTCAGATTTTAAAGCTACAAGTGGAAGTTCAAATATATCTACCAGTTTCGCAACAGACCAGAATTCGATTTCATTAGGAATGCTAAATGTAATTCTCAGGAAATCTGCAGGAAAGGCATCTTTTGTAGGAGACATTTCTTTTGGTCCTCGTGGGCAATATCAATCTATACCTACAGGAGATGTGAGTAATACAACCAATAGCTTCAATATTCAAAATCTTTACGGATCCTATAAATTTAACGACGCGTTTTCAATGACCGCAGGTTATATGAGTACTTTTGTAGGATATGAAGTGATCTCTCCAGTAGGGAATTTTAATTATTCAACTTCGTATCTATTTACCAATGGACCTTTCCAGAATGCAGGTGTTAAAGCCAATTTCGCCTTTACTGATAAAGTAGGGTTAATGGTTGGGTTATTTAGTGACTGGAATACTTTTCAGGATATAAATGGGGTCTCACATTTCGGCGCCCAACTATCTTTAAGCCCTGCCGAAGGATGGACTGCTTATCTAAATGTTCTTTCAGGAAGGGGCGGAGGAGGCGCGGCAACCTACGGATCTGGAACAATTCTGGACTTAACCACTGCTTACCAGCTAACTGATGGGTTCAAGTTGGGATTAAATCTCGCCGACTATACGTTGCCAGAGGACAATGGAGGTTATAGCGGTGTTGCACTTTATCCTCAAATTGCATTATCAAGTGGATTCGGATTAGGTGCAAGAG
>NZ_JBASJU010000059.1:0-4523 GCF_049655485.1 Daejeonella sp.
GAATTAGGTGAGGTAGAAATAATGGAAAATCTTTCTACGGAACAACGCAACGAAGTAAAGGCAGCCTTATTCGAATCAGGACTGGAGCTAATGGACGATAAAAGATCTGTACTGATTGAAAGAATAAAGAATACTATAGTTGAGATGGTACATCATACAGATGAAGTAACCAAAACAAACTTTTCTAATTTTTTAAGCAAAAAATTAGATCATGATTACACCTATCTGGCTAATTTATTTTCTGAAGTACAAGGAACTACAATCGAAAAATTCATCATCTCACATAAAATCGAACGTATTAAAGAACTCATCATTTATGACGAATTGAATATTACAGAAATAGCATGGAAGATGAATTACAATAGCGTTGCTCATTTATCCAATCAATTTAAAAAGGTAACCGGACTTTCACCTTCGCACTTTAAACAATTGAAAAACAAGAGACGAAGTCCTATTGAAGAAGTAGGTTCAAATTTAATTTTTGTTCAGAGGGCGGAAGAGTCAGGTCTGAATAATACTATTATTTAAAAATCGATAAGTCCATTGAAGTGTAGACATCCTATAATTAGGATTATTCGATAACATGAAATTCGTTGTATGATAAATATTTAATGAAACATAGGTTTTGCAGAAAAGCTGTAAAACGAAAGCAATAAATAAAAAGGCGGTTGTAGGATAAGGTATGGGGAATATAAAGAAAACGCGAGTGGATGAATTATTTATCGCTCGCATGGAACTCGCGTTCCAAAAAGAAGAGAAGGAAAAACTTAGAAATGAGCTGATTAGCGCTCATAAAGAGCTTGTGTTCCAAAAGCAGGAGAAGGTAAAGCGTGCGGCAGAATTAGGTATAGCAAATAAAGAACTTGTATTTCAGGATGAGGAAAAGGAAAAACGGGCAGATGAACTAATAATTGCTAATAAAGAACTTGCTTTCCAGGACGAAGAGAAGGAAAAGCGAGCGGATGAACTCATTATTGCCAATATAGAACTTGCTTTTCAAGATGAAGAAAAGGGAAAGCGCGCTGCAGAGTTAGGCATTGCCAACATAGAACTAGCCTTTCAGGATGAAGAGAAAGAAAAGCGCGCAGCAGAGTTAATAATTGCCAACAAAGAATTAGTATTCCAGAACGATGAGAAAGAAAAACGTGCCGCAGAGCTGATCATTGCCAACAAAGAGTTGGTGTTTCAAAACGCGGAAAAAGAAAAGCGCGCCGCAGAATTAAGTATAGCCAATAACGAATTAGTTTTTCAAAACGATGAGAAAGAAAAGCGGGCGGATGAGTTGAAAATCGCTAACAAAGAACTTGCCTTTCAAAACGATGAGAAAGAAAAGCGTGCGCAAGAGCTGATCATTGCAAACAAAGAGCTTGCTTTCCAGAATGATGAGAAAGAAAAGCGGGCTCAGGAGCTGATAGTAGCCAATATGGAACTAGCCTTCCAGAACGATGAGAAAGAAAAGCGAGCGGAAGAGCTGATTATTGCAAACAAAGAGCTTGCTTTCCAAAATGATGAAAAAGAAAAAAGGGCGGCCGAACTATTTATTGCAAATCAAGAACTTATATTTCAAACCGGAGAGAAAGAGAAGCGTGCGGCCGAACTGGTAATAGCCGACATAGAACTTATTTTTCAAAGTAAAGAGAAAGAAAAACGTGAAATTGCAAATAAAGAATTAGAAGCGTTTAGCTATTCTGCAAAATTAGCATCTCAATATTCGTTAAGTCTTATTGAGGCGAGCCTTGATCCATTGGTTACAATTAGTACCGAAGGTAAGATTACTGACATGAATCAGGCAACTGTAAATATTACAGGTATAACCCGCGAGAAACTCACCGGTACCGACTTCTTTGATTATTTCACCGAATCCCAAAAAGCCCGCGAAGTATATCAGAAAGTATTTGCAAAAGGGTCCGTTGCAGATTCTCCTCTTACAATACGACATAAAGATGGTAAGCTGACTGATGTATTATTCAATGGATCAGTTTATAAAGATGATTTAGGAAATGTTCTGGGGGTTGTTATTGTTGCCAGGGATGTTACTGAACAAAAAAAGATTGCAACAGAATTGACCGAAGCGAAGGAATTTGCTGAAACAGCCACAGAAATTGCCGAAGTAGCAAAAAGCAAAGCAGAAAGTGCCACGCAGATCGCAGAGGATGCGGTTAAAGCTAAGCAGCAGTTTTTATCAAACATGAGCCACGAAATACGCACCCCTATGAATGCAATTATTGGTTTTACGAAAGTCATGTTAAAAACAAATTTATCGGCTAAACAGCAGGAGTATTTAACCGCGATTAAAATAAGTGGAGATGCACTCATCGTACTTATTAACGATATACTTGATCTTGCAAAAGTTGATGCTGGTAAAATGTCGTTTGAAAAAACACCTTTCAAATTGGCTGCATCTATTTCATCTATGTTGCATTTGTTTGAGACCAAAATTCATGAAAAGAATTTAGCGCTTGTTAAAGAATATGATAGCCGCATCCCTGAGGTATTAGTTGGCGACCCCGTGCGTTTGCATCAGATCATTTTAAATCTGGTAAGTAATGCCGTAAAATTTACATCAAAGGGAAAGATCACTGTTAGTGTAACTCAAATAGAAGATGACAATCAAGGTAATGCAATAATTAAATTCGCGGTAACAGACACGGGAATTGGCATAGCTGAAAGTACCCTGGAACGCATCTTTGAAAACTTTCAGCAAGCCTCAAGTGGTACTTCGAGGTTGTTTGGAGGAACCGGACTAGGGCTGGCTATTGTCAAACAATTAGTAGAGCAACAGGGTGGCAGCATTCATGTTGAGAGCATGTTGGATGTTGGCTCAACTTTTAGTTTCATTTTAAGTTTTCAAAAAACCAAAGCGGAAGCAGAGTCGGATAGTGGAATAATTGAATTGGACAAGGAAATAAAAAATATAAAAGTATTGGTCGTGGAAGATATTGCTCTTAACCAATTGCTGATGAAGACCCTATTGGACGATTTTGGATTTGAAAGCGACATTGCACCCAATGGCAAGATTGCCATTGAAAAATTGTCACAGGCTGGTCCATATGGGCCAGGAAAACCATATGATATCATTTTAATGGATTTGCAGATGCCCGAAATGAACGGGTTTGAAGCCACAGAATATATTCGTAGTAAATTGAATTCTAAGATTCCGATTATCGCATTAACTGCTGACGTAACCACAGTGGATTTAGCAAAATGCAATGCGGTTGGCATGAATGATTATATCGCTAAACCAGTAGACGAAAGATTATTGTACAGTAAAATAGTTGGATTTTTCAAGAAGCCAGCCCTGGCGGGTGATTACAATGCAATGGCTTTACGGAATGAATTATTTGGCCAGGACGATGATAGCATTGCCGAACGCCCAAAGACTACTAATCTGGAGTATTTAATTCGACGGACAAAATCCAATCCAAAATTGATGATGGAAATGATTTTACTTTATGTGGATCAAACCCCTCCTATAGTTAATGCGATGAAACAAAGTTTGTTGGATGAAGATTGGAATCTATTACAATCAGCAGTTCATAAAATGATCCCATCGTTTTCGATAATGGGAATTAGCTCAGATTTTGAAAATATGGCAAAAAAGATTCATGAATATGCACGCCAGGCATCCTTGGCTGGAAATGGAGGGAAAGATAAATTCATCCACACGTCTTCTTCTATAAAAGTTGGCACAGGTTTACTAAATAGACAAGAGTTGTTGGAGATGATATTGCAGTTGGAGAATGTGTGTGCCAGGGCTTGTGAAGAATTAAAAGAAGAGTATACTAAAATAAAAAACCAGAATTGATGAAAAAAGATAAAATGATTAGACTTTTCCTCGTAGATGACGATGCATTGTTTTTAAAGTCTTTAGAGATAGAATTTACTCAGAACGGAAATTTTATAATTGAAACATTCAGAACTGGCGAGCTTTGCATTGAGAATTTATCGCATTCCCCAGATGTAATTATTTTAGATTATCACCTTGATGGCATCGATAAAACTGCGATTAATGGAATTGAGACATTGGATAAAATAAACTTATCCCATCCTAGTATTCCTGTGGTAATGCTTTCCTCTCAGGATAGTATCGAGGTTGCTGTAAATTGCATGCATCATCAGGCATTCGATTACATTGTAAAAAGTGAAACGGCTTTTATGCGCTTGCAAAAAATTATTGAAACTATTCTTCATTACAAGAAAATGGAAAAGGAGTTGAATTGGTATATGGAGAGAATGTGATTGCTCTATTTTCCTACATTTAAAATGTGTGAATTACGCAACTATTTTTCAGAATTACGCAACAGTAGTCAATTTTAAACGGATCACCTTTGTTATGTGATAATGATGTCACCTCTACATAACAAAAATGAAAAATAGAACAGTAAGCCCAATCATTGCAATGCTAATGATTGTATTTATGGGCAGTTGTGAAAAAGATCAGGAAAGCCAGGCATTCAAACCTTCGTCTATAGACAAGTTAGCTTCGCTCGAACCACTAACAGCAAATTTGCAAGGGATAGATC
>NZ_JBASJU010000060.1:0-5606 GCF_049655485.1 Daejeonella sp.
AACTGGAATGTATCAAAAACAGCCGATGATATAGATATTCAGAGGAGCCATTTGTACAGTAAGATTGAGAAGTACGGGCTGAAGAGAGCGGAGTAGGAGTTTTAGGTGTACGTTATACGTCTGGTGCGATAATCTATACGTTAAGCACATGTTAAGACCTTCACAATGTTTTATAAGTCTGGTGTGATAGGTTATACGTTATGCAACGTAAAACGTATAATGTACAACTTTCTTAGAGCGTTTTAATCTCAGTAACCAAAGCCTGCAAAACCGACTTCGCATCACCAAACAACATCGAAGATTTGGGCTGAAAGAAAAGTTCATTTTCAATTCCAGCGTATCCCGGGTTCATGCTTCGTTTATTAATAATGACAAGCTTAGCGAGTTCAACATCTAAAACCGGCATGCCGTAAATTGGCGATGAGGTATCCGACTTGGCAGCAGGGTTTACTACATCATTAGCACCGAGTATCAGGACTACGTCGGTTGTTGGAAACTCCTCATTAGCATGTTCCATTTCAAGCAAACTTCCATAGTCAACATCAGCTTCAGCAAGAAGGACGTTCATGTGTCCCGGCATACGTCCCGCAACCGGATGGATGGCATAGCGTACCTCCACCCCTTTGTCTATTAGAAGCTTTTCAAGTTCATGACACACATGCTGGGCCTGGGCTACCGCCAGGCCATAACCTGGAACTATCATCACTTTCTTCGCATAGCTCATTACTACTGCCGAGTCGCTTATACTAATTTCTTTATATGCACCCTGATCCTTACTTCCGCCTGCTCCAGATGCCCCACCGCCAAAAGACCCAATTAACACATTGCTAAGAGGCCTGTTCATCGCTTTGCACATCAAAATAGTCAGAATGGTTCCGGCCGAGCCCACAAGAATACCGCCCGTAAGCATCACGGGATTATTATATAGGAATCCTCCGAATGCAGCGGCAACTCCCGTAAAGGAGTTTAATAAGGAGATCACAACGGGCATATCCGCTCCTCCGATTGGTAGGACGAAAAATAAGCCGTAGATAATGGACAAAACAAATATTACGTAGAATAAGCTTGCAGCAGCTGGATCGCCGGAGATGATCAAATAAGCCGAAAGGCCTATGATCACTGCGAAAATAATGAGGTTGACAATGTGCTGTCCATTGAATGAAAAATCCTTAATACTTCCATTCAGCTTTCCCCATGCAACCATACTGCCTGCAAAAGAAATTGTTCCGATGATAAGCCCAGCGAAAATAATGAGCAGTGTACCTCCACTTGCGGCCTGTTCCTGATCAACTTGATGCATTAAATGATCAAATTCAACAATTGAGATCAAAGCTGCACAGGCTCCTCCCATACCATTGAATAAGCTAACCATCTCTGGCATTGCTGTCATTTTCACTTTTTTGGCGGCCAATGTACCCAGCGCAGTACCAATCAACAGGGCGGCAAAAATCCAGATATAATTACCAAGTTTAACACCTGATTCTTCATAAAGAAAGATTGTTCCGAAAATTGCAATTGCCATCCCTGCCGCGGCGATTAGGTTTCCCTTCCGGGCCGTCTCTGGATGGCTCAGCATTTTCAAACCAGTGATAAAGGTTATTGATCCGATCAGATAACAAATAGTGAGTATGTTTAATTCCATTAGAGATATTTAAAAGTTTTGAATTTTCCTGACGAAAGAAATTTGTTTTATATCACTTCTTCTTTTTAAACATTTCTAGCATCCGGTCGGTTACCACGAAGCCGCCGACGACATTTAAGGTACCCAGTATCACCGCAAGGAAGCCCAGAACCAAAGCCATATAATTTCCTTCCTCAGCTTTCCCCATGACAATGATAGCCCCGATTATTACCACGCCATGTATGGCGTTCGCACCACTCATCAGAGGTGTATGGAGAACACTTGGTACTCTGCCAATAACTTCAATACCAAGGAAAACGCTCAGTATTACTATATATATCATTTGCTGATGATAGGTGATCCAGTCTAGGGCTAATTCCATGTTTTTTGGTTGTTGGCTGTTGGTTGTTGGTTGTTGGTTGTTGGTTGTTGGTTGTTAGAATATCGTAATTCGTTTGTGGCGATTCGCTCACAATGGCGATGTACTTTGTTCATAATTCGTAATTCGTTTGTCACGCTTCGCTCACAATGACGTTGTACTTCTTTCGTAATTCTTAATTCGTTTGTCACGCTTCGCTCACAATGACGGTAATTCTTTGACTCTCTCATTGCACACCTCTCCATTATGAGTGATGCATGCCCCTTTTACCAAATCATCTTCAAAATTTAGATTCAGTTCTCCTTCCTTGCCAATTATCAGCTGCAGAAAGTTTAAGATATTCTTTCCGTAAAGTTTACTGGCGTCAGCCGGCATCGTTCCCTGAAGATTGGAGTTCCCTATAATAGTGACGTTTTTATAGACCACTGTTTCCAGATTCTTTGTCTGTTCAGTATTTCCTCCCGTGGATGAAGCAAGGTCAATGATTAGTGAGCCTGTTTTCATAGAATCAAGCACACTATCCGGAAGAAGAATTGGTGCTTTCCTTCCAGGAATCTGAGCGGTAGTGATAATCACGTCGGCTTTAGCTGCTACTTCTGCAATTCTCTGCTGTTGCTTCTGTTTGTATTCCTCGGTTTGCTCTACGGCATATCCTCCTGCTCCTGAGGCATCTTGTGCTCCTTCGACTTCAATAAACTTGGCACCGAGGCTCATCACCTCTTCCTTTACTGCCGGGCGGGTATCGAATACTTCCACTACTGCGCCTAATCTTTTCGCTGTGGCGATGGCCTGGAGTCCGGCAACACCAGCTCCCAATATCATTACTTTAGCTGGCGCGATACTACCTGCAGCAGTCATGAACATCGGAAAATATTTGGGCAATTGCATCGCGGCAAGCAACACAGCCTTATATCCGGCTATATTGGCCTGCGAGCTCAATACATCCATGCTCTGGGCACGTGTAGTTCTTGGAAGCATGTCCATGCTAAAAGTGGTTAATCCTCTTTCAGCCCAATCATGAATCAATTGTGCTTGTGAAAGTGGACTATACATCCCCAAGATTACAGCTGATTTATTTATGTTTTGTAAATCCTCAGATGTTAAAGGATGAATAGATAGAAGTACATCGGCCGATTTAAGAACGACTTCCCTGGACACGACCCTTGCTTCTTGTTGCTCATAAACCGTATCAAGCGCAAATGCTTTGCTGCCCGCGTTTGATTCGCAAAGCACATCTATATTTTGCTTTCTGAGAAAGGCAACATGTTCGGGAAGTAAAGAAACCCTTGTCTCGGGTGAAGGTTCGCACAAAATACCAATCGTCATAAATACTATTTTATTAGGTGGTTCTTGCCTAAAATAGTTAAAAGATTTATTGGAGGGAAGGGAATGTGAAAAAATACATTTGGAGAGTGGAGAGTGGAGAATCAAATTCAACTCTACACTTCCAACTCAAAAAGCTATATTTGCGGATCAATGAAGCATATACGGAATTTCTGCATTATAGCACATATAGATCACGGTAAAAGCACATTAGCAGACCGTCTTCTGGAATACACAAATACAATCACACAGCGTGAGTCGCAGGCTCAGTTGCTTGACGACATGGACCTGGAACGGGAACGTGGGATCACGATTAAAAGCCATGCAATCCAGATGGATTATATCCAAAATGGACAGCCTTATGTTCTGAATCTGATCGATACTCCCGGTCATGTGGATTTTTCTTATGAAGTTTCCAGATCTATAGCTGCCTGTGAAGGGGCACTATTAATTGTCGATGCTTCTCAGGGAATCCAGGCGCAAACCATATCTAACCTTTACCTGGCTTTGGAGCATGATTTGGAGATCATTCCAATTCTTAATAAAATGGATCTTCCCGGTGCTATGCCGGAAGAAGTGAAAGATCAGATCATCGAGCTCATCGGTTGCAAACGAGATGAAATAATACCTGCCTCTGGGAAGACTGGACTTGGCGTGCATGATATTTTGCGCGCAATTGTCGAAAGAGTTCCAGCTCCAAAAGGGAATCCAGACGGGGAACTGCAAGCGTTGATCTTTGATTCGGTTTATAACTCTTTCCGTGGAATTGTCGCATACTTTAAAGTATTAAATGGTGAGATCCGGAAGGGCGACAGAGTAAAATTCGTGGCAACGGATAAGGATTACATTGCGGAAGAGGTGGGCACATTAAAACTAACTCAAAAGCCGAAAGATGTGATTAAAACCGGAGATGTGGGTTACATCATCTCAGGGATTAAAGAAGCAAGAGAGGTTAAAGTTGGAGATACCATCACGCATAAGGACAAACCAAGCAAAGAACCTATAAAGGGTTTTGAAGAAGTGAAGCCAATGGTTTTTGCTGGTATTTATCCAGTCGATACCGATGAATATGAAGAACTTCGCGAGAGCATGCATAAACTGCAGCTAAACGATGCTTCGATCGTGTTCGAACCTGAATCATCTGCTGCATTAGGGTTTGGATTCCGATGTGGATTTCTCGGCATGCTCCATATGGAGATTATACAGGAGCGGCTAGAACGGGAATTCGACATGACAGTTATTACTACTGTCCCTAACGTTTCTTATAAAGCCTTCACTTCCAAAGGCGATGAAATCGATGTGCACAACCCCTCCGATCTTCCAGATCCAAGTAAACTTGAGCATGTTGAAGAACCTTTCATTAAAGCTAACATTATCACCAAGTCGGAATTCGTAGGGCCAATCATGTCGCTTTGTATTCAAAAGCGTGGCACAATCGTCAACCAATCTTACCTGACATCTGATCGCGTTGAGCTTATATTTGAGATGCCGATGGGAGAAATCGTTTTTGACTTCTATGACAGGTTGAAAACTATTTCTAAGGGTTATGCCTCCTTTGACTACCATCAGATTGGTTACCGTCAGTCGGACTTGGTCCGGCTGGATATTTTACTTAACGCGGAACCGGTTGATGCTTTATCTTCTCTTATTCACCGTACCAACTCTTATAATTTCGGTAAAAAGATTTGTGAAAAATTAAGAGAGCTTATCCCACGCCAGCAGTTTGAGATCATCATACAGGCATCAATCGGTGCGAAGATTATCGCAAGGGAAACAGTTAAAGCCCTTCGGAAAGACGTAACAGCTAAATGTTATGGCGGTGATATTTCACGTAAGAGAAAGCTTCTTGAAAAACAAAAGAAAGGAAAGAAACGGATGCGCCAGGTGGGTAACGTAGAAATTCCCCAAACAGCATTTATGGCTGTATTAAAGTTAGATTAACGCCTTTCGCTGTTCGCGATTTACGAATAAATTATGTGGAAAAGGCTTGAAATGTTGAAAACCTTCTATTTTTAGATTGCATGCAGTTACTTGACGGAAAATTTGTCTCAGAGAAATTAAAGCTACAGATTGCGGATGAAGCCGCACAAATATTATCAACCAGCGGGCGTAAGCCTCATCTTTGTGCAATTTTAGTTGGTCATGATGGAGGTTCAGAAACCTATGTTGCAAGTAAAATAAAGAATTGTGAGAAGGTGGGTTTCGACTCTACACTTCATCGCTTTGAAACTAGCATAACTGAAGAAGAACTTTTAAAGAAAATTGAGCAAGTGAATGGGGATC
>NZ_JBASJU010000061.1:0-28669 GCF_049655485.1 Daejeonella sp.
TTAGCCCCAAGTTTTTTTATCTTTTCGGCCGTTGTAGTCAAATTGCCTCTGCCATTTGAGAGCTTATTCAGCGCACGTTCGTAAGCATCCTGGCTCTGTTTTATATTTTTTCCAATACCGTCCATATCCCCGACAAAACCTACGAACTTATCATACATTTCTCCGCTTAAACGCGCTATTTCAATGACATTCCTGTTCTGACGTTCTTGTTTCCAGATGCTGGCTATAGTTCTCAGCGTTGCAAGGAGCGTTGAAGGGCTAACTATTACTACCCGTTTATCCCAGGCATAATTGAACAATTCGCCATCTTTCTGAACAGCAATACTGAAGCAGGATTCTATAGGGATAAAAAGCATGACAAAGTCGGGTGAATTAATATTATAGAGCTCGCTATAATTCTTAGAAGAAAGATCATTTATATGGCTCCTGATCGATGCGATATGCTGGCGCGTGAAAAGGTCAGTGTCCTCAGCGCTGTCGCAGTTAACCAGCCGCTCGTATGCAATCAATGATACTTTGGCATCAACGATTAAATGTTTATCATCCGGTAAGTCTATAACGACATCCGGTTGAAACCGGGCTCCGTCAGAAACCTGCAGACTTGCCTGAACACGGTACTCCTGGTCTTTCATTAAACCTGAGCGCTCAAGGACCCTTTCGAGTATCATCTCACCCCAATTTCCCTGCTTTTTGTTATCGCCTTTGAGGGCCTTAGTCAGGTTTTGAGTTTCCTGATTCATCAAATTAGTCTGCTCCATCAGCTGGCTGATGTGTCCTTTGAGCACATTACGTTCATCGGATTCGGCTTTATATACCTTATCAACTTTTTCCTCAAAAGCTTTGATATTTTCTTTCAGGGGGTTTAACAGTATATCCAGCTTAGTACGGTTCTGCTCGGTGAATTTGTTCGTCTTTTCTTCCAGTATCCGGGATGCAATCAGCTCAAAATCCTTATTAAACTTCTCCTGGTTGTTTTTTATTTCCAGCTTCTGTTCTTCAATCTTCTCCTGCTGTGCCTTATAATAGGAACGCGTCCCTTCCAGAGATTGCATTGCATCCTCCAACCTTTGGCGTTCAGTAACTAATTGAGATTTTAGATCTTCAGACTCCGATTTAAAGTTCTCTGACCGTTCTTCAGCTTTAGCACATCGTATTTTCAGTTCTTCATTTTCAGTTTTCAGGCTGTTTAGCTCCTCCAACGAAACACCGGCCTTTCCGGAGTTTTTATTAAAAAAGAAAAGGATTATTAGTAAAAGAAGCGCTGCTCCGAGAAGATAAGAAATATCCATTGCTAAAAATTTTATCAAAAATACAATTTTTGATACTTATCAGTAAGTGAGGAAAAATCAAATAAAACTAATGGTTTTTGCAGGGGTAGTGGTAGGTCTGGGATATATCAAGACCTTAATCAGACCCTTAATCAGGCATTACCAATTGAGCTACTTGCTCACCCAGCAAGCTTCCAATAGCAACACCCATCCCGCTGCAGCGGGCAGCACAATAAACACCAGGCCGAACTTCCCTGACAATGGGTTTAAGTTCCGGACCGAATCCCATCACCCCGCTCCATCTATGTTCTATTTTTGGCTTTGTTCCGAAAAGAATGTTTTCATGCAAAAGTTCCTCAAGCGCGGTTTGAATTACGTCGGTGATACCAGGCTCTGTGGTCTGCTCTGCATCTTTATCCAGATTTCGAAAGCCGCCTAAAAGAATACGATTTTCAATGTTACGGAAATAGGTATAGCCGCGATTATAATGAAATGCACCTCTCACACTTAAATTTTTAATTGGTTCGGTGACCAACACCTGGCCACGACCCGGAATAATTTCGAGTTCGGGGAGTAATTCATGAGCAAACGCGTTTGTAGCTACAATAAGCAACTTAGATTTAAAATTGCCCTGACTTGTTTTTATTATATGATTTCCAGCCTCTCCTTCAAATTGATGTACTCTGCAGGAATTAAATATTTGTACCCCCATGCCCGCGACTTTAGAAATAAGCGCAGTCATCATTCTCCCTGAATCTATCTGCCCTTCATATTTATTTTCTATCAGGTATTCTATACCAGAAAACCCGAAATCGGCAATTTTAGCATTCGCCTCTGCATAAATGTCATGTTTTCCAATAATGGGTTTTAATAGTCGGTTTAGATGCTGGATTTCCTCCATACATTCGATAGCAAATACCTTTTCCGATCTTTTGAATATTTCGTAACCACCGAACTGCTTAAAGCGAATTGACTTGTCGCCGAGGTTTTTACGAAGCCTGGAAAGTCCCTTCCATCTCATCTCAACCAATGAGAGAAAGTTTTCTTCTCCTTCGTATTTAATTTCATCAACAGCCTCAGAAACACTGCCGAAGCAAGCAAAACCGGCATTTTTTGTACTTGCGCCGCTGGGAAGAAAACCAGATTCTAAAACACCAATCTGAAGGGCTGGGTGTTTGGCTTTCAATTTTAAGGCGCTGCTTAGACCAACGATACCGCTGCCTATTATGATCACATCAAAACCTAAAAGAAATGACTTCTGTTCCCAATAAGAAAAACTTTGCCCCATGTATTTTAAAGGTAAATTATTTGTGATTAATTTTATTCGGAATAGTTATTGAATAAACCTTACAAAAAAAGACTATGGGACTTATATTAATGATAGTTATTGCTGTAATTAGTTTTGCAGTTCAATGGCGCTTTAAAAGCAAATTTAAACAATACTCCGAAATGCCGCTTGGATCGGGCATAAGCGGAAAAGATATAGCGGAGAAAATGCTCAATGATAATGGAATTTCTAACGTTCAGGTTATCTCTGTTGAGGGACAATTGACTGACCATTATAATCCCTCTGACAGAACGGTTAATCTTAGTCCGGAAGTTTATCTCGGGCGGAGTGTAGCAGCAGCAGCAGTTGCAGCTCATGAATGCGGTCATGCTGTACAACACGCTAAAGCTTACAGCTGGCTTAAGTTCAGATCTGCTGTGGTACCAGCAGTTAACATTGCTTCCAAGATAACGCAGTGGGCTTTGATGATTGGTGTGGTGCTTCTTATAACTTCTGGCAATATCATCGTTCTTGCAGTCGGAGTTGGCGCACTTGCCTTAGTAACGATTTTCGCTTTCATTACGCTTCCGGTTGAGTTTGATGCAAGTAACAGGGCTTTAGCATGGCTGCAAACCAACCGGGGTATCATGCAGACTGAAGTCGAAAATGATCAGGCAAAGGATGCCTTATGGTGGGCTGCTATGACTTATGTTGTTGCTGCTTTAGGTTCTTTAGCCACTTTGGTCTACTATGCCAGTATGCTAATGGGGCGCAGAGACGAATAATATCTGCGTACCATTTCCGAAATTCTATTGAGCCAGGCCAACCAGCCTGGCTTTTTAGTGCATGATCAAACCCCTTGCGTACTCGTTTGTTATTCAACCAAACCTTCCAATAATGAATAGAGTCCCAAGTCTGATAAACCCGGTTATTCGATACGAGAATAACCCGATACTTACATGTGCCAATGTAAACAAGGCATGGGTCGAGCCGCAGCTACAAACCATTACCGTTCATAATGCTGGGATTACCGAATTCGAAGGTAGTGTAATCATGCTTTTCAGGTCGCATTTGAGAAATGGCATTTCTGTGCTGGGAATTGCAAGAAGCCGGAATGGGCTCGACAACTGGGAGGTAGATAGTGAGCCTGCGCTGGTGCCATGCTCAAAAACCGCTCTTTTTGCCGAAGGGACAAATATTGAACAGCTTATTGAAAATGAACAAGGCGGCCTCGAAGATGCGAGAATTTCCAAAATTGGCGACACTTACTTAATAACTTATAGCGCTTATCACGCTTCAATAGCCCATCGGGTGAGAGTTTCGTTGATCAGCACCAAAGACTTTAAAACTTATCTGAGACATGGGCCTTTGCTGGAAACAGATATGAGGAACGTGGTGATCTTTCCGGAGAAAATTGGTGGAAAGTATTATGGTTTTTTCCGTCCAAACGACCGTACGGAACAGCATATTGGGGGTATATTTAAACAGATCCAAATCGGATCAACAGATAAATGGGAGAAATCGGACTGGCAAATCCGGAAAGAGCCGATAATATTACAAAGCGACGGCCCAAGCAGCTTTTCAGATAAAATAGGACCCGGAGCGCCGCCAATAAAAACCAGGCACGGCTGGTTAAATATTTTCCACGGAGTAAGAAGTACTATGGACGGTAACCCCTATGTGTTGGGAGTTGCTTTGCACGATTTAGAAGACCCTACGCGGGTCAAAGTGTCAAATATACCAATCCTTTTTCCTTCGAAAGCTGACTGCAGGGTGCCTGAGCATGCATATGTTCATGTACCTAACGTCGTTTTTTGCTGCGGTGCTTTGCGACAAGACAACGGAGAAATATGGATTTATTATGGGGGTAATGATACAGTTATGAACGTGGGAATTTCCCATGAAGATGTTCTGGCGGAGCTGTGTCAAAAGTATGGTCAGGATGCAGACACAGGAATACCACTTTACGAATTATAAAACTTAGTTAGTTGAGTTTATAAGGTGCGATTAAATAAAACTCGGGAATATTCACTCTGAATTTAACACCGTCGACTGTTCTCTCCATTTCATAAGAACCCTTCATACTTCCGATATCAGTTTTTAGATTACATCCCGAAACATATTCATGATGGTCACCAGGTTCAATAACAGGTTGCTGCCCTACAACCCCTTCACCTTCAACTTCTCTGTTAGTTCCATTTGAATCGAAAATATGCCAATGACGATTGAGCAACTGCACTGTGTTCTCAGTAAGATTTTCAATATTTACTCGGTAGGCGAACATAAAATGATCATTAGCCGGATTTGAATATTCAGGCTGGTAAATAGTTTCTACCGATATTTTAACTCCATCAGTAATTTTGGTTACCATAATCATTTGGGTTTGAGAGGACAATATAAAAATAAACCCAATAATTAGGCCATTTCTATTTGAAATCGTTCGTTTATCTCATCTAATGTTGAATGAATATCTTGGATGTTTTCAAGTGAAACTAATTTCATTCGATATTCCTTGAAATCCGGCAGGCCTTTAAAGTAATTAGCATAGTGTCTTCTCATTTCAAACACCCCGGTTTTTTCACCTTTCCAAAGAATAGATTTTTCGAAATGAGTCCGGCAAACATCCACTCTTTCTGATATCGTCGGTTCGGGAAGATACTCTCCTGTCGCAAAGAAATGTTTTATCTCCCGAAATATCCAGGGGTATCCGATAGCAGCTCGTCCGATCATAATACCGTCTATTTCGTATTCCAAACGCCAGTCTGCCGCTTTTTCGATTGAGTTAACATCGCCATTTCCGAAAATGGGAATTTTTATTCGGGGGTTTTGTTTGATTTCGCGTATCAGTGTCCAATCAGCCTCACCTTTATACATTTGCGCCCTGGTTCTGCCATGAATCGTTAATGCTTGGATCCCAACATCTTGCAGACGCTCCGCCACTTCATAAACATTCTTAGTATTATCGTCCCATCCAAGCCTTGTTTTCACTGTGACAGGCAGGTGGGTGGCTTCAACTACGGCCCTTGTCATAAGCACCATTCTATCGATGTCCTGCAAAAGACTTGCTCCCGCACCCCGACAAGCTACATTTTTGACAGGGCAACCATAATTGATATCGATTAGATCCGGATTTGCAGCGCTAGCTATTTTGGTGGCTTCGCGCATCGAGTCTATTTCACTTCCAAAAATCTGGATCCCGATTGGCCGTTCATATTCAAAAATATCCAATTTAGCAACGCTTTTCGCAGCGTCGCGAATCAGTCCTTCGGAGGAAATAAATTCTGTATACATCATATCCACACCATTTTGTTTACAAACAAAACGAAATGGCGGGTCGCTTACATCCTCCATAGGAGCAAGCAGGAGGGGAAACGCCCCTAAATCAATATTTCCAATCTTAACAGACATTAGCTATCTTTCAGCCCTGTAACAAGCTTTCAAAAGGCAAAATTACAAATAATTAACCAGTATGCTCCAACCCGCGTCAACACAACGTCATCCTTTTGTATCTCTGCTTTTACTTCTCCTGCTCATGTTTGCAGGGGCCGTGGTTTTTATGCTTATCGCATTCATTGCTGTGATAGCAATTTATGGGATGAAGGAAATGGTCAACGCTTCGACCGGAATGGCCTCCTCCATTGAAATAATTAAACTTCTTCAGCTTTTTATCTCTACCGGAATGTTCGTTGTCCCGGCCTTATTTTTTGCCCGTCTTGAAAGTACCGATTGGATATCATATCTGAAATTAAAGGGTTTTCCGCTAATTCTTCTATTGTTAACATTCCTGATAATGCTTAGCTCCGGTCCGATGCTTGAACTCAGTGCTGAGCTTAATAAAAGCATGAAATTACCGGCCTTTTTGAAAGGCCTGGAGGAATGGATGCTAGGTAAGGAGCTTGAGATGGCAGAAATGACTAAACAGTTGTTGAAAATGAATACGATGGGTGTTTTAGCATTCAACATTCTGATGCTAGCCATCATTCCGGCTTTGGGGGAAGAACTTATCTTCAGGGGCTGCCTTCAAAAAATATTTGCACGATGGACAGGCAATAAGCATATAGCTATTTGGGTCACGGCAATAGTTTTTAGCGCCATACACGTGCAGTTCTATGGATTCCTTCCTAGAATGTTGTTGGGAGCACTCTTCGGATATTTGTTAATTTGGAGCGAAACGATTTGGATACCAATTCTAGCACACTTTTTGAATAACGCTGTTGCAGTTATGACAGCGTATGTTTATCAGAGACAAGGTATTTCACTCGATAAGCTAGATCAGCCAGACCCCGTAGCTTTTTATGTTTATATCTTAAGTTTTATTGCCTGCAGTGGCTTGATATGGATTTTTTATACTACCTCGCTTAAATATGGACTAAGTTTTTCTAGACGGACAGATGGAAGCGGGTTGGATTAAAATTTATACAGCGGCAGATTTTTTTAAATCGGAACTTGTAAGACAGGTGCTCATTGATAATGAGATCGAAGCGATTATTATGAATAAACAGGGGTTTCCGTATCGAATTGGCGAAGTTGAAGTCTATATCCATGAGAACAATTTTCAAAAAGCATTGGAAATAATCATTCAGAACGAACTCTAATGAAAACGCGGGCGGTAACAGGATTTTTCTTTGTCGGGGTGATGCTTGCATCGGTGCTTCTTGGAGCATATGCATTTACACTGTTTTTTTTAATTCTTAGTGGCTTATGTACTGAAGAATTTTATAAGCTCGTAACCACGAGTGAAGTGAAACCACAGAAACGATGGGGTTTAGCACTAGTGATAAGCATATATCTTCCACTAAGTATGTATTTTTTCCAGGGTGAGCCGCTTATAAACATGCTCATTTGTGTCCCGGTTACGATAATGATCATTGTGGCGGAACTTTACAGGAAGCATCCTCATCCATTTCATAATATTTCTTACACCATTTTCGGAGTCATTTTTTCAGCAGTGCCCTTTTGTTTTTTTTATGCAAGTGCTTTCGTGGATGGCGAATATTCCTTTCATTATCCTCTTGCTTTCCTGATTTTATTATGGTCAAGCGATACAGGCGCTTATCTTTTCGGAATCACACTTGGAAAACATCGCTTGTTTGAACGCCATTCACCGAAAAAGACCTGGGAAGGTTTTGTCGGAGGGATGATAACCAGTATGCTAGCCGCTTTTATAATTTCTATGTATTTCAACGAATTGGCACTTGTCCAATGGCTGGGGATGGCAGTTATAATAGTTACGGCAGGAACTCTGGGCGATCTTTCTGAATCCATGCTAAAAAGAAGCCTGTCTACAAAAGATTCAGGCTCATTCTTACCAGGACATGGTGGTTTATTGGATCGTTTTGACGGATTATTGCTTGCTGCGCCACTCGTATTTGTATATTTGCAGTTCGTACAAACTTCCTGATCAAAAATACAGAACATTCACAGAATGTTGATGAACTTCTCAGATAGAATCTGATATGATAAAAGAGCCGACAGATCCACAGCAAGAGGTTATAGAAGGGGATATCAAAATAGATAAATCCTTGCTGTATATGGGCATCGGCCTGGGCATTATCATTCTAGTAATGGGCTACCTTACTCTTTTTGTGGATGACATTAACGGACTATTTTCTAAAAAGCAGGAGGTTGTTGCCGTTATAGATGATAACTCTGATGCTTTAAACGCAAATGCCAATATGAACGATTCTGAAGTCAGGACTTCGCTGATTAAGTTTATCGAGGCTTTTTATACAGATCAACGCCGCGGATATTTTGATCCCCCAAGCTATTTTTCGCCAATAACACGCACCTATTTTAATTATCATAACCTCACCTATAAGCGTTTAAAGAATCTGTACTATAAGCGAAAGTCAGATATGAAGAATTTCCACCTTCAATGGGTTGTTTCATCGCTGGAGTACAATAGAAATGGTGCTGAGCTTGTCGCAACTTACTGGGCAAGTATAAATTATTTAAGGCCTTCGAAAAATAAAGAGGAGTCAGCGGACGTGAAGTATGAAATGACAATTAACGAGGAAGGCAAAATCAGTTCCCTACGTGAAGTGGAAATAAGGAATTTTGTTTCGGTTGATTTGGATGAATATCTCGATAGTACAATGGGAGAAGAAACTGGATGGGAACCTGATGACATTAAGCCTGTCGATAACTCAACTGTACCGCCAGCTACGGCACCTGCTGAGAATGTAAACCCAGAGGCCCGCTATGAGGGCAAGTTATATGACCTTGGGACTGTGGAAACCGCTCCAGAATATCCGGGTGGAACAAAAGCACTGGCGAGGTACCTGGGCTCGGCTTTACGTTATCCGGCGAAAGCCAGGGAGAATAAAACGGAAGGAAAGGTCTACATTGGTTTTATAGTAGAAAAAAACGGCACACTCACCGATTTCAAAGTGATAAAAGGCATTGGCGACGGTTGTGATGAAGAAGCTATCCGTGTACTAAAACTTTCCACTGAATGGAAACCGGGATTAGCTGATGGTAAACCTGTAAGGACCTCTTATGTGCAGCCGATTACTTATCAAATTAATGAATAAAAGGTTCTGCCAAGGCAATTTCCTGTAGCATCTCTATCGCCATTTCCAACGTGCTTACGTGTTCAATGGCCAGACGCAACGAGTTTTTAACTTCTTTTAAATTGCAAACTCTTGGATGTGACTGAACAAATTGCAGAACCCTGCCAAATTGTTCCGTTTCGTAGTAAGGTGATTGTTGATTGCTGATAAAATATCCCCTTAAAACACCTTTTTTGAACGTAATCTTTTCAAAACCGATCATCTTGCCAAGCCATTGTAAGCGCCAGGTATTAATTAGTTCGTCAACCTGGAATGGTACGGGCCCAAAGCGATCAACAAGTTTTTGTCTGAAAGCGTCCAATTCTATTTCATTCTCAATGTTGGATAGCTCGGTATACAGATTATACCGCTCGGCAATGTTGGTTACATATTCATCGGGAATCATAACCTCCAGGTCAGTATCAACCTGGGTAAAGGATATAAATGGTCTTGGTTTTTCCTCGGTGAACAAGTTCTTAAACTCAGCATCCTTTAATTCCTGTATCGCTTCGTCCAGGATCTTATGATACATTTCAAAGCCTATTTCTGCTATGAACCCGCTTTGTTCGGCTCCCAGAAGGTTTCCGCTTCCGCGGATATCCAGATCGCGCATGGCGACGTTAAATCCGCTGCCTAAGTCGGAAAATTCTTCTATCGCGCTAAGCCGTTTCCGAGCTTCGTTGGTGAGGGTTGAAAGAGGAGGACTTAATAAATAGCAAAACGCCTTTTTGTTGGAACGCCCTACCCGACCACGCATCTGATGGAGGTCGCTCAAACCAAACATATGAGCATGATTGATAAGGATGGTATTTGCGTTAGCGATGTCAAGCCCGGCTTCAATGATGGTGGTGGCTACAAGCACATCATACTCACCCGAAACGAATTTGAGCATGACATCTTCGAGAGCATCGCCTTCCAGCTGCCCGTGCGCTATTCCAATCCGCGCTTTTGGAACAAGCGTATTGATAAGACCGCCGAGCTGCATTAAATCTTGTACTCTGTTGTGTATAAAAAACACCTGGCCGCCACGGTCGATTTCATATTCGACAGCTTCTTTTATAAGCTTTTCGTTAAAAACATGCAATTCCGTTAGAACGGGTTGCCGGTTAGGAGGCGGTGTGCTGATTATACTCAGGTCTCGTGCCCCCATTAATGAAAAGTGAAGAGTACGCGGAATTGGCGTTGCCGTAAGAGTCAGGGTATCTACATTCGCTCGAAACTGTTTAAGTTTTTCCTTGACACTTACTCCGAACTTTTGTTCTTCATCGATAATCAGCAAGCCAAGATCTTTAAACTTCACGTCCTTACTAACGATGCGGTGAGTACCTATTATGATGTCGACCTTTCCCTCGGCCAGTTTTTGAAGAGTTTCCTTGATTTGTTTGGCTGATTTGAAACGGTTGATATAGTCGATGGTGCAAGGGAAATCAGCCAATCGGGAGGTAAAGGTTTTATAATGCTGCAAAGCAAGGATGGTTGTAGGAACCAGAATGGCAACCTGTTTGCTATCTGCTACTGCCTTAAAGGCCGCGCGTATCGCTATTTCAGTTTTTCCAAAGCCTACATCACCGCAAACAAGCCGATCCATTGGATGCGGGGACTCCATATCTTTTTTTACATCAGCGGTAGCTTTTACCTGATCCGGAGTATCCTCATAAATAAAAGACGCCTCCAATTCCGTCTGTAAATAAGTGTCAGGTAGAAATGCAGTACCCGTTTGTGCCTTCCGAATCGCGTAAAGCTTTATCAGGTCCCGGGCTATATCCTTAACTTTTTTTTTAGTTGTTTTTTTAAGCTTGTCCCATACGTCTGTCCCAAGTTTGTTCATTTTAGGAACGGTGCCATCCTTACCGGAATACTTGGAAATACGGTTTAGAGAATTGATGTTTACATAAAGCAAATCATTATCGGCATATACAAGCCGGATCATTTCCTGCGAGCGACCGTTGACATCAACTTTTTCAAGGCCGGCATACTTACCAATACCATGGTCAATATGGGTGATGAAGTCTCCAGGTTTTAAATCACGAAGCTCTTTTAAGGTAATCGCCTGAGAGCGTGTATAACCCTTTTTTAGCTTGTATTTATAGTATCTGTCAAAAATTTGATGATCCGTATAACAGGCTAGCTTTTGGCCATGATCTATAAACCCTTCCCGGAGAGAAAGATGTACAGGTTTAAACTTTACGGTAGGATCAATATCTTCGAAAATGCTGTAAAGTCGTTCGATTTGCTTGGATGAATCTGTGAAAATCAGATTTTCCAAACCGGCCTTTTCGTTTTCTTTGAAGTTATGTATAAGAAGGTTGAAATCTTTATTAAAAGAAGGCTGGGGTTTTATGTCAAGAGATATTGTTGCACTAGGCTCATAGAAAAATTGCTTGCCAAATTCAACAATTGCAAAATCCCGTAACTGGTCTGCCAGGAGTTTTTCATCAGAAAAATTAAACTTTGGATCAATCCATTGGGGATTCTGATTTTTATCAGCAGCTGGTAAAGCCTTCCAAAACTCGACTGCTTTTTTATAGCCGTCTTTTATTATATCAAGCGTAAACTGAACATCTTTAAACCAAACCAGGGTGTCTTTTTCGATATACTCGAGTAGGGAAATATTGTGATCGGTAAGAAATTTCGATTGGACGTTAGGGACAATGGTTATGCTCTTAACCTGCTCAACAGATAGCTGATCCTCAATTTCGAATGTTCTGATGCTTTCAATAAAATCGCCGAAAAACTCAACCCGGTAGGGAAGGTCGTGCGAAAAAGAATAGATATCTACAAGTCCTCCCCGAACAGAAAATTGTCCCGGCTCATATACAAAATCAACCCGTTCGAAATCATATTCGACCAAAAATTCGTTGATAAACTCTATACTTAGCTTATTTCCTGTTGATATCTCCAGTGTATTTTTCTCAAGTGCATCGCGGTCGATCACCTTCTCTGCTAATGCTTCCGGATAGGTGACAATAATTTTCCCGAATTCGCTGGAGTGAATAAGTTCATTCAGGACTTCGGCTCGCTGGAGAACATTACTGCTATCGACTTGTGTAAATTCAAATGATTTTCGAAAGGAAGAAGGGAAGAGAAGTACTTCCTTTTCCAGAAGGTTTTCAAGGTCGCTTAGGAAATAGGCCGCCTCTTCACGCTCAGGCAGTACGAAAATCATATGCCTGTGTTGAAGAAAATATAATGCAGTTGCAAGCACCGAATCGCTTGATCCGATGAGACCTTTTAAATGGACCCGTTGATTTCCGCCGGTTTTAAGGGCGTCTGCCAGGCTGGCTACGCGGGGATCCGATTTATACTGATTTAAAATATCCCGGATAGTCACACTCTGATTTTCGGTGGCAAATATACAAGTAAACCCAATAAGGAGGAAGATAGTGTGGATCCAAGGACGTATTTTTTTTATTTAATGCTGTATAAAAAAAGTATCTTTAATAGAATTCGCTGTTCTATAGAGTTAAAACATAGTTGAATTGGCTATGAATGGAAAAAAACAGTTATTAGGTTTAGGTGTTAGATAAACAGTAAACATAGTTGAAACCTAAACACGAAAATCATGAAGAATGCAGTCAAATACGGTATAATTGTAGGTGTCTTCAGCGGTATATGGATCTTGATAATGCACTTTTCAGGAGTTTATGCACAAGACGCTTCAGGTGAAACTAATAACATGGAATGGATGGAATGGGCATCAATGCTGATCCCCGCTATAGGTTTATACCTGGGTATCAAAAACTATCGTGATCATTTCTCAGACGGAAAAATGGAGTTCTTTGAAGGACTTTTTGAGGGTTTCAAGATTATCATCATCGGTGGTGTTATAGCAGCCTTTTTCGCGATAGTTTATGTACAATTAAATGCAAGTGCCGCGAATACTGATTATATGTATAGAATTACAGCAGCAGTACTTATTGGTATTTTGTTCAATCTTGCCATTTCTCTTATGTTAATGAATAAACAGAAGCATTTATAATGTTAAGAAACTGGCCCACGGAACTGCTTATCTGGTCTGGGGCCATTATTTTATTTAGTCTTTCATATCCGCAGGCTTCCAATCACTTCACGCTCTGTCCAATCGATAACATTGGCTTTTACTGGTGTCCCGGGTGCGGGCTCGGCCGATCAATAAGCTATTTTCTCCATGGAGATTTAATTCTATCCATCAGACAGCATTGGTTTGGAATACCGGCAACGGGAATCCTAATTTTCAGGATAGTGCAATTATTAAATAAATTCGCATTAAATTTAATGAGCACAAAAAATATTTATGATGGAAAAAGATCTGCTCATTAACTTGCGGGGTATGAACCCGGAGGAATACTCTTATCTTCAGCAAGTAATGGCTGGCCTGGACGAACGACAGGCACAAAACTTCGTTATGTTTTACAGTGGGAAGCGCAAAAGTCCGCAGGATATCCTATTGTTTACAATTTTGGGCTTCCTCGGTATTGCCGGTATCCAGCGTTTTGTTGTCGGCCAGATGGGAATGGGTATTCTCTATATTTTGACAGCAGGTCTTTGTTTTATCGGAACTATTGTTGATGTCATCAATCATAAATCTATCGCCATTGATTATAACCAAAAAGCTGCTTACGAAAGTTTACAGATGGTTAAGATGATGGCACCGACCGCATAGGTTGGAACATTAATATGAAACTTCGGGAATTAACTAATTTTCTAGAAACGCTCGCCCCTCTGGCCTATCAGGAGGACTATGATAACTCTGGTTTAATCGTGGGCGAACCGAACCAGGATATCAACGGGGCAATTATTTCGCTTGACTGTACAGAAGCCATCCTGGACGAAGCAATCACTCATGGTTACAACCTGGTAATCTCACACCATCCCATAGTTTTTAAAGGTTTAAAAAAATTTAATGGAAAGAATTATGTAGAGAGAGTGGTGATGAAGGCTATTAAAAATGGCGTAGCTCTTTATGCAATCCACACTAATTTTGACAACGTCCTCGATGGGGTTAATAAGAAGATTTGTGATAAACTTGGGGTAATACAGCCCAGAATTCTTAAGCCACGGAATGGCGAGTTAAAAAAGTTAGTGACTTTTTGTCCTGAAAAGGATGCGGAGAGAGTTCGTAATGCAATGTTCAACGCTGGCGGTGGATGGATAGGAGATTATTCGGAGTGCAGTTATAATTCCGAGGGCTTGGGAACATTTAAAGCGGGTGAAGGAGCAGAGCCGTATGTAGGAGAGATCGGCAGAAGGCATAGCGAACCAGAAATCCGGATTGAGATTATCTATCCAGGTTATATTGAGCGGAAACTTCTGGCCGCGCTCATCGAAGCTCACCCCTATGAGGAAGTGGCATATGATCTTTACCCGCTTAGCAACTCTTATCAACATGTTGGTTCCGGGATGATTGGAAACCTTGAGAATGATTATGATGAACTGGAATTTTTAACGTTCGTTAAACAAAAACTTAACGCGAAGGTAATCAGACACACCGCTGTGACAGGCAAAAAGATTAGGAGAGTAGCAGTTTGTGGAGGGTCGGGTAGTTTTCTTTTAAACAACGCCATCTCAGCTGGCGCAGATATTTTTATCACCGCAGATTTTAAATATCACGAGTTTTTCGATGCCGAAGAAAAACTGATCATTGCGGATGTGGGACATTTTGAAAGTGAGCAGTTTACGCAGGAACTATTGTTAGAATTAATTACAGAAAAATTTCGTAACTTTGCCCTCCGTTTAACAACACAAAACACAAACCCCATAAATTATTTGATTTAATGGAACAAACAGTAGAAGAGAAATTAAAGGCCTTATTCGAACTCCAAACCCTTCATACACAGATCGACAAAATTCGTCAGACACGTGGCGAGCTTCCTATGGAAGTTGCTGATCTTGAGGATGAAGTAGCTGGTTTAGAGACACGGATACAAAAAATAAAAGCTGAACTTGATGAGCTTGAGGATTCGATTGTAACCCGTAAGAACATGATTAAGGAAGCACTAGCTGCAACTAAGAAGTATGAAACTCAGTTGGGCGATGTGAAGAACAACCGCGAATACGATGCCATTTCTAAAGAAGTCGAAATTCAGGGTTTAGAGATCCAGGTGTCAGAAAAAAAGATCAAAGAGCATACTTTTGAGATTCAAAATAAGACTGAAGTTTACGAAAAAGCTTTAGCTAACATTACTGAACGTAAAAAGGATCTTGAAATTAAGAAAGCCGAACTTGATACTATAACTGCAGAAACCGAAAAGGAGGAAGCAAGCATCATTAAAAAAGCTGATGAGGCAGAGAAACATATCGAAGAACGTTTGTTAATTGCTTATAACCGCTTACGCGACAATGCTAAGAACGGCCTTGCAGTTGTAACTATTCAGCGTGACTCATGTTCTGGTTGTTTTAACCAAATTCCACCTCAAAGACAATTAGACATTCGTCAGCGCAAGAGAATTATCGTTTGCGAGCATTGCGGTCGAATTTTAGTCGATGAAGGGTTCGCTTTGGAAGAAGCCCCTAGCGCTTAAGATATAAAACATAAAAAAAGCGATCAGATATCTGATCGCTTTTTTTATGTTTTAGAATGACGCATGGCTCATAAATTTGCCCGAATATTCCATGCTAAAAACGATATACCATCGCATTTATGTTCATTCCTGCGCCAACAGATGCCAGGACTATCTTGTCTCCAGGATTGAATTCATGAGGTTCTAATTGGTTTTTGAGGATCAAATCCAGCAAAGTGGGAACAGTAGCTACAGAGCTGTTTCCAAAGGTGCTGATTGTCATAGGCATGATATCGTGTGGTATTTCTTTGATTCCGTAAAGTTTGAATAAGCGCTTTAAAATAGCTTCGTCCATCTTCCCGTTGGCCTGATGTACCAATACCTTCTTGATATCTGACAGTTCGGTACCCGATTTTTTTAGAGCATGCTCAATAACAAGCGGTACATTCTTAAGGGCGTATTCATAAATTTTACGACCATCCATCTTGATATAAACCTCATCTGAAATAAGTTCCGGGTTGTTCGATTTGTCAGAATACAAATAATAAGCTTCCTCTAACGCATGAGTTTGTGTTTTGTGAGCCAGAATACCGGCTTCAGTATTAACCTGGCCTTCAAGAATTGTAGCACCAGCCCCATCAGCAAATATCATGGTATCGCGGTCATGAGGGTCGGTTACCCGTGAGAGCGTTTCCGTACCAATAATAAGAATTCTTTTAGCGTCCCCGGAACGTATGAAATAGTCAGCCTGTATCATTCCCTGAAGCCACCCGGGGCATCCAAATGGAAGATCATAAGCTACACAGTCCGGATTCTTTATCCCGAGCTTTTGTTTAATCCTGGAAGCTAATGAAGGCAATACATCCGGGCGGGTACTTCCGGGCGTTATATCACCAAAATTATGCGCAACTACTAAATAGTCCAGAGTTTCTGGGTCTACGCCTGAAGATTCTATGGCGTTAACTGCTGCCAAGTAGCCTAAATCCGACGCTCTGTGGTTTGGATCTGCATATCGACGCTCCTCAATTTCTGTGATATCCTGGAATTTTGAGATGATTTCACCATTTTCTCTGGGGATAAGGTCCCCGTTTTTTTCCAGAAATTGATGTTCCAAAAAGTATGTGTTTAACACAGCATTAACTGGAGTATAATTACCAGTTCCAATGATAACTGACTTGATATTGGTGTTCATTCAACGATTTTATACTGAATACTATAATGGTTTAGTGTTTTAAAGGTAACCTATTTCAATTGAAATCAAATAAGTTGCGTCAAAATAAATTGAGTTGCCGGCCGGGTGCGGGACTAAAATGTGTGTTATTGAGAGGCCTTAATTCCCGGCCTTTCATGAATCTGTTAACAGAGATTCGAAAAAGCTGTTGAATGCTTTCTGCTACCTTGCCATCACCTCTCATTCTTTTTCCCCAGCGGCTATCGTTCAACATTCCTCCGTGGCAGCTGGCTATCATATGCAGGACTTTCTCAGCTCTGTCGGGATAAGCCTTGTGAATCCAGTCAGTAAAGATTTCAGCAATTGAGCCATTTAATCTAACTATAGTATAAGATGCACCGCTTGCCCCGGCGTCGGCTGCTGCTTTAATAATAGTTGGCAGTTCGTCGCTGTTCAAACCGGGAATTATAGGAGCGCACATAAGCCTAACGGGAATATTTAATTCCGATAGTTTCGAAATCAACGAAATCCGGCTCGCCGCTGTAACTGTTCTGGGCTCAAGCTTGAGCCTTAAAGATTCATTTAGCGAGTTTATTGTGATGGCCACCTGTACCAGGTCCAGTTTAGCGAGTTCTGATAAAATATCTAAATCCCGCAACATCAGGTTGTTTTTGCTTATAATACTTACCGGGTGTTTATACTTTAAAAAGAGTTCAAGAAGAGATCTTGTAATTTTTAATTTTCTTTCAATTGGCTGATAACAGTCTGTATTTCCTGATAACATTATTGTATCAGGCACGTACCCTTTCTTGTTAAAATGTCTCTCTAATAGTTCCGGAGCATTTTTCTTCACGATTATTTTCCTTTCAAAGTCAAGGCCGGAGCTCAGGCCATAATACTCATGCGCATTTCGTGCATAACAATATAAACATCCATGCTCGCAACCCTGGTACGGATTTATGGAAAGTGAGAAAGGAAGATCCGGGCTGTTTGACTTACTAACAATGTTTTTTGGATGTTCTTCGAATATTTGAGTCGCGGTATTTTCCAGCATTAACTCATCGATCCCTTCTTCGTGATCTGAGACATATCGATTTTTGAGGAACTTATTATGAGTGTTAATTTGTGCTCCCCGACCTTTAAAAAAGTCATTGTTGTCTACATGAGTCATCCCGCAAAAATACTAATAAATTTAGCAACAAACAGGCATTTAAGGATTGAAATCCTCGCGCGTCCCAGAGGTTTTTCTTATGCATGAGTAATTTTTTTCTGAATCAGTAAATATTTTTTTGGGAATTAGACTCAAAAGCGATTTAATTTTTAGTTTCTGCTTTATTTGTTAATTTTATAGTTGCTATCTAATGCAAATATGATACAATCGTTAGTAGCGGTCAGACTTTTAACGCTCTCACCTATAAATGTCCTCAGAAATGTTTTGCGGATGAATTGAGAACTAAGTCTAAAAAAATGTCATCATGATTGAGACCAGTGCAATTCTAAAGGAGCAATACACCGACTATTTTGTAATTCCAGAAACCAAGTTTATCCTTCAGGAGAAGCTAGAAGAGAGTTTAGCTTATACTGACCTGGAATTAGTTATTACTGATTTTGTAACTGGCAAGCCCGTCCCCAATGCTATGATCAGTATTGACTCTATCAACCGTACAGCGGTTTGCGATAACCAGGGAAAGACTATTTTGCAGGGTATTTTAACTGGCGAGTTTGTACTAGATGTGATTGTTTGGGGTTATATTGCACACAGTGCGAAAGTGCGCCTGTCAGCCCGGGATGTAAACACGGTTCAAATTCAAATGGTTAGGAATTCCTAATAACCTTTTTGGCACATTTAAACTAGCCTTCCGAAAGAAATACATATAATTCCTTTGGTCCATGTGCGCCTAGCACCAGTGTTTTTTCAATATCGGCGGTGCGGCTCGGACCTGTTATGTTAGAAACCATTGTGGGACTCGATTCGGGGTATTTCAGCTTCAGAAGTTTAAAAGCATCCTTGAGATCAAGAACTAATTGAGAGGTGTACGCAATAACAATATGCACGTTAGGATAAATACTTAGCCGCCTCCCAGAAGGGTTCCCATTAGATATTAAGACGCTGCCATTTCTCGCTACTAAAGCTTCACAAGAGGTTATTCCGACTTCAGCATCTAAAAAATCCGTATCGGTAGTATAGTGCGGGAATTCATATTTGCTAAGAAGTGCCTGCATTGCTGGTTCCCAGCAATAGATTTTTCGCCACTTTTTTTCTTCGGCCAGATGAAGGAGGTTTTCTGCAAGTTGCAGATCATCTTCACAAAAAATAAAGTTCCCCGCAACAGCTGTTAATTGTTCCGCAAACAAAAGATCTATATGATCGGTGTATTCTTCGTAAAGAGGAGTATCTTCTAAATTCGGATATGGATTGTCTCTCTTTTCCAGAAGAGCCTTGCGGATCTTCTTAAGCATTCTTTCTTTGGGGGTAGTATCTTTCATGAATACCTGAGTTAAAACAGGGAATTTGATTTAAGCAAATTCCCTGTTCAATGGTATTAATATCAATCTAGAGTCGATTTGTTCTCGGGAAGATCAACATTATGATCAACAACACCTTCGTGCTGAAGATTTTCCTTCACAACATCAGCCGTGGGTTCAATCCCATTTACAAACTCATCGTAGGTTGTACGGTTATCAAATGGACGTTTACCAAGAATTTCTTCAAGGTCAGACTGGAATAGAATTTCCTTTTCTAAAAGCTTCTCAGCTAATTTTTCAAGGCCATCCCTTTTGTCAATTAGTAGTTGTTTAGTACGTTGATAAGCAAGATCAATTTGGTTTCGAACTTCAATATCAATCATCTCGGAGGTTTTTTCAGAATAAGGTTTATTGAACTGATATTCCCCTTGTGTATCATTAAATGAAACATTACCAACCTTATCGTTCATGCCATAAATTGTTACCATTGCATAAGACAGCTTAGTAATCCGTTCCAGGTCATTCTGAGCACCAGTAGATATTTTGTTAAACACGATATCTTCAGCTACCCTTCCGCCAAGTGTCATACACATTCCGTCAAGCAATTGCTCGGTAGTGTATAAAAACTGCTCTTTTGGAAGATATTGAGCGTAACCTAAAGCGGCAACACCACGTGGAACGATTGATACCTTAACCAATGGGTCTGCGTGCTCTAAAAACCATCCTGCGATTGCATGGCCGGCTTCATGATATGCCACAATTCTTTTTTCTTCAGGGGAGATAATCTTGTTCTTTTTCTCAAGGCCCCCAATTACCCTATCCACTGCGTCCTGGAAATCCTGCATATCGACAGCTTCTTTGTTGCGACGGGCAGCAATTAATGCAGCCTCATTACACACATTGGCAATTTCCGCACCAGCAAAACCTGGGGTTTGAGCAGAAAGTTTTTTCGCATCTACACCCTCCGCTAGTTTTAGCGGTTTAAGGTGAACTTTAAATATCTGTTCACGTCCTACAAGATCCGGCTTATCGATAGAAATTTGACGGTCAAATCTTCCTGGGCGTAGAAGAGCTGTATCCAGGACATCCGGCCTGTTCGTCGCTGCCAGGATAATAATTCCTGAATCGGTTCCAAAACCATCCATCTCTACCAGTAATTGATTAAGCGTATTTTCACGCTCGTCATTACCGCCTACGATATTGTTTTTTCCGCGTGCCCGGCCAATCGCATCGATCTCATCGATAAAAATGATACAGGGAGCTTTGTCTTTGGCTTGTTTAAACAAATCCCTTACACGTGAAGCACCTACGCCTACAAACATTTCAACGAAATCCGATCCTGATAAAGAGAAAAACGGTACCTGAGCTTCACCAGCAACTGCTTTCGCCATTAGTGTTTTACCTGTACCAGGCGCACCAATCAACAATGCACCTTTAGGGATCTTTCCTCCCAGGTTGGTATATTTCTTAGGGTTTTTAAGGAAATCCACAATTTCCATAACTTCCTGTTTTGCTTCTTCAAGTCCGGCTACATCATTGAATGTGATAGTAACCTGTGATTCCTTATCAAAAAGCGTGGCTTTGGATTTTCCAATATTAAATATCTGTCCGCCAGCACCACCGCCTGCACCGCCGCCCATCCGTTTCATTATAAAGAGCCAGAAACCTACCAGAAGAAGTACCGGTAAAATGAAGGACATTAACCATCCAGCCCAAGGACTTTCCCTCGATTCGGTAACGATAGATACATGCTGGTCAACAGGAATGTCTTTTTCAGCCTCTTTTATTTTCGTTTCGAAACTTTCAAAAGTAGCTTGAGTGAAATAGAACTGCGGGCCAGTTGCCGCGCCAGCAAGATTGCTCTTAGGCTTTATATCCTTGTATTTAGACTGGTTGAGACGGTCTTTCTTGATATAGACATCGACGTTATACAAATCTCCGTTCTTGTAGGCAACTAGTTTTTCAACATCTCCCGCCTTGAGCATTTCATTCTCAAATTTCTGGTAGTTAATTAACTGGGCGCTGCTGCCGCTAAACATATATTGAACCACAAAAAGACCAAGAATTATGATGGCATAAAGCCACATGATATTAAATTTTGGTGCTTTGGGGACTATCTTTTTACCAGGTATTTTTTTTAAAGGCTTTTTGGTATCTGATTTATCTTCTTTCATTTCTGTGCAAAGTTGTGTTTAATATTATCAAAACGAAAACCTGAATGGTTTATGCGCTTTTAAAAGACTGCATTTCTGCGTCGCCCCAGAGATCTTCAATACCGTAAAACTCGCGTTTATCTGTTTTGAAAATGTGCACTACAACATCGATATAGTCCAGGATGATCCAGTCGGCATTTTGCATACCTTCTTTCCTCCATGGATCTAATTTGAGCGCTTTAAAAACTTCTTCTTCTACACTTTGGGCAATTGCTTTTACCTGGGTAGATGATTCGGCGTGACAAACAACAAAATAGTCAGCAACCGAGCTATGTATATTTCTAAGGTCTAAACGAACAATATCATTTCCTTTTTTTTCCTGTATTCCGTAGATCACAAGTTCGGAGATTGATGTTGATTCTTTAGCTATTTTATTTTTTACCATTAAAAAAATTTAGTTTTGTGATTTATAAAAGCAAATCTTAATTGCAAAATAATACTTTTTCAGGACTATTTGTCGGACAAAATCTTATTACTTTAAGAGAGGTAGCCTCAACTAATACCTTTCTAAAGGATGCTTTGTCAAAATCTACGCCACTATTAGAAGGCACTGTAATAATGGCAGAGAAGCAATTTGCTGGCAGGGGCCAAACGAATAACTCCTGGCTAAGTGAAGAAGGAAAGAATTTAACATTTAGCATATTGCTAAATCCATCTTTTTTGGACGTTGATCGGCAATTTGAGCTTAATAAGGCAATTAGTGTAGCTTTAAATGACGTATTGAAAAAGTATGCGGGAAAGAAAGCATTAATAAAATGGCCAAATGACAGTTATATTGGGAATAAAAAAGTCGCTGGAATTCTTATAGAAAACATTGTCAGTGGCAACCAAATACGACATGCCATAGTAGGAATCGGGCTGAACGTAAACCAGACTGAATTTCCAGCATCTCTTAAAAAAGTTACATCACTAAAGCAAGGTTTACAAATGGATTACGACTTAACGGATTTGTTAGGCGAAATTTGCAGTGCAATTGAAGCGAGATATCTCCAATTGCGGGCAGGGCACTTCGAAAGGATTACCCGTGACTATATGGATAATTTATATCTTCTGAATGAATGGGCGCTCTTTAAATCTGGGTTAGGGATATTAAGTGGGAAAATAATAGGTGTGAAGAGTAATGGGCAACTTGAAATGGAGACAAGAGATGGTATATTCTTATTCAATAACAAAGAAGTTGAGTTTATAAATAATTAATAATATGAAGATTTTATTGGCAGTTTTTGCCTTTTTTCTGAGCATCACAGCGCATGCACAGTTTGCTGATCCGAACGCAAAAATTGAAGATCCGGTTAAATGGAGCTTTAGGTCTGAAAAAATAAGTGCCACGGAATTTGATCTGGTAATTACTGCCACTATCGACAATGGTTGGCACGTATACTCCCAATTTATTGAAGAGGGTGGCCCAATTCCGACTTCTTTTAAATTCACTCCATCAAATGCCTACAAACTAAAAGGAGCGGTTAGCGAAAGCCCGAAAGCTGTTTCAGCATTTGATAAGAACTTTGATATGCAGATTGCCTGGCATAAAGATAAGGTTGAATTCAAACAACGAATTGTTCTAAGTGCACAGAAGACAACCGTAGTCGGAATGCTGGAATTTATGGTCTGCAATGACCAAAAATGTTTGCCTCCAGCAGAAGTTGAATTTCAGATCGCAGTGGCGGGTGGAGACACAAATGTGCCAACGGGTGCAGCGACCGACGATTCGGTCATAAGCAGCGTGAGTGACACTTCTGCTGCCATTCTTTCTCCTGCTCAGAACAACGGGATAACACCACAGATTACATCGCCTGCGGAGTCCGAAAGCTCGTTATGGGGGATTTTCCTCGCGGGTTTCATCGGGGGCCTGGCAGCTTTTTTTATGCCCTGTATCTATCCGATGATCCCGTTGACAGTTTCGTTTTTTACCAAGAAGTCAGGTTCCAGAGCAAAGGGTATCCAAAGTGCCATAATTTATGGCCTTTCAATAATTTTTGTTTATGTAGCGCTCGGATTATTGATTACTCTCATTTTTGGTGCATCAGCTCTTAATGAGGCTGCCAGTAGCGCCACCTTCAACCTGTTGTTTTTTGCTGCATTGATCGTTTTCGGGATATCTTTCCTGGGTGCTTTTGAGATCACACTGCCATCATCACTTGTTAACAAAATGGACGAAAAGTCTAACCAGAGCGGCTTCGTAGGCTTGTTTTTCATGGCATTCACCCTGGCGCTTGTTTCCTTTTCTTGTACAGGACCGATCATTGGCACCCTGCTGGTAGATGCGGTTTCCAAGGGATCATATTTAGGCCCTGCAATTGGAATGCTTGGCTTTTCTTCTGCGCTTGCAATTCCATTCACCCTTTTTGCAATTTTCCCATCCTGGTTGAAAGAAATGCCGAAATCCGGCGGCTGGTTAAATACAGTGAAAGTTTCACTGGGATTTCTTGAGATTGCTTTAGCATTCAAGTTCTTGTCAAATGTAGATCTGGCTTATCACTGGAATATTCTCAACCGGGATATTTTTCTAGCCATCTGGATCGTGATCTTTGGTTTCTGGGGAATGTATCTGCTAGGAAAAATTCGCCTCTCGCACGACAATGAAATCGGATTTGTAGCCTTGCCAAGACTGTTTTTCGCTATGTTTATTTTAGGATTTACATTATATATGGTTCCGGGATTATGGGGCGCGCCTTTAAAACCTTTGAGTGCATGGCTTCCGCCACAAACTACGCAGGATTTTGATCTTTACTCCAATAAAACCTCGACTACCAGTACAGAGACCCCGGGAAAAAAGTATGCCGGACTATTTCATGCGCCTCATGGTCTGGATGCTTTTTATGACTATGAAGAAGGATTGGCCTATGCAAAGAGTGTTAATAAACCGGTGCTGATCGATTTTACTGGCTGGAGTTGTGTTAATTGCCGTAAGATGGAGGCAAGTGTCTGGCCGGACCCGGTGGTATTAAAGAAACTCAAAGAAGATTACGTTTTAATATCTTTGTACGTCGATGATAAAACAGAGCTGGCAGAAAGTGAGAAGTATACTTCTACATTCAGTGGGAAGAAGATAAAAACAATAGGGCAAAAATGGAGTGATTTCCAGGCTTCAACTTTTGGAACCAATTCGCAGCCATATTACGTATTAGCAGGACATGATGGTAAACCGCTAGTAACACCGCAAGCTTTTAACCTCGACATTAATAATTATATAAATTTTTTAAGCAGCGGCACACTTGCTTTTGGCCGTAAAGAATAACATGACTGAGAAAACAATTAAGAATATTGGAGTTTTTACATCCGGTGGTGACTCCCCCGGAATGAATGCCGCCATTCGTGCGGTGGTTCGAACGGCTTTATACTATGACATCAAGGTTACCGGAATTCTGCGCGGATATGATGGACTTATCGGTGGAGATTTTGTGCCGATGGAGCGTAAATCGGTTGCAAATATCATTCAGCGTGGCGGAACCGTATTAAAAACCGCCAGGAGTGATGAATTCCGGACCAAGGAAGGAAGGATAAAAGCCTTTGAACAAATAAAGAAAGAAGGAATCGACGCCCTTGTTGCTATCGGAGGTGACGGTACATTTACGGGTGCTAATATTTTCTATAAAGAGTTTGGTGTTCCAGTAATAGGCTTGCCTGGTACTATTGATAATGACCTATTGGGAACCGACTTCACCATAGGATATGATACGGCGATAAATACCGTAATTGAGGCGGTAGATAAGATTCGCGACACAGCAGAATCTCACGACCGGTTGTTCATCGTTGAAGTGATGGGAAGGGATTCCGGACTGATTGCGCTGCGTAGTGGAATCGGTACCGGAGCGGAAGCAATTCTTATCCCGGAAACTAAAACCGACATAAAAGCTTTACTTTCCAGGCTTGAAGTCAGTAGAAAAGACAAATCGTCAAAGATAATTATTGTAGCAGAAGGCGATGATGCAGGAGGAGCGTTTGAAATAGCGAAGAGGGTAAAAGATAAGTTCCCGCTAATTGATACCCGGGTCTCCGTTCTTGGACATATTCAGCGAGGCGGTGCGCCAACCTGTATGGACAGGGTTTTGGCTTCAAGACTGGGTGTTGCAGCGGTTGAGTCTTTAAAGGATGGAAAGACCTGTGAAATGATTGGTATTGTACATGGTAGAATCCATTTTACACCTTTTAGTAAGGCAATAAAACATAATAAGGTCGTGAATAAGGAGCTGTTAAAAATTGTAGATATCTTGTCGCTTTAGACATTTGCTACAAACCTGATCTCAAAATCCTGGCCGGCATTTTTGTAAATTCCTGATGGAACAAATTAGAAAGCACTTTACCGAAGCACAGGATGTCCTGACGCATTTTATCAGCAATCCAGACTCATTTAAAAATATCGAAGAGGCTGGTCAAATTCTGAGCCATGCGATTAAAAATGGAAATCAGATCATTTCATGCGGAAATGGGGGTTCCATGTGTGATGCGATGCATTTTGCTGAAGAGCTATCGGGAAAATATAGAAACGACAGGCCTGCTTATCCTGCTATTTCCATATCCGATCCTGCACATTTATCCTGCGTAGCCAATGATTATGGCTATGAATTTGTTTTTTCAAGAATGGTTGAAGCCATAGGCAGGAAGGGCGACGTCCTGCTCGCCATAAGCACTAGCGGGAACTCCGAAAATATATTGAATGCTATTTCAGCTGCCAAATCAAAAGGAATGCGGGTTATAGGCCTTACAGGAAAAAGTGGAGGGAAAATGGCTGCTTTTTGCGATACTGAGATTAGGGCGCCGCATTCAGAATACGCCGACAGGGCGCAGGAAATCCATATTAAGGTTATCCACGCGCTGATCGACTACGTAGAGCTCAATTTAAGCGCCGGATAACCTTAATTTTTGTTCGAAGGAGCTTTAAAGGCCTGCAATATCTTCTAAAACAACAGCAGTACCCGAAGAACTTACCATAAGCATGCTGCCATTGCTTCCCATAGTTTCATAATCCAGGTCGACTGCCAGAACAGCATTTGCCCCGATGCGGAAAGCCTGTTCCTGCATCTCTTTCAAAGCAATATCTTTTGCCTCCCGCAATCCTTCTTCGTAGGATCCTGAACGTCCGCCCACGATGTCGCGAATGCCAGCGAAAAAGTCCTTAACAATATTGGCCCCGATAATAGCTTCACCTGAAACTATACCAAGGTATTTAACTACTTTTTTTCCTTCGATGTTATTAGTGGTTGTTACGATCATTATAGTAGAGGTTTGTTTGGTTTGAAATTAGATTGGTATAAGTAGGGGAAGTTACAGAGGAACCGTTAGAATTTACAAAGGAAGGATTAGAATTAGAGGGAACGGATAAAATTTACAGGGGGGGCCGAGCGTACTTACATAGTAGCGGATAGAAGTAAGTTGGATGTGAGACTTTATGCAGGAACTTGAGTGGGTTGGAAGATAGAATGATTTAAAGAACGTTTAAACAACGTTTCGAGAGGTTGATGGGAGATAGCGTAGTTAAGTTATAGATGAACATCGAATGATGGTAAAATACAATAGGATTTGCATTACAGGGGATGGGAAAAAAGTCAATGGAATTGATAACTATTTTTTGAAAAGCAGGGCTTGTAATAATCGGAAGCTCCAGTCGGGCTCTACGCTGTAGCTTTTGCCTTGGAAAGTGGAATTATAATGATGATTTGAGTTTTCGGCAAAAGGCTGCCGCTCCGATCCCGTTTAGGGGGCAGGGATAGTGGAACTATTAATGTTAGTTCCCCATATAATAAATTTGTTCCTCCTTGTTGGGCTGTCGGTTCAAAAGCACTTCGGCCGTGAGTTATTTAAACCGGATCGAAGCGGCAGCCTTTTGCCGAAACTAATTTACAATGATTAAATAGAATTTTCCGGCAAAAGCTACAGCGGAGAGCCGGACTGAATTAACCGAATAGCACGTAAACTGCTTTTCAAAAAAATTGCAGTAAAAAATGTTTCATCAATAAGAAAATCTAAATCATCATCTCAATCGTCATTTATTTGGTGCTTCTTCTCCTAATAATCATTCATTACTACTTTTCACTCATAAGTTTATAAAACCTCTATAAATTCCAACCTATCATTATACATCTAATTCCCAAAAAGAGTTTACGAATCCTTCCCCCTACAACAACTTCTCCGCCACTTCCTTCCATGTATCAACCCTCTCATATTCAGTCACCAACATATTATGCGGCGAAGTAAAGAGCAGTTTCCTTCCCTGATAATCAACAAAATTCTTAATCCGGTCGTCGATCATGATATCCGTATTCACAATCTTATGTCCGCAAAACATGATATGCTGCCAGCCGATAAAAGGGAAATGATCAGCCAACCATTCATATTTATCCTGTAAGGAATTAGGGAACTCCATAGCTGCTGAAACAATATAGACTTCATATTTGTTCTGAAGTTCTTTCATGACTTCCACGCTGTCGGCAATTACATCGAGATCGCGGAAAAAGCCTTTTTCGTTGATGTATTCCCATAATTTAAATTTTGCATGCTCTGGTATGTGCATCCAGATCTCATTTCCCGGTTCGATTTTTAAGTCAAGCGGAGTGCCATAATCCCGGTTATAAAGTTTAATAAATTTCGCAATTGGATCGGCCATAACCTCATCCATATCAACAGCTATTCGTAGTTTCTTATCAGACATGCCTCAAAAATAGCAAATTGAGTTTTTTAAATCCGATTTATTTGTATCTTTGCAACCCCGCAGAATAGACTCCGGGAATATGTTGAATACATAAAACTTATAAAATGGCAACTAAAATCAGATTGCAAAGATTTGGTAAAAAGGGAAAACCTTTCTATCATGTGGTGGTAGCAGACGCACGTGCTCCAAGAGATGGTAAATTCATAGAACGCATCGGTTCTTACAATCCAAACACAAACCCGGCAACTATTGAGATCAATTTCGACAAAGCGTTGGATTGGGTTAATAAGGGTGCACAGCCAACAGATACTTGTCGCGCGATCCTTTCTTACAAAGGTGTGATGTACAAAAAACATCTTCAAGGTGGGGTTAAAAAAGGAGCGTTAACTGCTGATCAAGCTGAATCTAAATTTGCTGAGTGGTTAGAAAGTAAACAAGGTAAAATAGCTGGAAAGAAAGATAGCCTGACTAAATCGAAAGATGAAGTTAAGAAAGCTGCTTTAGCTGCTGAAGCTAAGAAAAAAGAAGAAGTTGCTGCTGCAATCGCTGCTAAGAATACTCCTCCTGCTGAAGAAGCTGCAGAAGAGACTCCAGAAGTTGAAGCT
>NZ_JBASJU010000062.1:0-18683 GCF_049655485.1 Daejeonella sp.
CTGATGTAATTGCTAGGCCCCGGTACAAAAGAATAAGATTGCGGATGGCTCATTATATTGCTTTGCGGCATGACGTTCTTCAGCACAAAATCAAGCACCTCAGTAGCCGGCGTAGATTCTTCAGGCACATCTTCGGAAAATAATTTCTCCATTTCGGCTCTGGACCCACTTGCAACAGGCAGTTTATCCTGTTGGGTTTCAAAATGATCAACAACGGCGTCGACAACCTTATATCCAAAGTCTTTCATCTCCTTCTCCGGCAACTCTAACCTCGTACTCTGTTCGTGTTTCAAGCTTTTTTCTTTATATGCCTGCAAAATTAACGTTTAATTACGGGGATTTTTACACCGCTCATTTAGCCTTCACAGAACTAAATTTCACCTTAACCGCTACTTTTCTTATTTTGCACGATGCAGTTTAGTGATATTGTAGGACAGCGGGAAGTAAAAGAACACCTGGTCAGGACGGTTTCCGAGAACCGGGTGAGCCACGCCCAGCTTTTTCTGGGACCCGAAGGTTCAGGAAGTTTGGCCCTGGCATTAGGCTATGCTCAATTTATATCCTGCAGCGACCGCTTAGAGAATGATAGTTGCGGAACTTGTTCTTCATGCAGAAAATATTCTAAGCTTATCCATCCTGACCTCCATTTCTCATATCCTTTTTTTAGGGGGGGGGAGAAGGAAGATGGCATGCCGGATCTTGAAGAATGGCGTGATCTTATTCTCAGTAACCCATATTTTGACCTGGACGAATGGCGCGAGAGATTAGACGCTCAAAACAAGCAGCCAAATATCAATAAAGCTGAGTGCATGAACATTTTGCACAGGCTGTCATTAAAGCCATTTGAATCTGAGTATAAAGCGATGATCATTTGGCTTCCTGAGTATTTAAAGAATGAAGGAAACCGGCTGCTTAAAACACTGGAAGAGCCTGCAGAGAAAACACTGATCATTCTTGTAGCTCAAAACCAGGATCAGCTTTTGAATACAATTATTTCACGTACCCAGCTAGTGAAGATACCGGCGCTTAGTCAGGCCGATATTCGGGAGCATTTGCTTCAAACAAAGGATATTAGTGAGGCAAAGGCTTCCCAGGTGGCTTATTTGAGTGAAGGTAGTTTAACAGCTGCATTAAACTATTTAAAGGAAGACGATAATGACAACTTCCGGCTTTTCTCAGGATGGATGCGGATAACTTTTGCTGACAGAGGCTCATCCATTTTTGAATTTGTAGAAGAAGCATCTAAGATTGGCAGGGAAAGCCAGAAAAACCTGTTAAAATATGGTATAAATATGATACGTGAGTGTATTATGGTTCTCTCTGGTGCTAATGAATTGGTACATTTACCATCTGCAGAACTTGATTTTGTAAATAATTTCAGTAAGCAACTCGACCTTGCAAGGGCAGAAGCACTTATTAATGAGATGGATAAGGCACATTACCATATCGAGCGAAATGCAAATCCTAAAATTTTATTTTTAGATGTATCTTTACAATTCGTTAAAATTCTAAAGTTTAATACGCTCCCTGCGGGGACTCAATATATACTTACTTAAATATGGGTTGTGGAAGTTGTTCAACAGGAGGCTGTGCCCCTGCCGGCTGCAAAAGTAATGGCTCCTGCCTTACTAATGGATGCAGCAAACTGGATGTTTATGACTGGCTATCTCACATGGACATGCCGTCAAATTATAAGGCATTCAATATAATAGAGATTAAATTCAAGGGCTCTAGAAAAGAGTTCTTTTTAAATACAGAAAATCTGTATCTGGAAGCAGGCGAACTGGTCGCGGTAGAGACTACCACCGGTGGTTATGATATAGGCCATGTTTCCCTTACGGGAGAGCTCGTCCGCATGCAGCTTAAAAAACGGCATGTGCGCACCGAAGATGTTGTCAAGAAGATATACAGAAAAGCCACTCCGGGCGATGTAGATAAATGGAAAATCTCTAAAGATCTGGAGTTCGAAACCATGCATAAATCCAGGGTTCTGGCAAAGGAACTTGGATTGGCTATGAAGCTCAGCGATGTAGATTATCAGGGTGACCGCACAAAAGCGACCTTTTATTATACGGCAGAAGGCAGGGTGGATTTTCGGGAACTTATCAAAAAGATGGCGGAAACCTTCCGGATCCGAATCGAGATGCGTCAAATTGGAATGCGTCAGGAGGCTAGCCGTTTAGGGGGCATTGGTTCATGTGGACGGGAGCTTTGCTGTTCCACATGGCTTACCGATTTTAAAACCGTTTCAACTTCTGCCGCGAGATACCAAAACCTTTCTCTTAATACGCTGAAACTTGCAGGACAGTGCGGAAAACTTAAGTGTTGCTTAAATTACGAGTTAGATACTTACATGGATGCTCTTAGGGATATCCCTGATAATGTGGACCGACTGGAAACACTCACAGGAACGGTACGTCATCAGAAAACTGACATCTTCAAAAAGCTGATGTGGTTTAGTTACCCGAATGACGAAAATTGGATAGCCTTAGATATTGCAAGAGTAAAGGAAGTACAAAAGTTAAATAGGGAAGGTATCAAGCCGGAGTATTTGAAGATCGAGATCGAAGCCGATAAAGTTGCGCCTGCCAAAGTCCTGGATTACGAAAACGTGGTGGGACAGGATAGCTTAACCCGGCTGGATAATAAAAACAACCGGAACAAAAAGAACAACCGGAACAAAAAGAACAAGCCTAAAGGACCAAACCCTAATGTACAGGCGGGTGCCGAGGGGCAAGCTCGTCCACAGGCTCAGCAAAATCAACAAAGGCCAAATAATCCAACACAACCTCGACCGGCCAACCCCCAAGCCCGGCCAGTTAATCCGCAACAGCGCCTTGTTAATCCGCAACAAGATTCAAGGCCTCAGGGAAGCTCGGCCGATAAGCCGGAAGGCGAACGCCCTGCCGGACAAGGCCGCAATAACAAGAGAAGAAAGAATAATAGAAATAATAATAACCGGGAGCGGCCTTCAGAATAAAAGATGAAATCCAGGCAAGTACTACTACTTTTTCTTCTGGCTGTATCCGGACTTACATCATGCCAGGATACTAAAACTGTTGTTGATGACAACTTCGAAATTGCCGGGCATAACTGGAGTTATACTGAAAAAGTTCAGATTCCTTTTGAGATAGCCAACCCGGAGCAATTACATAACTTATATGTGAATCTACGGCTTACTTCAGAGTATAAGTATTCAAATATTTTCCTTCTGATACATGTCATCGGACCTGATGGAAAGAAAACAACTGAACGTAAGGAATTCAGATTAGCACTTCCGGATGGTGAATGGCTGGGAAGCGGATCCGGTAATTTATATAGTTTTCAAATCCCCTTCAGGGAAGATCATAAATTTCCAGTAAAAGGAAAATATGTAATTGAACTTGAACAGAATATGCGTGATAATCCGTTGAATAATGTTTCAGATGCGGGTGTAAGAATTGAAAAAGCTAACTAATTATGCATCAGTTTAATCGCTTTATAACCAGCAGATATTTTACGTTTCTTTCTATCTTTCTGATTATTTTCTGTATTTCATCAGTAATTCTATTAGATGTAAAACATCCCTTATACTTCTTTTCTATTGGATGTGGCCTGCTAGTTTTTTTGTTGCAGAGATACCGGAAGAACTTATTAAAAAACTAGGTTTACAGTTTCATGCGCTTTCTATTCTAAATTGCTGAGCTATTTTCATTAAACCCGCGATATTCTTAACGTCCAGCTTTCTCATAATATTTTTCCTGTGCGTTCCTACTGTAAATTCACTGATAAAGAGGTTATCTCCAATCTCCTTACTGGTAAGTTGCTTTTCAATCATTTTTATAATCTCTACTTCACGCCGGGTAAGCTTGAATTTCTTCATAAAATCATCTATGAAATAGTGATTGTTTTCATTTTCTGCGTCTAAGGACTGCTCAAAATAAGATTCTCCCTGTGCAACCTTCGATATCGCTTCCTTCAATATATTGGAAGCACTGCTTTTTAAAATATAGCCGTCAGCCCCCAATTTCTTTATTTTATCAACAAGCTGTGGCTGATTATAATTGGTCAGTATTATAACTTTGATATTGGTAAAATCGCGTTTTAAAACCTCCAGTGTTTTTATACCGTCCATATTTGGCATATTGAGGTCCAGTAGAACTATGTCTGCTCTATTAGAACGCAAACTATTAATAAGCTGTTTCCCGTCATTCACAGGTTTCATCAAAGTCAAGCCCTCTACTTCTGAAAGTATTGAAATCAAACCCTCAATTAAAAGCTGGTGATCTTCTGCAATAATAAGTCTTAACATATCTCTGGATTATACACAGGAACTTCAATATTGATTAGTGTCCCTCCTTCTATTTTTTCCGAAAATTCGATCTGCCCTTTAAAGTAATCCACTCTGGATTTTATATTATTTAGTCCCACTCCATTTTGGATTTTAAACTGCGTGTCTTTTAGCCCTTTACCATTGTCTTCTATCAAAAGCGATAAGGCGTCATCATGTTCGATCAACTGAATTAGACAATGTGATGCTTCGGAGTGTTTTATCATATTGTTTAGTAGTTCTTGTATAATCCTGTACATATCATTCAGGAAGTTCGCAGTATAATTTTCTGTGTTTTCAAAACCTAGAATTACATGTTCAACGTGAATCGTATTCGTCAAATTAATGCTTGCAACTAAATCAATAATAGCGTTTTTAAATCCATATTTTTCGATTGCTAATGGAGTTAAAGTATGGCTCATGTTCCGAATGGTATCTGAAACAGTATAAAGCACTTTCATCGATTTTTCAAGATTAATTTTTGATTTATCCTCAGATCTTTCTTTGTCAATGACCGTTGAAATTTGCAGGATAGCCAGTGAAAGCATCGAACCCACATCATCATGCAGCTGATCAGCAATTTTTCTTCTTTCAGTTTCCTGAGTTTCGATTATACGTGCAGTGAGTTCATTTTGTTTTTTGTTTACTTCAATCAGAAGGCTTTCTTTGTCGTTTTTATAGGAATTAAAACGATGAGCCAATCCAAAATTAAGGACGATAATTTCAATTACAAGACCAGTTTGGATACCAAAATTTGATAAATAATATAACTCGTAGTTTGACTGTCCGCTATGAATAATGAGCTCAGCAACTGAAAAGACTATTAGCATGAATATTGAAATCGTATAAAACCATGCGGCCCTGTTTCTCATAAAGATTTGCTCTGCTAAACTTAATGAGATAAGAATCACTGTTATAGCACCCAAAAGCAATAAGCCCCCCAGGAACCAGTATGAGAAAGAATGAAACGCTGTAGGCAATAGCAAAAAACACAAGGCCAATATGAACGAAGTAATTTTTGCGATATGGAGAGGTTTGTAAAAATGGCTTTTTCTGCTTTGGTTGATAAATGATTGCATCAATTGGATGATCAGGATATTCCAGGCAGCATTGAAAACTGGTCTTGCCCGGCTCGCGAAATCAGGATATTCAGACCATAAAAATCGATAACCATATCCCTTGTCGGCTGCGATCCACAAGCTCGCTATCAAAAGATATAGCAAATAGTACAGGTATAGTTTCTCTCTGACGGTTATATACATGAAACACACAAAAACTATAACCAGTATAATAATACCCCAAAGTATTCCAGCGATTAAATTCTCCTTTGTCGACTTCTGAAATAGTTGCTCTGAGCTCAAAATTTGTGCGTTAAGCTGCAAGGATTCCGCCCGTTTATCTATTTTGATAAGATATACCGATTGATCCCCCGCTTCAAGGGGAAAGATGAACAGATGATTAATTACAGGGCGTTGCTTGAAAGGAAAATGATCGCCTGTGAGGTATTTTAGTTGAGGGTTGTTTCTTTCGGATATGTAAAATTCCAGCTTATTAATATGGGCATTGCCTATAATAAGTTTGTGATTGAAATTCTCGGGACCAGACTTAATTATTAGCCAATAGACCGATTGAGTAAACCCAGGATTAAAAGATTCACTTGACAACTTTTTAGTCTTTCCCTGATTAAAGATATCAAGGACTTGTCCTGATGTTAAAATGTTCCTCTTGTCTTCGTATATATCGATGGATGATGCAAATGAAACTTCTGAAAGTATAATTAATAACAGGATACTTAAATACCGGATCATATACGAATTAATACATTTAATGTCTTAAGGTAGCATTTAACATTGCTTATATAGTAAAGTGAGCTATTATTAAAGGTTAGAAATCAGATCTTCCAGCTTCATTCCTCTGGATCCTTTTAATAAGATGGTTGAGCCCGTCGGGGGCGTTTTCTGAATCGCTAGTGAAGCCTCAGAAGTGGTTCTGTAAAATTCAGCTGATTTATCCTTTAGGTTATAAAATTCTTCCCCGATAAATATTTTACGGCTTGCAGTAATCTCCATAACTTTTTCCACAATCGAACGATGCTCCAGAGAGGAATCCAACCCTAGTTCGAACATATCACCGAGAATAATAACTTTGTTTTCTGCAGGTACTGCATGAAGATTGTCAAGTGCTACCACCATGCTGCTGGGATTAGCATTATAGTAATCACAGATAAGGGTATTGTTTTCTGTTTTTAAGATTTGCGAACGGTTATTCTTAGGCTGATAAGCTTTTATTCCCTGATTGATCTGCTCAGTGCTTAATTTAAAGAAACTGCCAATGCAAATGGCCGCAAGAATATTTTCGAAGTTGTAGGTACCTGGCAGGTTGGATTCGGCAATAAATACCGCATCCTCACGGCCTTTTAACTGCCACTCAATAGTCAGGAAAGGTGAAAGTTCTTTTAGGCCGCCTGAAACAAAGTTTGTCGCTCCCTTCCCATAGCCCACTACCTTTATCACTTCACGATCGCGGCTCATATCTACCAGCGTAGGATTATCGGTATTTATAAACACTGTTCCATTAGTCTTCGCCAGGTATTCATATAACTCTCCCTTACCCATTTTAACGCCCTCAACACCACCAAATCCTTCCAGATGCGCCTTCCCGACATTGGTAATCAAACCATATCCAGGCTGGGCCAAACTACAAAGGAATGCGATCTCTTTTTGGTGATTGGCGCCCATCTCAATAATTGCAATATCACAATCGTCGCCTATTGCAAGTAAAGACAGCGGAACCCCAATATGGTTGTTAAGATTGCCTTCTGTAGCGAATGTCCTGCAATGTTGAGACAGGACTGATCTGATCAGTTCTTTGGTTGTGGTTTTACCATTAGATCCGGTAATACCTATTACGGGGATCTTTAATTGTTTCCGATGAAATGCAGAAAGTTCCTGAAGAGCAACTAAAGCATCTTCTACAAGAATACACTTGTCACTGTCGGCGTATCGTTCGTCGTCAATAATCGCAAAGGCTGCACCTGCTTCTATGGCTTTAGAAGCGAATGCATTAGCGTCAAAATTTTCACCTTTAAGTGCAAAGAACAGGCATGATTCGCTTATCTTACGTGTATCAGTACAAATATTTCGATGCTTTAAATAGATCTGATATAACTCCTTTGTTGTCATAGGGATGCTCACCTTTTTCCGATTATGCCGCTTCGCCCAATAGTAAAACTAGTATAAGCAGGCTGACTTAGTGATGATTTGATAAGGATGCAAGATAGAAAATTGAGCGAGCACCAGAAAGTTTTGTCTCATTATAACTTTAGTGAAGGTAAATTAGAAACTCACTATTTGAAGTACCGGAAAGATTCTAAGATAAATTCCTTCATCTGGTATTTATTCCTTTTGATTTGTAGATTTAGAGCATGAAAAGACCTCTATTTTTAATGCTACTTTTATTGAGCTCCTTATTGATCAGGGCTCAACAAATACAAACCCCGTCTGCATTTCTAGGATATAAGCTCGGCGAACAATTTACGCCTCACCATCGTGTGGTTGAATACTACAGGTATTTAGCTACGGCTTCAAAAAACATTAAACTGGAGCAGTATGGTAAAACCAATGAAGGCCGCCCGCTTTTACTGGCTTTTGTGGCATCAGCCGAGAATATTGGAAAAATTGAAGACATCCGGGAAAACAATCTCCGCCTTGCGGGCATAAGCAATCAGGCCGCAAATCCGGGTCAGCCAGCCATTGTTTGGCTAAGTTATAATGTTCATGGAAACGAGTCTGTTTCTACCGAAGCCTCTATGCAAACGATATACGATTTACTTGACCTATCTAATCAGAAAACACAGGAGTGGCTGAAGAACACAGTGGTCATCCTCGACCCATGCCTGAATCCCGACGGGCGGGAACGCTATGTTAATTTTTATAATCCGGTACGTAATTTAATACCCGATCCATTTCCAAATTCAAGAGAACATTTCGAACCCTGGCCAGGAGGCAGGGCAAATCATTATTATTTTGACTTGAACCGCGATTGGGCCTGGCAGTCACAGATTGAAACGCAGCAAAGGATGCTTGTTTATAACAAGTGGCTTCCGCAGGTTCACGTTGATTTCCACGAACAGGGAATTAATGAACCCTATTATTTTGCACCGGCTGCTGAACCTTACCACCAGGACATCAGCAAATGGCAGCGTGAGTTTCAGACAATCATCGGCAAAAATAACGCCCGTTATTTCGATAAAAATGGCTGGATGTATTTCACCCGCGAACGTTTTGACCTCCTGTATCCTTCTTACGGTGACACATATCCCATTTATAATGGCTCAGTTGGAATGACATACGAGCAAGGTGGATCAGGCCGCGCCGGATTGGCCATAATCAACGCCGAAGGGGATACATTAACGTTGAAAGCGCGGATTGATCATCACCACACGACTGGCTTATCAACGGTTGAAGCCGTATCACAGAATGCCTCGAAAGCCGTAGCGGAGTTTAAAGCCTATTTCGAATCTAGTAAAGCAAATCCTCCGGGAGAATATAAAACTTATGTTATTAAGGGCGAGAATATGGAGAAACTTGAAACTCTCGCTCTTATGCTCCGAAGAAACGGGATTGAATTTGGGTATGGCTCGGCAAAAGGAGCAAATGGTTATAATTATTTCACAGGCAAAAAGGAAAGCTTTAAGGTTGATAAAAATGACATGGTGATTAGTGCATTTCAACCGAAATCCGTTTTGCTGAAAGTGTTATTTGAACCGCAAACTTTTGTTTCTGATTCTGCGACTTATGATATTACAGCCTGGTCCTTACCATATGCTTTTGGTTTACAAGCTTACGCAACTGCAGAAAGCCTTAAATCTTTGTCGGCCGCGACTGCTGAAGTGTCGACTGAAACAAACAATGTATCTAATCCTGTCGCGTTTATCGCAGACTGGAACTCGGTTGCTGATGTCAAATTTTTGGCCGAACTGTTAAAATTTAATGTCAAGGTAAGATATTCAGAAATTCCATTCGAAACCGGTGGAAAACGCTTTAGTGCAGGCTCTCTTATTATTGCCCGTACCAGCAACGATGGTTTTGGCGATAATTTTGAACCCTTAATAAAAGGGCTTGCAAAAACTTCTGGAATTGTGCTTCATGCCATCCCTTCGGCTTTTGTGGATAAAGGTGCCGACCTTGGTTCCGATAAAGTTAGGATGATCCGAAAGCCCAGGATAATGGCCATAACCGGGGAGTCTTCCTCCTCTCTCTCTTTTGGTGAAATATGGCATTTTTTCGAACAGGATATTAAGTATCCCCTGAGTATCATCCGGGCCGAAGATCTGGGCAGGATAAATCTTAACGAGTTTGATGTGATCATTTTTCCCGACGGCAATTATCCGGATGCGGGCTCGGAAAAGATACAGCAGTGGATCCGCTCAGGTGGTAAATTGATAGCGATGGAAGGAGCAATGGCACAGCTCGCAGGGAAAAAAGGCTTTGACTTAAAGTATAAAGAAGAGCCGAAAAAAAGCGAAGCTGACACTGACCCTTACGGTGATCTGAAAGTTTATGAAAACCGGGAGAGAGAAAGTGTAGAAGCAAACAACCCGGGAGCAATTTATAAAGTAGATCTCGACAATACCCATCCGCTGGGCTTTGGTTTCCCGCGTTTCTACTATACTCTAAAACGTGATGATAAAGTATATCAATACCTTAGTTCGGGTTGGAACGTAGGGGTATTAAAGAAAAATAATTATGTCACAGGTTTTGTTGGTGCACAAGCAAAGAAAAAATTAGTAGACGGCTTATTGTTTGGCGTTCAGGAAATGGGCAACGGGTCGATTGTTTACCTTGCTGATGATCCTCTTTTCAGGGGATTTTGGGAAAATGGAAAACTACTCTTCAGCAATGCGATCTTTATGGTGGGACATTAAAATAAAAGGCCGGGATTCCGGCCTTCTTTTTTAATTAAGGTTCAACTCTTGTTGAATCATTATTCTCGACTAAGGGTTTAACGTACTGGCATTTTAAACCGTCCGATGTCATTTTCCATTCAGATACGTAATCCCATGGAGCATCTTCTGGCTGACAATCCCAAACATTGTATTCATTCAGGTAATCGTTAACTGGCTGTTCAATCATCACTCTGGTATTTTCAGGAACCCGAAGAATGAGGTTTACAGTCTGATCTCGCCACAGTTCACCTCGTCGCAAATGTGTTCTCGGATCAAAAATAAGTAAGGAATCTTTTTGCATAAAACCGTGTTTTACGCGTCTTGAAGTGCTTAATGCTTCTTCGAAATTCGATCCTTTGGCACTAAACTCCTGAACCAATGTGGGTTTGTCGAAATCCCCCTTCACAATTTGTATCCTGACACTTCGGGGCTCATCAAAATCACGATGACGACTTTTTAGCGTTCCATTAAAATTATTGCGATCGATATCGTACCGGATGCTGTCATCCTTCGTGAGAAACTCTACTGGGTTTACTCTTAAATAATAGACAGGCGACGGGTTTAAAGGAGTTGTAACGGAATACTCGGCTTCCTCATTAAACTCAGATGCGATTTTCGAGGCATGAAATGCGCCGAGCACCAAGCCTGCAATCCAGATAATCAGCATACCAAAATAAACTGTTTTGGATACCTGGATCCTTTTGATCAATACCCGGAGTGCGAAAATAACTAATGCCACAATGGGGATAAACACAATGATAAAGAAGCTGAATGCCAGAACAGATTTGTATCCGGGATTCACTATATTAAATGGAAAAGTATTTAGTTCATTGCTGTTCCAAAACCCAAGAAATACTATAAGGCCTATGAACAGTGCGATCATGGTTAAGATTCCTGCGAACGCGACCATCGCCACAATAAATTTGATGAACAAGGTGGCTATGCTTACAATAAATTTGCCGATCTGATAGATGGCAGGACGGACCTCGCTGTGTGCACGGTGAAAGCCGCCTTTCAAACCCTCAATTTCCTCATCAAAATTTTTCTTGAAATTCTGGATATTGATGGGTTCTCCCTTCATTGCCATTTTATCCGCACGTGTTATCGCAGCAGGCATGATAATCCAAAGGATCAGATAAATGGGTAATCCGATTCCCCCAAAAAAGATAAGTGATATTGCTATCAGCCTTATCCAGCGTGCCTCTACACGGAAGTAGTGACCTATCCCGGCGCAAACACCACCTAATATCTTGTCCTCTGAATCTCGATATAGCTTCCTGCCGGATCTAAGATTGTTCTCATCGTCGTCGATCTCAAAGTCATTAACATTTCCCATTGTTCCGGTAACAAAAAGCACGTCGGCAAGCACAATAACTTGTTTCTGATCGTTAGCCAGTCTTTCGTTGAACATCTCAGCCAGTCGATTTTCAATGTCTGTGACAATTTCTTCGCTGTCGGGTGAATAAGCAAAATGCCTCTTCACTTCTGTCATGTAAGTTCTAAGAACTTCATACGCATCTTCCTCAATATGGAAGACGATGCCATTTATGTTTATAATTATAGTCTTATTCATGATCCTAGTTGGTTTGGTCAGGTGTATTTTTTGAGCTCGTAGTTTTCCGGTCCTTCAGGGCTATATTTACAGAATAGGAAAGTTCTTCCCAGGTAGTGTCCAGGCGTTTTAGAACTTCAGACCCTGCGGGGGATAGTATGTAATATTTTCTTGGAGGACCAGAGGTTGATTCCTGCCAGTTATAGGTTAGCAGACCATTATTTTTCAAACGTGTCAACAGGGGATACAAAGTACCCTCGACCACGAGCAGGTTTGCATTTTTTAGTTCTGCAATAATGTCTGAAGCATATATCTCCCCTCGGGAAATAATTGAAAGGATACAGTATTCCAGTATCCCCTTCCTCATTTGCGTTTGTGTGTTCTCCACTATCATGATACAAAGATATATGCTTTCTTTAGTATTATGTAATACATAGTAATATATTTATTTATAATAGGTTTAATGGTCTGGTTTGGGAGAGAGAGTCTATTAGGATATCATAAATAATGTTTTATGTTTTAAGGAAAATATATAATGCCTTGCTTATTTTATCCCAAAAAACATTTTTTATAATCGACGATACGGGGTAAAATAATTATTTGATAATCAGAGTATTAACTCTATTGGTTAAAAATAATTAACAAAATACTTTGATGTAACGCTTATGTTGCACAAATTTGATCAACTGACCTCTATTAACTAATCAACAAGTTTTAATTATGAAAAAAAGATTACTGGGTATATTACTGGGATTAATGGTTGCAATGGCATCATTTGCTCAGGAAAGAACTGTAACGGGAACTGTTACAGGCAGGGATGATGGATTGCCACTTCCTGGAGTTTCTGTAAAGGAAAAAGGAACAACCAACGGAACACAGACAGGTCCGAACGGTAGATTTTCCTTAAACGTCACTGGTGCTAATGCCGTACTGGTTTTTACCTACATCGGGTACACATCGGAAGAAGCCCCTGCAAGTGGCGGAGTAGTAAATATGGTTTTAACTTTAGACAATCAGCAATTGACTGAAGTTATCGTCACTGCTCTTGGAGCAACCCGGGAACAAAAGTCGCTTGGTTATTCAGTGGGCAGAGTCGACTCTGAAGCACTGACAGTAGCTAAATCGAACGACGTGAGTAGTTCTTTGGCTGGAAAAGTAGCCGGGATTCAACTACAAGGATCTCCTAGTTCTACATTTGACAACGCCAATATTATTGTTAGAGGTATCAACGGTTTAGGTGTGGGTAACCCGCTTTATATTGTTGATGGTACTCCAACTTTGCAGGAGAACGTCATCATGGACAATGTTGATAATATTTCTGTACTTAAGGGTGCGGCTGCAACAGCTTTGTACGGTAACCGTGCTGCTAATGGTGTAATAGTTATCACTTCCAAGAAAGGAACGCGTAATGCTGCTCCGAAAGTCGAAGCTAACCTGAGCACTTCATTCGAGAATGTAGCTTTGCTACCTCAATATCAAGACGGATACGCTGGTGGATATTCTTCAGCATCTTTATCTCCAGGTTCGGCTTATGATACTCAAGGTTTCTATATCTTCAAGTATAATCCGGCTACTCACCCAGCGAGCTGGGCATCGTTCAACGGTCAACGGATTATTGACTACGGTGCTGATGAGAGCTGGGGTCCGAAAATGATGGGTGAATCGTATCGTCCATATTATTCATGGTATGCAGGTCCTGAGTTCGGACAATTATCGCCATTAACTGCGCAGCCTAACAATGTTAAAGATTTCTTTCAAACTGGAACAACATTTAACAACAGTCTTGCATTCAGCGGAGGTACTGAAAATCTATCTTACCGTATTTCTTATGGTAATATAAACCGCTCATTGGTAATAGAAGATGCAAAAAGAGATCAGCATCAAATCGGTTTAAATGGCGTTTATGATATCAGCAAGCGTTTGGCGGTGAACACCAATATGATGTTCACTACCTACGGAACCACTGGTAAACCAGGGGAGGGTTATGCTCTTGACGGATCAAACGTTACACAGAATTTCAACCAATGGTTTCAACGGCAAATAGATCTTAACCGTTTAAGAAATTATCGTAATGCGGATAATACCTTACAATCATGGAACATTGGAGACCCTAATTCTACAGGAGATCCATCGCTATACCTTCAGCCGCAATACTGGGATAGCCCGTGGTTTATCGTAAAAGAGAATTATGCCACCGACAGGAGAAACCGTATTGCAGGAAATCTCGGATTAGCTTATAAATTGACGGATTGGTTAACAGCTGATGCCGCAGTTAGGATGAGCTATAATAACGGCAAAGGCGATTCAAGAGTTGCTTTTGGAGGATTACAGCAAAATGCCTACAGTACATATCAGTTACTTAATACTGAAATGAACTATGAAGCTGGATTAAATTTCAAGAAAGGCTTCGGCAAGATTTCTTTGGACGGTATGATCGGCGGTAATATTCGTAATAACAAAAATGACCAGCTTTCAAATGCGAGTAACGGTGGTTTAAGTTTCCCTGATTATTTCGATATTTCCGCTTCTGTTGCAAGACCGACTGCCCAACGGTTTTTTGATGAGAAAGAAGTGCGTTCAGTTTACGGAAGAGCATCGTTAGGTTATAACGGTTGGCTTTATGTGGATGGAACTTTGCGTAATGATTGGTCCTCAGCATTGCCTGAAGCCAATAATTCATACTTATACCCTTCCCTTTCAACCAGTGTGGTATTCAGTGAACTGATAAAGAACAGTTCTGTAAGTGACTGGCTTACTTTTGGTAAACTGAGAGCAGCATTTGCCCAGGTTGGATCTGACTTAAATCCATACCAGGTAGATATTGCAATTAATAATGGAAATATTTACGATGGTAACCCCTCAGCTGAAATTGGCAACCAGTTCCGTACGGGAGCCATCAGGCCAGCATTAACCAAGTCATATGAACTAGGAACTGAAATGCGTTTCTTTAACCGAATCGGTTTGGACTTCACTTATTATGTAGATAATAATACTGATCAGATTCTTGGTTTGAACGTTGCTTCTTCTTCAGGATTTACAACAGCACAAATCAACGCAGGAAACATCCAGCGTAAGGGAATTGAAATTTCATTAACAGGTGAGCCCATTAAAGGAAAAAATTTCAACTGGGAAACGGCTATCAATTTTGCAAAATCTGAGTCAATTATAAAAGAATTGTCACCAGGTTTAAATACCTACTTGTTTGAGACTCAGCGTAACGATTATAGAGTTGAAAACCGGGTTGGCGAAGAATGGGGTCAAATCATCGGCCGTAAATGGACCAGAAATGCAGCCGGTCTTCCAGTATTTACATCAGCATCTGGAATGGTTGTAAGTTATACTCCAAATAACCCGCTAGGAAAATCAATCGTTCCTGATTTTACAGGTGGTTTATTCAACACTTTCAGATACAAAGGTGCTGAACTTTCTTTCTCTATGGATTTCCAACAGGGAGGATATTTCTATTCTCTGACAAAGATGTACGGAGAAGGATCTGGATTGTTTAGTTCGACTACGGGCGTTAATGATAAGGGCAACGATATTCGTATGTTCCCATCATTGGGTGGTGGTGTAAGGGTAGACGGTGTTACCTCCGCAGGAACTGCAGTTACGGCTTATCAACCAGCACGTCAGTTCTACTACACAAACTCTCAGCGTGATACAGAAAACGTATTGCTTTCAAAATCGTATATCAAATTGAGAGAAGTAAGATTAGGATATAATCTTCCTACGAGCCTGATCAAATCTACACCTTTAAGAAGTGCGAATATTGGCGCCATTGTCGGAAATGCATGGTTAATTCACGCTCCTGCCAAAGAATTCGGAATTGATCCGTCAGAATTGGAAGTTTATGGTAGAGAAGGTGGACAATTAAGTTCATCACGTTCGATTGGACTGAATCTGAGGTTAGGATTTTAATTTATTGAAAAGAAAAGATGAAAAAGATAGCAACATTAATATTAGGTGCAGTCATGCTGCTAGCAGCGTGTAAGCCCGGTGAATTCGACGATATAAACGTCAATCCTACAGCAGTAAGTGCTGTTCCTACTAAGGCACTTCTTACCAATGTATTCAACGGAGCGAATGGAAGCTTTCATTCGACTGTGTTTGGCGTGAACACACCTGTGTTTTATGCACAGCATTTATCAGAAGGACCTTACCCGGGAGCTTCTTTATACAGCACGAGGAATTTTGAGTGGAATGGTTTTTATGTAGGCTCTTTGTATAACCTTAAAACAATCATTGACCTCAATACTGCCGGTAGTCCATTAGCAGATCCGGGAATAAACGGCTCGAAAGATAATCAGATAGCTGTGGCACGTATCCTTAAGGCTTATTTCTTTTGGTATCTTACAGATCGCTATGGGGATATCCCATATTCTGAAGCTTTAAAAGGAGATAAAAACTTTAGCCCAAAATATGATCCTCAGAAAGATATCTATTATGATTTATTCAAAGAATTGAAGGAAGCTGGCGCTCAGATAAAGGTCGGTGAACAAGGAGTAACAGGAGATCTTCTTTTCAATGGTGATATGGCTAAATGGAAAAAGTTTGCGGCAACTACGCGTTTGTTCATGGCTTTACGTCTCATCAAAAATGATAATGCAAAGGCTATTACGGAGTTTAATTCGGCAATTGCAGACGGTGTGATCTCAAGCAACGCAGAGAACGTGCTTTATAAATATCAGGCGGGTGACCCTAACAATTACAACCCTTGGTACAATAACTACTCCGTATCCTTCCGTAATGATTATGCAATCAGTACCAAGATGACGGATTACATGAAACCTAAAAATGATCCGCGCTTGCCAGTTTATGCAGAAGTATTAAGCGGCGAGGTGAAAGGTCTACCTTATGGTGGCTCTGCGAAAAATATTCCTGGTACTTATAGCCGTATTGGAAACTTCCACAGAGCAGCGGGAGCTCCGGCATTAGTTTATAGCTATGCACAAGTATTATTTAGCATGGCTGAAGCAGCTAAAAGAGCTGTTATCACAGGCGGCGATGCTGTTGCTGCTGTTCATTATGCTAATGGAATCAAAGCTTCTTTGGAATATTATGGCGTAGGAAATGGTTATGCAACTTATATGACTCAGCCAGGTGTTGCTTACGATCCAGCTAAGGGATTGGAGCAAATTATGACGGAGAAATGGATTCACCTGTATCTGAATGGAAATGAATCATGGACTGACTGGAGACGTACAGGCTTCCCTCTTCTTCCGGTACCAACCCTTGCGGTTAATCCTTCTATTCCACGCAGACAGGGATATCCAAGCAGTGAACCATCTATCAACGGGGCGAGCTACAAAGAGGCAGTTGCGCGTCAGGGTGCTGATGATTTAAACACACGGATGTGGTGGGATAAATAGTATTGTTTAAAATAAAAAAAAGCCGTATGAAGAAATTCATAACGGCTTTTTTGCTTAGTACAATAATCTCGAGGTTTTAATTGGATAAAATAAAATCTAAAATAGAATTCTCGCTGACCGGGGAAGTGATTTCACGGCTTCTTATGGGTCAAATTCTTGATTATCAAATTATAAACATAAAGTTAAAAAATTAATACATTGATAATCAATTTGTTAGCATGCTGATTAGGTTTTTTTCTATGATATATTTTGTTGTAACACAATTGTTGCCCACATTTGATATTCTAACCATATCATTATTAATCAATTAAAATTTTAATCAAGTATGAAAAAACTTCTACAAAGTTTGTTTCTTATGCTATTTATTGCCGTCCAGGCATTAGCACAGGAACGCACAGTGACTGGTACAGTTACTGACAAATCTGATGGCCTGCCATTACCTGGTGTTAGTATTAAAGCTACTGGTACTACAGCCGGTACTACTACAGATGCAAATGGCAGATTTTCATTGCAAGTACCTTCGGGAGCAAGTTCCCTAACCTTCAGCTATATAGGTTATGTAATTCAAACCGTTGCAATTAGTTCTAACGCAATGAACGTTTCACTAGCTTCAGACCAAACCATGCTAAGCGAAGTTGTGGTTACTGCTGGGGGTATAAAAAGAAATAAGGATGATCTGGGTTATTCTATTTCAACTGTTTCGAATGAGGAGTTAACTGTAGGTAGAGCATCTAACCCGGTTAATGCTTTAGCAGGTAAAGTTGCGGGGGTGAGAGTTTCATCTGCAAACGGTCAGGTAGGATCCTCTTCTGGTATATTTATCAGAGGTTTTACCACATTTACTGGTTCAAATCAGCCTTTATTTGTAGTTGATGGTGTGCCTATTGATAACGGTGGCGGTACAAATGCTTTACAAACCGGTGTGTCAAACTCTAACAGAGCTATTGACATTAACCAGGACGATATTGAAAGCATGTCTATTTTGAAGGGTCCGGCAGCAGCAGCTTTATATGGTTCCAGAGCTGCAAACGGCGCTATCCTTATTACTACTAAAAAAGGAAAAACGGGAACTAAAAACAGCGTTGAATTTAACTCTTCACTTAACCTTGTTGAAGTAAATAGATTACCTGATTATCAAAATCAGTACGCCCAAGGTACAAATGGAACCTTTAACGCTGGTGCTATTACATCCTGGGGACCAGAGATAAAAGGTCAGAATGTTACTAATTTTAGAGGGCAACCTGAAACATTAACTTCCTACCCAAATAACGTTTCTGACATTTTTAGACAAGGCTCAAATATTCAAAACAATGTGAGTTTTCAAGGAGGTACTGATAAATCGTCTTATCGGTTATCTTACGGTAATTTGCAAGAAAAAGGTTTTTTAGAAAGCAACGAATTAAAGAGAAATAACTTTACGATCAATGCCACTTCTCAGGTTGCTCCGAAATTTACGGTTGGAGTTTCCGCCCAATATGTTTTATCGAATTCTGAAAGGTCTCAAAT
>NZ_JBASJU010000063.1:0-49123 GCF_049655485.1 Daejeonella sp.
TGGCCATCGGACGGATATCTGATTGAGAAGCATCCATCTGAGGAGCCGCCTGAGCCGAAAATTGGCCTCCGGTAGTAGGGGCAGGCTCATTTTCATTCAATAGAAATGACATCCTCTCTATATAAGCCCTTTGTAAATTCCTGCGGTAGGTATCGATATTTGCGCCCGTTTTTAATTCCGACCAGATACCATTTCGCAGGTCAGCGAATAGTTCATCCATACTATATGCCTGAGCACCATTCTTAACAGAATTATCGATAACCCGGTTAAGACGGGAAAAGTCAAGTATACCATTCAATACACCAACCTGAGTTCTTCTTAATCGCTCAACGATACCAGCATTGTCAAATTTATTCAGAAGTGTTTGGTTAAGCATCCAGTTGGGTGTATTAAATGCCTGTTCATTTATAAACCTGACTGCTTCTTTTTGTTTTTCCTGCGGTACATGAGTATAAACCGGGCCTTTTTGCTCATAGGTTTTATCGTTCTCATAGATTCCACCAATATTAGACCTTACGTGCCCCATGTATCGGTTCCATTGACCTATAGCCTCACCAAAAAGTTCCTGCAAGTTACTGTAGGGTTGGCCTTCTTCGTAAGTCCATTTTTCAATATTAGGAAGTATTCGTTTCAAGTTAGCAATTCCATAAGTCGACGCTTTAATAGCATCATCACCGAGATCTTCAGATTGTGATCTCGGGTCTATTGGATTGCCTGTTTGCTGTCCGTAAAAATAAGCCGGATCACCTGCTTTTTCGATAGTCCACTTGTTTAGAATTTTAGCTTCTTCTGTAGGGGTTTTGCCATCAAACCAGGTGTATCCCCATTTGATGGACCACTTATCATAGTCGCCGATTCCAGGGTATAATACAACCCCTTCATCACCGGGCTGAGCAATATAATTGAACCTGGCATAATCCATAATTGAAGGAGCAGTCCCACCCATCCTTTTAGTGAAGGTCCTGGAGCGAAGTGAATCAACAGGGTACGCTACGCTGGATCCAAAATTGTGTGGCAGTCCGAGAGTGTGCCCTACTTCATGTGATGACACAAAACGTATAAGCTGTCCCATTATCTCATCCTTAAATTTCGCACTGCGGGCATCTGGATTTATAGCTGCTGTTTGAATGAAAAACCAGTTTCTCACCAAATTCATTACATTATGATACCAACCAATATCAGACTCCATAATTTCACCAGATCGCGGATCAGCGATATGAGGGCCGTAGGCATTTGCAATATTAGAGGCAAAATATCTTATAACAGAATATCTGGCGTCTTCTGGAGACCAATCAGGATCGTTCGTTGGCGGTTCTAATGCTGTAATAGCGTTTTTAAAGCCAGCAGCCTCGAAAGCCACGTTCCAATCTTTTACACCATCAATAAGATAAGGTCTCCATTTTGCAGGTGTAGCAGGATCAATATAATATACAATCTGTTTCTTTGGTTCAACCAACTCCCCACGTTTATAGGCTGCGGGATCTTTGGGCTCAAGTTTCCACCGGCGAATATATCGTGTTACCTGTGCTTTTTGCGCATCTAATCCATAGTCTGTCTGGCTTTGGCTAAAAAATCCTACCCTATCATCTGAAAAACGCGCTTGATACGGCACTTTTGGTAAAAGAAGCATAGAATTATGAATTTCCACAGTCATCGAGCCGATAGATTTATCACCCGGTGGGTCGGTCGCACGGTAGGTCTTTAATGACCGAACTTCAATATTTATGGGAAAAGACTTAATCGTATCTACGTACGTCCGTGTATCATCCATTGTGGTTATCTTATACAAAGTACGTAAGCTTTGGGGAAGGCCCAGAGATTGAACGTCTTTTGAATAAAGGTCTGTTACGTCAATTACAACGGAATTTGAATCCTTGTTTAACGCTTTAATATCGAATGATGAAAGGACTGCATCCAGATTTGAATTTCTTACTGCTTCAAACATTTCTGTTTCTTTTGCTGCAATATTCCTATAAGAAGGAATGCGAATAAATACCTGTTTATCTCTTTTTTGCCACTTCCAAACTTGCTCGTTTAGCTCTTCACCGCCATATGTACCGTCGACAGTAGGTGTTTTTGCGTAACGGGTCACGACAAGCATTTCCCGATCGAAAAGAGAATCAGGGATCTCGTAAAAGTATTTCCCGTCTAAGCGGTGGACTTTAAAAAGTCCATTGTCGGTCTTAGCTTTGTCAGTAATAACTTCCTTATACGGCCTGATTCCTGTTTTTGGCGTTGGAGTGGCCGGTGCTGGGGTAGTGCTTGTTGCAGGAGCCGGGGGATCGGTTTGTCTTCTGTTTTGAGCTGCCACATTTTCGGGGCACAGATTCACCAATAACACCGCAGCTACTGCATAACGGAGATAGGTTAAATTAATATTCATAAAAAAATAAAGGATTAGAAATACTTAATCTACAAATGTATTATTTGGAAGTAATAATGGGATACTTATTACCAAATTAAAATTCTCTTGTTAAATTCTTCTTTTTAGGGTCAGGATGACTCTTTCTCGGTTCCTAATATTTTTGCTACCCTGCGGCAGGACATCAAGAATGAAGCTTCGGTCGGATTTGGATCGAAATAAATTATCTATTTCTGACGCTGTCATTTCGGTAACCGGTTTGAAATTTATAGCCAGTATCTCATCATTGTTACGCAATCCGATTTCATCTGCAGAAGATCCTGGTTCCACACGGGTAACAATTAATCGTTCGAAATTCTCCCCCGCAGATGTAAGTTCCATGCCACTCATATCGTGCTCGAAAGGTTCATTTAGCGTAACTCCGGGCTTTATGTATAAAGCGGACTCATTGTAATTAAAAATCACATTGAACTTTCTAAGAACCATTATTCCCATGTTCCCATTCCTGCTTACCGAATAAACCTTTGAGGCTACATCGTCGTAATCGGGAAAAGCTGTAATTACATCGGTTAAGGTATATTTCCCAAAAGTCAATGATTTGACACGACTTATATAACCACTTATGGGTCCCGAGAGGCCAATGCCCAGATTTCCCGCGATGTTTATTTTGGGAACTTCAAAAGGAACTCCTCCATTTGTTTCCAGTGAAAGGGGATGGCCTGCCCCTGTGTCCAGGATGAGTTTAGCAGCTATCTTCTCACCAGAATCTAATTGAATGTTTGAAATAAGATAGGGTTTCCTGTCCTCAATCATTAGAGGAATACGATATCCCTTTCGCGCTATATAAGCTGTTTCGGGTCTGTAAATAGTCAAGGTATTTAAGGTGAAATTTATCTTCACAACAAAACTGTTGAAAAATTCATATCCAATCAGCCCGTGGACAGGCATCCCAACATAATTCGAAAGCTCAAAAATATCTTTCCTAAGAATTGCAGCCGATAAGCCTTTAGCAGTTGTCGTTCCAAAACCAACATCGATAGAGGGGGTTACATAAGCACTTAATGGGTCGCCATCACCAAAACCCGTGATATTGATACTTCGCAGGGTTTTGATCGCAACGGAATCAATAAGTGAAGGATCAGAAATCAGCATCAACCCTACCCCAGTATCCAGAACAAAATTAAATGGCCCTTTTCCATTAACCATTAGTTTGATGATCATCAAATTTTTGGCCATTTTAAAGGGGACAATTTCTTTTTTACGCTTTCCGGGGAACTCGAACTTTTGGGCTACTGCATCATTGAAGCATGGGAAATAAGCGAACATTACGATAAAAACTTTTATCATAAAAGAGGATATAACCCGCTTAATCAGGAAATTACACATGATGCCTAAACAAGTTACGGCATAATATGATAATCCGATTCAATTCTTTGTAATTCTTCTTACAAAGGTCGTAGACTTATCTTTTCTTTTTAGAGCTACAATTGTAACGGCCGCAACCGTGGGTCAGAAATGATAGAATGGATGAATATTTACATCCATACCGTTGAGCCTTAAAGCCATTGGTTTTTCCGAATTTGATGAGCATTTTAATGATATTGCTTCAGGATCGGTTGAATTAACACGAAAGATCACTTTTTGATCTTAGTTGTGCCTTCATAGGTTTTATCATGATCCTGAACTGGTAAAACCGCTACTTTTTTTTCTTCTTCAACCTGGGATACGAAAACCGCATATTCTGCCGGCCTGATCTTGCCTCCATAACAGTCTGAATATACCTGCGTAAATTCTGCTCCAAAAAACAGTATAGCAGAAGTATAATAGACCCATATAAGGATCACGATTAGAGAACCTGCTGCTCCGTAAGCAGAACCGGGCCCAACCTGCTCGATATATAAGCCGATCAGAAACTTACCGATCATAAATAGTATAGCAGTAAAGTATGCCCCCAATCTAACATCTTCCCATTCGATCAACACATCAGGCAGGAATTTAAATATGATTCCAAATAATGTGGAGATTATAGCAAAAGTCAGCACGAGGTTGACCATATTAATGACAAATATGGTAATGTCTGGAAAATAGATTTGAAGCTTGGAGCTTAAAGCTAATACCATCCCGTTGATTACAAGCGAAACAATCAGGAGAAATCCTAATCCGATAACCATAGAAAAGGAAAGGACCCTGTTCGTGATCATTTTCAACCAGCCCTTTTTAGGTTTTGCCCTCACTCTCCAAATGGAATTAATGGAATCCTGTATTTCAATAAAAACGCCGGTAGTACCAATAAAAAGGGTAATGGAACCAATAATTATTGCAAATGTAGATTGCTGATTATCAGAAATGCTTTTAATTGTTTCCTGAATTTGCACAGCGGCGTCGGTCCCGACAAATTTATTAATTTCGGCAAAGATCTTGCCCTGAGCGGCCTCCTGTCCATAAAAAATGCCTGCAAGCGACACGATGATTAATAGAAGCGGCGCAATAGCAAATGTTGTGTAATATGCCAGGGATGCGCTCATTTTCAACGCATTATCGTCTAAGAATGCATTGGATGCCTTATAAAGCAAGTTCCCGGAATTTTTTAACTTAAACTTTTCCTTTTTTTCCATATAAGTTTATTACGTGAATATCCTGAGATTAATCAGTTTTATAAAATTAAAACTCATATTTGTGATTTTCATTGATTACAGGCAATTTACGGACCATAATAAGCATGAAACTATTTTTCGGAGGCACCGCCTACCTGGGAATTCCATTTAATGAAAAATTCAAACAACTTGTATTAGAAGGAATTGATCTTTATGGGATAAATTATGGAGCTTCGAGGAATAATAACGTCAGCCTTGATGTGTTTGCCCATGCGGAATCAGAGGCGGCAAAAAGATGCGGAGCGGAGGATTCGATAATAGTATCAAGCGGGTACTTATCAGCCCAACTGGTAATACAGCATTATTTTCAAAATTTTCGTTTTATTTATGCTCCTGACACTCATCCCGCCTTATGGATTGGGCAACCAAAGCCTCCAGTTATGAGTTTTAGAGAATGGGTCGATCAAACTGTTGAGGAAGTTAATGATTCGAATGAACCCGTCTTTCTAATCACAAATTCGCTTAACAATCTTTTTCCCGAAATTTTTGAGTTTGACTGGCTAAACGAAATTCTACCGGACAGGAGGGTTTGCCTACTGGTAGACGATTCGCATGGTATAGGTATTACGGGTGAAAAGGGTGAGGGTGTGTATTCAAGAATTCCCCGGCTCCCGAATGTTGAAACCATAGTAATCGCATCAATGGCAAAAGCATTAGGTGTTGATGCTGGCGTAATTTTAGGAACAAAGAAAATCATAGATAAATTAAGAACTTCCCCTGTTTATGCAGGAGCTTCCCCGCCCTCACCGGGAGTTTTATTGGCCTACGTTAATGCGTATGCGATTTACCAGGAAGAATTGCAAAAACTTAGATCCAACACAAAATTCTTCACTGGCCTCATTGGTAAGATAGCAGGCCTGTCATATATCAATGATTTTCCGGTTATTTTGATCAATGATGCTTATGCCGGCAATTTTCTGGCTCCGAAAGGGATTATGATATCTTCTTTTGCATACCCGGACCCTAAGGGCAAACCTTTGAATCGGGTAGTTTTAAATAGCGGGCATAGTAAGATTGAATTGAGGGGATTGGCGGAAGCGATTTTAGAGAGCCAGGAACAAGGAATAAGGAACAAAGACAACAGACAAACTAATAGTTAATATTCTACAGATAAGATTGTAGGAACGAGAAAAAGTCCTTGCTCCTTGCTCTTTATTCACCTCAAAGTTCTTCAAACCCGATATCCATCAGCTCAAAACTTTTCCAGCCTTTGAAATCGAAGTGCCACCATTCATTGTCTAGTACCCAGAAACCATTTCTTTGCATGACGTTAATCAGCAGATCACGGTTCTTTATTACCTGCGGAGGCAAATCCATAAAGCTTGGGCTTGCTTCGGCAGCGAAGCTGTCGTAAGGAGTAGGCATTTTTAACTCCTTTCCGGTTTTTAAGTTTATTATCGTAAGGTCTATAGCACATCCGCGGTTATGTCTGGATCCTTCTTTGGGATCTGCAACAAAGTTTTTATCGGATGCAACTTCAAAAAACTTAACAGTAACACTGTAAGGACGATATGCGTCAAATATTTTTAAACCCAGACCAGACTTGTTAAGTTCGGCTTGTACACTTTTCAGAGCTTTTGCCACAGGTAATCTCGCAAATGCACGCGCCTGTTTATAAACCGCTTGTTTTGCAAAGTTGTTTTTTGTCGCGTACCGAATATCCAATTTAATTCCAGGGATATATTTTTTGAGTTCTACGAGTTCTTTTTCGGGATTCTCAGACACCTCGTTTTTATAATCTGCTATGCTGTTTATAACCTTTAATCCAAAAGGATTGGCTTTTTGGGCAAAAAGTTGAGGTGAAAGAATTACAAAAAAGAATAGTATGAGCCTGTTAATCATCGATTTGAAACTATGAGCAGATCAAGATCCTTAACAGGTATATTAAAACGTTCTGAAAGGTCTTTATTAGTTAATTTACCCTGGTATAAATAGGTTGCATTTCGTATTCCCGGCCGTTCCCAAATGAGATTCATGACCCCGCCCATTTCCCCGATATCCAGTAAAATGGGTGTAAAAATATTGGTTAAAGCGTAAGTAGCGGTACGCGAAACACGTGATGCAATATTGGGCACGCAATAGTGAATAACGTCGTGTTTCCTAAAGGTAGGAACGGTATGATTCGTAACTTTTGATGTTTCAAAACAACCACCCTGATCTATGCTTACATCAATTATTACTGAATTAGGTTTCATTTTACTAACAGTTTCTTCAGATACAATACAAGGGCTCCGGCCGTGGCTTGCCCGGATTGCCCCTATAGCGACATCACAGTTCAGGATTGCTTTCTGGAGGACTACCGGCTGTATGACTGAGGTAAAGACGCGAGTTCCAATATTATTTTGAAGCCGCCTTAATCTATAGATTGAACTGTCAAAAACCTTGACTTCAGCGCCCAATGCAATTGCAGTTCTGGCAGCATATTCTCCAACAGTACCAGCACCAAGAATCACAATTTCGGTTGGAGGCACGCCGGTTATACCACCAAGCATTAAACCTTTGCCTTCAAAAACATTACTCAAGTACTCTGCAGCGATAAGAACAGAAGTTGCCCCTACAATCTCGCTCATCGCCCTGACCACGCTAAGAACATTCCCCTCGTCTCGAAGATACTCAAAGGAGAAAGCTGTAACCTTCTTTTTCATCAGAGCCTGCAAAAATTCCGCTTTCATTGTTGCCATTTGAAGTGCAGAAAATAAGACTTGTCCCATTTTCATCATAATTAGCTCATCGGGCGTAGGAGGAGCAATTTTGATTATTATATCTGCTTTATATACTTCCTTTTTATCATATACAATCCGCGCTCCCTGCTCACTGTAATGATCATCGGTAAAGTTTGCAGCTATCCCTGCACCAGCTTCGATAACTACTTCATGACCATTTTGGATTAATAAGCCAACGGACAGTGGGGTGAGTGCAATCCGGTTTTCCTGGAAGGAGGTTTCCTTGGGAATACCTATATAAAGGCTATTTTTCTTATTCCTAACTTCCAACATTGCCTCCTGCGGCTGCATCATAGCCTGTCTTGCAATGTCAGATAATTCACTCATCATAGGATTTCAATAGGGGATGGAAGGTACAAAAAATTTAAAAAAAGATGCAGTCTTAATTTACATTAATTACTTTCAGATTTTGCTTAAATGTATCGTTCGTAGATTTTCGTCGGTTTCCATAATTACCTTAATATAGTTTCGGGGCCACAGGCCTTCGATTCTTTCGGGCCACTCAATGAAACAGTAATTTCCCGAATAAGCATATTCTTCAAAGCCAAGATCATATGCCTCGATCTCACTCTTGATTCGAAAGAAATCAAAATGAAACACCTGGCCAAGCGGTGAATTATACTCATTAACAATCGAGTAAGTTGGGCTGGATGCGGTATCATCAACTCCAAGTTCTTCACAAATGAATTTAATGAAGGTGGTTTTCCCCGCTCCCATCGGCCCTTCAAATAGAAATACTCTTTCTCCCGTGGAAAAGTCCAGTAATTGCCTTGCAGCATCGGGAAGTTCATTAATATCACGAAGCAGAATTTCCATGCCGTAAAAATAGAAAATATGCCTGATCTTGAATCCTATTTAGGGCTGTATGTTACGTACGGTACGATCATTTCTTCCAATGAGATACCTCCGTGCTGGAAGGTTTCATTAAAATAGTTTACAAACTGATTGTAATTGTTGGGATAAACAAAGTAACTGTCTTCTTTTGCGAAGATGAAACCTGAGCTCATATGAAGCTTAGGTAACATCGCGTCGTGAGGATTCTTTACATGGAACACTTCTTTTGCATTAAAATTGAGATTTTTGCCTTGTTTATAACGCAAGTTCGAATTTGTATTCCTGTCACCAATCACTTTGCTTGGATGTTTTACCCTTATTGTACCGTGATCAGTAGTAATTATAAGTTTTATATCTTTTTGTGCAAGTTTTTTCAGAGCATCCAAAAGAGGTGAGTGGACGAACCATGAAAGAGTTAAGGAGCGGTATGCTGCTTCGTCATTAGCAAGTTCCCGTATCATAGCCATATCTGTACGTGCATGCGAAAGCATATCGACAAAGTTGTATACAATGACATTCAGGTCATTGCCCATCAGATTGTTGATATTCTCGTTGATAGCCTTCCCCTGTTCGTAGGTCAGGATTTTATTATAAGAATATTTACACTCTTTTCGCATGAGCCGCTGAATCTGGTCAGCAAGGAACTTTTCTTCATATAAATTTTTACCGCCTTCATCCTCATCATTCTGCCACATGTCCGGAAATCGCTTTTCCATTTCTAATGGCATGAGTCCCGAGAAGATGGCATTCCTGGCATATTGTGTTGCAGTAGGAAGAATACTGTAGTAACTTTCCTCCGCGTCGACCCTATAGTAATCCATAAGAATGGAGTTTATCATCTTCCATTGGTCGTAACGAAGGTTGTCTATCAGTATGAAAAAGGTTGGTTTTTTTGATTCGAGAGAAGGAAATACTTTTTTGGCGAATAGCTGGTTGGAAGTGATTGGACCGTCCTGAGGGTTTTTTAACCAGTTCAAATAATTCTTCTCAACAAATTTTGAAAATTGGACGTTCGCTTCTGCTTTCTGGACTGTGAGAATTTCATGCATTCCTTCATCTTCCAGTGTTTCGAGCGAAAGCTCCCAGTAAACCAATTTCTTATAAACGTCAACCCATTCTGAATAGCTAAGATTGTCATTAAGAGTCATTCCCAGGGTCCTAAAATCCTGCTGATAGGCCATAGATGTTTTCTCGCTGACAAGTCTTTTATTATCTATAAGTTTTTTGATGGTTAGAAGAATCTGTTTGGGATTAACTGGCTTAATAAGATAATCATCAATTTTAAATCCAATTGCATCCTCCATCATGTACTCCTCTTCATTTTTGGTGATAAGTACAATAGGCACGTCTGGATCGATGGTCTTTATTTTTGCAAGTGTTTCTAAACCCGTGAGACCCGGCATATTTTCATCTAAAAACACAAGGTCAAAATTTTCTTTTATAAAACAATCTAATGCATCATTTCCATTAGTAACTGTTTTGATTTTGTAACCCTTTTCATTCAAAAATAATATATGTGGTTTGAGCAAATCGATTTCATCATCTGCCCACAAAATGTTTGTTTCTTGCATATCAATGTAAATTTAGCAATAAATGATACAACGAACTTTTTTAAAAGCCCAATTGTCATTTAAAATAACAATTTTTGTGCCTTAGGGTTCTGAATTTTGAATAAGAAGAAAATAATTAATGATCCGGTTTATGGATTTATCACCATTCCTTCAGAATTGGTTTTTGATCTTATACAGCACCCTTATGTTCAGCGTCTTCGTTATATTAAACAGCTGGGAATGACCCACCTGGTGTATCCAGGAGCGCTGCACACCCGCTTTCATCATGCCATAGGCTCCATGCATTTAATGAGCCTTGCAATCGATACGATAAAAAGCAAAGGACAGGCTGTTTCTCAGGAAGAAGAAGAAGCGGTAACTATCGCTATACTTTTACATGATATCGGACACGGCCCATTTTCGCATGCACTCGAGCACACCATTGTAGAAGGTATTTCACACGAGCATATTTCCAAGCTCTTGATGGACACGCTGAATCAGGAGTTTGATGGGCGGCTACACCTTGCACTGGAGATTTTCAACGACCGTTATCACAAAAGATTTTTTCATCAGCTCGTTTCAGGACAACTTGATATTGACAGGATGGATTATCTTAACAGAGATAGTTTTTTTACCGGAGTATCTGAGGGAGTTATCAGCTTCGACAGGATAATAAAGATGCTGGACATAGTAGATGACCAGCTTGTAGTAGAAGAGAAAGGCATTTATTCTATCGAAAAGTTCCTGATAGCGCGGAGATTAATGTACTGGCAGGTTTATTTACATAAAACAGTCATAGCTGCAGAACAAATGCTTGTTAAGATACTTGAACGCGCAAAAGAACTGTCTGGCCTGGGAAGAAACTTGTTCGCTACCCCATCTTTCGCCTTCTTCCTGAATAACTCAATAAGCCGTGAGGATTTTAAGAATGATCATAGAATATTGGAGCTTTTTACAAAATTAGACGACAACGACATCTTCACTTCTATTAAGGTTTGGTGTGATGACGAAGATCTGATTTTATCCACTCTATGTACACATTTAATCCAGCGGAATCTCTACCAGGTTGAAATTACCAATGAACCACCTTCTCTGGAAAAAATTAATGATCTTGCAGAAAATGCAACAGATGAGTTCGAAATTGAAGATGATGACACTTCATATTTCGTATTTACTGATACGATAAAGAATAATGCATACAGCGTTGGCAGTGGCAGTATAAAAATATTGATGAAAAACGGAACAATCCAGGACATTACTACCGCATCAGATAATTCAAATCTCGAAGCGTTGGTACGGACCGTTCAGAAATATATTCTTTGTTATATTAAAGAAGTAAAACTATTTAAGGATTGACACGTCTAGTGCACAATGCACTTACAAGTACTAAATTTGTTCGTTAACTAATAACATCTAAATTTGCCGAATGCAATTAACTGCACATCAGATTGGAGTATTACTAGAAGGTACTGTTGAAGGTAATGCCGACGTCGCAGTTACTCAGCTGTCAAAGATCGAACAAGCCCGGGAAGGTTCTCTTTCGTTTCTATCAAACACCAAGTACGAACAGTATGTCTATACATCACAGGCATCTATTATTATCGTCAACGACGACTTTATCCCCTCTCAGCCCGTAGCTGCTACTCTGATTAGAGTAAAGAATTCCTATAGTGCATTTTCTGTGCTTCTAGAGAAGTATGATGAAATAATTAAGTCGAATAAAAACGGAATCGAACAATATAGTTTTGTCCATCCAACTGCTAAGATAGGTAAGGACGTATATGTCGGATCATTTGCTTACATCGGCCCTAATGTTAAAATAGGTGATGGGAGTAAAATTTATCCCAACGTTTATGTTGCCGACAATGTGACGATTGGGAAGAATGTTACTTTGTATGCCGGGGTCAAAGTATATTTCAATTGTGAAATTGGCGACAAAAGTATAATTCATTCCGGTGCTATCATTGGTGCAGACGGATTTGGATTTGTTCCAGATGGTCTGGGAAGTTATCGCAAGGTTAGCCAGATAGGAAATGTTGTTGTTGAAGAAAACGTTGAAATTGGTTCGAATACAACTGTTGATCGCGCCACAATGGGCTCGACGATTATCCGTAAGGGAGTAAAACTCGACAACCTGATCCAGATCGCACACAATGTGGAGGTAGGAGCAAATACAGTCATTGCTGCCCAAACCGGGATTTCCGGAAGCACTAAAATCGGCGAAAACTGCGTTATAGGGGGACAAGTAGGCATTGTAGGGCATATTACTATAGCGAATGGGTCAAATATTGGAGCGAAGTCTGGCGTTAACAATTCAATAAAAGAGGAGAACTTAAGCTGGAATGGAGTGCCACTTGGAACCTACCGCGAGTCTCTTAAGGTGCAGGTTGTGATGAAGAGGCTGCCCGAACTTGAGAAGAGAATTCTGGAACTTGAAAAAATCATTAGAGACTATGTAAAATAATCGGTTAGGGAGACTGATTAAGAAAATACTATGAATGTAAAACAAAGAACAATAAAATCTGAAGTTTCAGTTACAGGGGTTGGCTTACATACGGGGCATGTGGCTACCATGACATTTAAGCCCGCACCAGAAAATCATGGTTATAAATTCCAACGAATAGATTTGCCCGGCTCTCCCATTATTGATGCGGATGTTGATAATGTTACCGATACTTCACGTGGAACAACAATTTCCCAAAATGGTGCCAGCGTTAACACTGTTGAACACGTACTAGCAAGTCTGGTTGGTGCTGAGGTTGATAATGTTATAATCGAGCTTGACGGGCCTGAAACCCCTATCATGGATGGAAGTTCGATTATGTTTATGGAGGCTTTAGAAAAAGCTGGGTTTGTGGAGCAAGAGGCTTATCGCGAGTATTATACAATTCCTCACAATATTCACTACTCAGAACCTGATCGAAAGGTTGAAATGGTAGCCATGCCTCTCGATGACTACAGGTTTACCTGTATGATCGATTACAATTCACCGGTATTAGGAAGCCAGCACGCAGCAATCACTACTATTTCGGAATTTAAAAAAGAGATAGCATCCTGCAGAACCTTCTGTTTCCTGCATGAGTTAGAAATGTTGTTGAAACACAACCTTATAAAGGGAGGAGATTTAAATAACGCGATTGTTGTTGTTGATAAACAAGTAAGCAAAGAAGAGCTTAAGAACTTAGCTAAGCTTTTCAACAGGGACGATATCGACGTCGCTAAAGAAGGAATTCTTAATAATATCGAACTTCGTCACCAGAACGAACCGGCTCGTCATAAACTTTTAGATATGATTGGTGACCTGGCACTAGTTGGGGTACCATTGAAAGGCCATATCATGGCAGCCAGGCCCGGCCATGCGGCAAACATTGCTTTTGCAAAGAAGATAAAAGCACAAATAAAAAAAGATAAGAGTAAAAAACACGTTCAGATCTATAATCCTAACGCAACTCCATTATATGATGTAGTTCAGATTATGAACATGCTTCCTCACAGGCAGCCCTTTTTGTTTATTGATAAAATACTGGAGCTGACTAAAACCTTTGTTGTGGGTGTTAAAAATGTCACAATGAATGAAGAGTTCTTTAAAGGCCACTTTCCTGGTGCCCCTGTGATGCCTGGGGTAATCCAGATCGAAGCCATGGCCCAAACGGGCGGGATTTTGTTGTTAAGTACCGTCCCGGACCCCAAAAACTACCTGACTTATTTTCTAAAAATAGATAAAGTAAGATTCCGTGCACAAGTATTACCCGGAGATACCATTATCTTTAGATGCGATCTGATGGAGCCAATACGACGAGGGATTTGCCAGATGAAAGGAGTTGGTATGGTAGGCGAAAAAATTGTAGTGGAAGCAGAAATGATGGCACAAATTATCAGAGTTAAAGAAAGTGAAGTAAGCGTATGATCCAGCCATTAGCATATATCCATCCACAAGCGAAAATTGCTGACAATGTTGTGATTGAGCCATTTGTAACAATATACAAAGATGTAACCATTGGTGAGGGCACATGGATAGGTTCTAACGTAACCATAATGGAGGGGGCGCGAATTGGAAAGAACTGCCGCATATTCCCGGGGGCAGTAATTTCTGCGCAACCGCAAGATTTAAAATATAAGGGTGAAGCGTCGACTGTTACGATCGGTGATAATACGATCATCCGAGAATGTGTTACACTTAACCGGGGAACAGCACTTGATAAAAATACAACTACTATAGGAGCAAATTGCCTTCTTATGGCATACGTTCATGTTGCTCATGATTGCGTAATCGGAGATAATGTAATTATTGCAAACTCTGTCCAACTAGCAGGGCATATCGAGGTTCAGGATTACGCATTTATTGGTGGCGCCTCGGCGGTTCATCAGTTTGTATCCATTGGAGCTCATTCTATTATTTCCGGAGGATCGCTTGTTCGTAAGGATGTGCCGCCATATACTAAAGCAGGCCGGGAACCGCTTTCTTATGTTGGAATTAATTCGGTTGGCCTTAGAAGAAGAGGTTTCTCCTCAGAGCAGATTTATGAGATTCAGGATATTTACAGGACTATTTTCTTAAAGAAGTTAAATATAAGCCGTGCACTCGATATTATTGAAACTGAACGCGAACCAACAGAAATACGCGACGAAATACTCGATTTTATTCGTAACTCGAATCGCGGCGTAATGAAAGGCTTTGGCAGTGGAGTTTAAAGGTGTAAATTCGTCCCAAATGGTTTCCTCACGAATTCTGCAATCACCCCCGAAGCTGAAGTGGGAACGTAATTCGTAATTGGCAATGAAGATCATCCTCGAACAGATTGGACGACGTTTTAACCGGGATTGGATCTTCAAAAATCTAAATTATACATTCGAAAGCGGGAAGTCATACGCAATCCTTGGTGCAAATGGCAGCGGTAAATCAACCCTGCTTCAGGTAATTTCGGGCAGCCTCACCAGTTCAGAAGGTAAGTTGAATTATACGAAAAAAGGTGTTCAGATTGATATCGAAAATGTATTTCCGGAACTGAGCATTGCGGCACCTTACCTGGATCTAATCGAGGAATTCTCTCTTAATGAACACATCGACTTCCATTTCCAGTTTAAAAATTACCGGGATGGTTATGATAAACGAACTCTTATTGCGCTTCTGAATCTATTACATTCAGAACATAAGGCTCTTAAAAACTTTTCTTCCGGTATGAAGCAGCGGGTGAAACTTGCACTTGCTTTCTGTTCTGATACTAAAGTACTTCTGCTCGATGAGCCGACCTCTAACCTTGACCAACAAGGCATAGAATGGTATCTTTCACTTATTAAACAGTTTTCCAACGATCGACTTGTCATTGTTTGTTCTAATCAGGAACATGAATATGCTTTTTGCAACGAAAAATTAAGCGTTGAAGACTATAAATAACCTATCTGAAATTATCAAGAAACGACCTGGCTTAAACCTTCAAAACGACCAAATATTCGGGTCTTGGTCTCCTGTTTTTTTGCCTTCTTTGAAAATTAATTAATTCCCCGTATCTTTGCCGCTCGAAACCACGAATGTATTATGGCAAAAGCGTCAGAGATTAAAACAGGTAATATTTTACGATATAATGGCGAACTGGTAACCGTAGATGAGATCGTTCATCGCACCCCGGGGAAAGGCGGTGCTTTTTACATCGGCAAATTTCGGAATATCAAGAGTGGAAAAACTGTAGAGGCACGTCTTGGAACAGATGAGCAAGTAGAGATCTGCCGCGTAGAAACGAGCGATTACCAGTATCTCTACGAAGAAGGCGATTATTTCATTGTAATGGATAATACCTCCTTTGAGCAATTCAGTATCGAAAAAACTTTGTTTGGCTCGGCGGCAAAATTCCTTAAAGAAGGTATGAATGTTATCGTTTCTTTTGAAAGTGAAGAACCGATTATGGCCCAGGCACCGACCACTGTAGAACTTGAGATTACTTACACGGAACCTGCTGTTAAAGGTGATACATCTACCAATGCATTGAAAAGTGCGACTGTTGAAACTGGTATTGAAATCAGGGTTCCCTTATTTGTAAATCAGGGAGATAAGGTCAGAGTTGATACTCGCACCGGTGAATATATAGAAAGGGTAAAATAGTATTATAGTTTAGTTTTAGTTTAGGTTGATTATGCGGTCTTTCCAGAGGTGGAGAGGCCGTTTTTTTTATTTAGCGATATTCTGGAAGAGTTTTTTAAATTAGGGACGTGGATAAAGCTACACTACGTCAACAGTCTTTAGAACGACGCCTTCAGCTCTCAAGGTCCAATTACTGGGCTCTTACAGAGGACATTATGGATCAGGTTAAACTTGTCAATTGGTTGAACTATAGCATGGTTCATATTTTCCTCCCCATTAGGAAACACAATGAAATCGATACTTTTTCCCTGCTAAATTATTTTAAACTTCAGCACCCGAAACTCACAATTGTGATACCCCGGACTGATTTTACCAACCTGTCTATCACAAATATTCTCTATGATCATGAATACACTATTTTAGGCAGAAACAAATATGATATCCCTGAGCCTATTCATGGAAAAGTTGTGCCTAATGAGGAAATTGACATCGTTTTTGTTCCTTTGCTTGGGTTCGACCAAAAGGGTAACCGAGTTGGTTATGGGAAAGGCTTTTATGATCGTTTTTTATCGGAATGCCGGCCCGATGTTGGCAAAATAGGCATGTCATTTTTTGAACCTATTGATGAGATCAGCGATGTGAATGAATTTGATATTCCGCTAGATTTGTGTATTACACCCGAAAAAACCTGGAACTTCAGAACTTAAATAGATGGAAACCAAATCAGGGTTACTTTACACTTTAAAATTTAAGTTCCAGCAGAACCGGACAATGATCTGAATGACGGGCTTCAGGTAGGATTGCTGAGCGCCTGATGTTATCGCGTAAAGCTTCTGAGACCATATTGTAATCGATACGCCAGCCTAGATTTTTCGACCTGGCATTAGCGCGGTAACTCCACCAGGTATAATTATGAGGTTCGGAATTCATATAACGGAAACTATCTACAAATCCGGAATAAATAAAATTTCCCAACCATTCGCGCTCGGCCGGAAGGAAGCCAGATGAATTTGCATTGGATTTAGGATTGTGAATATCTATGGCTTGGTGACAAATATTATAGTCGCCTGAAATCACAAGTTTAGGATGGTCTATTTTTATTTTGTCGGCGTATTCCTGAAAATCCTCCAAGAAACGGTATTTAAATTGCTGCCGCTCATCGCCGCTGGAGCCTGAGGGGAAATAAGTACTCATTACAGAAAAGTTCTCAAAATCCGCACGTATTACACGCCCCTCGCGATCATATTCTTCTATCCCACAACCATATTCTACATGTCTGGGCGAATGTTTGGTAAATATTGCTGTGCCACTATACCCTTTTTTTTCAGCCGGGTTCCAATAGTGCTCATATCCCATTTGTTCCAAAAGTAAGAGGTCAACCAGTTGATCAGGACTTGCTTTTATTTCCTGGAGGCATACGACATCCGGATCAGACGCCTTAAGCCAGGAAAGCCAATTTTTACTGAAGGCCGAACGTATCCCGTTAACATTGTATGAGATTATTTTCATGAAAATTAAAGAGCATTGTTTTTAAGTCCTGGCGTTCGTTTTTCCAGTTTTCTTGCTTCTCTTTTTGAAAGGATAGTTACTTCCATCGGGATATTTTCGATAGGCCTGTCAGTTGGCGAGGTGGCAACTGAAGCAATAGTGTCAACTATGCTAATTCCCTGGACTATTTCACCGTAAACCGTGTAGTTTCCGTCCAAGTGCGGCGTTCCGCCGAGTGTTTTGTAAATCGCCTTTTGGGAGTCAGGAATGTGCCTCCCGTTCATACGGGTGATTCTGGTTTTTTCTAGTTCCTCATGAGTAAACGTTTTGCCGTGAACCAAATAAAATTGACTGGCACTTGATGCTTTTTCAGGATTATTGTCCCTTGCAGCTGCCAGCACCCCTTTTTTGTGGAACAGGCTATCACGAAATTCCGCATCCACCCGATAACCAAGATCACCAGAACCTAGTGGTTGTCCCGGAGTTGCTGTTTTTGAATCAGGATCACCACCCTGTATCATAAAATTATTTATAACACGATGAAACAAGGTTCCATTATAAAACCCCTCTTTTGTCAATTTCAGGAAATTTTCTTTGTGTTTTGGGGTTTGATTGTACAACATAACTATACACTCACCGTTAGAAGTTTTTATTTTGACGTAGCTGTGTTTTGGTTTGGCGACTGAAGCCAGAGCGGAAACAATAAAAAGAACCAAAAAAAAGTTTCTCATAATTAGTCTATTAAATTTTCAAAATAAGTTAGAATAAGCGACCTCATAATCATTTCCTGTTCAAGCAGAGTGTAAGCCGGTATCGGTTTTACCAAAGTCCAGTGTGGCCAGCCATCCTGATCTATTCCTTCCAGCTCATAAAAACCCAGTTCGCTAAAAAGCCGGCAGTTTGCAATGTGCATAAGCTCTTCTTTCTGTCTTTTACTAAATTTTTGCGGCCCTTTTCCCAATTCCTGAACGCCGATTAAAAAAAGCATAACTTTCATGTCGGGGATATCGGTATCAAAATCTCTGGCTATTTTTTCCTGAAGAACCAGCCATTTTTCGTTTATTTCCGATGGTTTCATGGGAGTAAAAGTCTGGAAAAATTCGAAATATGGCGCTATCTTTTCTGAGAGAAATATTTACTCATAAATGCGCTATTCCGGTTCGATTAAACCATCTCTTTGTTCCTTAATCCACATTACTATATTTGTTTATGCAAAAACCTATCGTTACTGCCTTACTTGCCTACGGAATGTCCGGTAAGCTATTTCATGCCCCCTTTGTGAATTTCCATAATGGATTTGAGTTTAAGGGGGTTTTCGAACATAATAACAAACGTGTTCAGACAGATTATCCCAATGTTAAAAGTTACGATTCCTTACAAGAGCTACTGGATGACCAGGAGATTGAATTAGTGATTGTCAATACCCCAAGTAATCTACATGTAGACCATACAAAGAAAGCTTTGCTAGCAGGTAAACACGTATTAGTTGAAAAGCCTTTTGCACCTACTGTAAAAGAAGCAAAGGAATTATTTGAACTTGGCCGCAAGGTGGGTCGTAAAATCATGATCTACCAGAACAGGAGATTCTCTAGCGATTTTGCAGTGACAAGAGATATCATTAATAGCGGACGATTAGGCCGAATTATAGAAATTCACTTTCGGTATGACCGATATCGTGCGGAAATTGGGCCGAAGGCATTTAAAGAAAACCCTTTTCCCGCAAGTGGCGTTGTGTATGATCTGGCTGCGCACCTTCTCGACCAGACAATTTGCATTTTAGGTAAACCCGATAGCTACCGCAAGATCACAGGAATTTACCGTGAAAATTCCAAGGTCGACGACTATGGACATATTCACCTTGTATACCCCGGCCAGAAAAATGTTTTCATCACTACAAGTCTTCTCGTGGCCGACCCTTTGCCAGGGATCGTGATTCACGGAACAAAGGGATCCTTTTTGAAATCGTTTTGCGATTCGCAGGAAGATCAGTTAATAGCCGGTATGAAGCCCGGTGATGAAGATTTTGGTAAAGAAGCGGTCGGGAAAGATGGAAAATTAACAACCGTTAACTCTTCAGGAGAAAAGACTACCGAATTGATACCTTCGGTAAGAGGCAGGTACATCGATCTTTTTGAAGCTGTACATCAAAACGTTAGAAATTATATTCCATTTCCGGTTAAAGAAGAGGAAGTTCTTATTCAGCTTGAAATCCTGGAAAGTAAAGCAGAGTGATTAACTGCTCCTTGGAAAATTGAATTTAACGGCGAAGAAACGTTGAAGCTGCTTCAGTCAGATATAAAATCGTTACAAGACTAAAATATCTGAATTAGGATATTATTTCTCTTTTACATATTTTTGAATTAGTTATGAAGAGAGTTAAGAGATCATTAGGCCTTGCCTTATCAGTAGTTTTGCTGCTGAGCTTCTCTGTAACACTTATTCCTATAGATTTCCTCCATAATCATCGTAATTCTGAAGTCAAGATTTCCTGTGTAAAAGATAAAGTACATTCCAGTTGCACCCACAAACTGCACGTTACTAAAAAAGCTGAATTTTGCTGGGCCTGTGCAGTACATTTCGATAAGACATTTACAAAAATAAGCTTCATTGAGAAGCTCAAACTTTCACCAGGAATATCCCTTTTCATAAACAATGATACAATTGGATATTTTCTTGATATCCTGTTTACAGGCTTAAGGGGTCCCCCTACAGAATAATATTTCTTTACTTTCTTCACTTTCTCAACTGTCCCTTTAGGGTTCAGTTTTTCCTTTTTCCTTTTTATTTGATATAAATGAAATCTATTTTTCTGTATACTATTTTACTATTTACGTCATTCACTCTCTTTGCGGAGACCATTTCCCTTGACGGTAAGGTTATTGACGCTCAGACGAAACAAACATTACCAGGCGCACTTATAACTATACCTGACCTTAAAATTTCCGTTGTATCCGACGGTTCCGGACAATTTAATTTCACTAATATCCCAGAAAAGGGGCGATTCCTTGTAGAAGTTAGATATATCGGATATCGTACGCTTATTCAAACAGTCGACCTCTCTGCAGGGTCTGGTATCGAGTTTGCCCTTTACCCGAGTACCATTGAAGCAAAGGAAGTTGTTATAACCGGCACCGCTTTTAGCACTGATAATAGACGAAACAGCACTGCAGTTTCAGCCGTCACAAAAGATCAGCTTGTGAATCGACCATCAGGAAATCTTGTGGATGCGATAGCGAGAGTTCCAGGAGTGTCGCAAGTTACTACAGGTGGTGGAATATCCAAGCCCGTCATCCGCGGACTTAGCTACAACAGGGTTGTAACACTCGTAGACGGTGCTAAACAGGAGGGTCAGCAATGGGGCGATGAACACGGTCTGGAGGTTGATCAATATAGTGCAGAGCGCATTGAGGTGTTGCGAGGGGCTGCGAGCTTGCTATATGGATCAGATGCATTAGGCGGTGTAATCAACATTTTGGAGCCTTTGCCATCTCCGGAAGGACAGGTTCAGGGTGAAATCTTAAGTGGTTACCAATCAAATAATGGCTTGAGCGGAAGTTCTGCTATGATCCAGGGAAATGCAAATGGATTTGTATGGCGTACTCGTGGATCTTATAAGAATGCTTTTAGTTACGATGCTCCCGGAGGTCGAATCGCGAACACCGGATACAATGAAACCAGCTTGAGCGGCCAGTTTGGCTTGAACAAGAAATGGGGCTATGCTCACTTAAATCTTTCAAGTTTTAGAAATAATATAGGTTTACCGGACTTCAGCCGCAATGCTGATGGTATGTTTGAAGATGCGGATGGAAATACGCTTACTGACAAAGATCTGCAAAGTCGTGAGCTTTTTCTGCCATTCCAGGATATCCGGCATTACAAAGTAGCTTTTAACAGCCATGTTTTATTTAACACGGGCAGGTTGCGAACAACAATTGCCTACCAGGACAATCAGAGACGCGAGCTTGAAGACAATCGCACCAATCCAGCGCTGTTTTTTGATCTTAAGACTTATAGCTCGGATTTCAAATATTTCTTCAATGAGAAAAATGGTTGGGAACCTGTAATCGGTCTGTCTGGTTCTATACAAAACAATAAAAACAAGGCGGAAGAACTACTGATTCCAGACTATAATTCAAGTGAATTTGGGGTATTTGCTTATGGGAAAAAATCATGGGATGCCACGACCTTTAATTTGGGGGCACGATTTGATTACCGAAACATTCAGGGTTCAGCAATGGAGGAGGATGGTGCTCCAAAGTTCAATAACTTTAGCAATAGCTTTTCAAATTTGAGCGGTGCTCTTGGCTTCACACATGAATTTGATGAGCATTATAATTTTAAAGCGAATTTGGGATCCGCATTTCGCTCGCCCAATATCGCGGAGTTAAGTTCTTATGGAGTGCATGAAGGGACCTTTAGATATGAGATCGGTAATAACAACTTAAATCCTGAAAAAAGTTATTATGGGGACCTTGCTTTTGAATTTAACAACAATACAGTGAGTGCCAGCCTCGGCGCCTTCAATAATTTTATAGATAATTTTATTTTCATCAGCCAGTCTAATAACGAGACTACCGTTGTCGGGAATGAAACTTTTCCCGTTTACCGCTTTATACAGGACAATGCTAACCTTTCTGGAATTGAAGCAACCCTGACCCTGCATCCTGCCAACCTGATACATTTCGAGAACAGTTTTTCTTATACCCGCGGAATAAACCGTGCTACTGATAGTCCACTGCCTTTTATTCCAGCAGCAATTCTTAGGAATGAACTACGCTTAGAACCTGATTTTAAAGGAGTGAAATCCAGTTACTTTTCCATTGGGCTTGACAATGTTTTCAGACAAACACGTGTTGACAAATTCGAAGCCCCAACATCGGGCTATAGCCTGGTTAATTTAGGAATAGGCACCACATTTTTGTTGGGAAATCAGCCTTTGCGTTTGAACTTGTCAGCAAATAACGTTTTTGATAAGGCTTATTACGATCATCTGAGCAGATTTAAACCCGGCAGACTTGATGAGTCGGCTCCGACAGTAGGGTATTATAATCAGGGAAGAAATATTTCTGTTGGGCTGTACTTACCGTTTAAATAAGCATTCTCAGGTCCAACTCGAAATGAATATTAGTTTAGAAAGCACGAAGTGTAATTCATTTAAACTTCGTGCTCTCTAGTCTATCACCCAGCTTTTTGTTTTTTCAACGCTTTATCTGGAGGATTCTCACGACACAGCACGTTGTTTATTTTAGAAACGCTATTATCTGGTCGATTGTAAGTTTCTGTTGCTCGCCGGTTTTCATATTTTTCAAACTCAAATTAGCGCTTTCCATTTCCTCGCTTCCAAGAAGAATCACATAAGGGATTTTTTTCGCGTCTGCAAAATTCAGTTGTTTTTTCAGCTTCGCAGCTGTTGGGTAGATTTCAGAGTTTATTCCCGAGTCGCGAAGCTTCTGCAATAAAGGTAAAGCATATATTTCGGCAACTGGATCAAAATTGCTGATCATAACCCGGGTACTTTCAGTAGATGTGTCAGGGAATAAATTTAATTCTTCCATGACATCATAGATGCGGTCAGCGCCAAATGAAATTCCTACCCCTGTAAGGTCTTTGAGCCCGAACATGCCGGTAAGATCGTCATAACGTCCGCCTCCGCCAATACTCCCCATAGCAACTTCATTAGTTTTTACTTCGAAAATGGCCCCTGTATAGTAGTTTAGGCCGCGGGCCAGAGTAATATCGAGTTCCAGAATTGGAGCTTTAGGTTCAGACGTCTGAATTCTGAAGGAAGAAAGATAAGCAATAATTTTCTCGATTTCTTCGATTCCTCTCGAGCCGATTTCGGAATTTTTTAAAACTATCTTAAGCTTTTCAATCTTTGTTTCATTTGAGCCTTCCAGCAGGATGACAGGCTTAAGCATATCAATGTCAGATTCGGTAAATCCCCTTTGGATCAATTCTTTTGCTACGCCATCCAGACCTATCTTATCAAGTTTATCGATTGCCACGGTCATGTCCACGATAAGTTCTGGTTTGCCGATAATTTCGGCTATTCCTGAAAGAATCTTCCGATTGTTAATCTTAATCGTAAAATCTTTCAAGCCCAGTTTATATAGCGCTTCCTCATAAATCAAAACAAATTCCGCTTCATTCAATAAACTATCTGACCCTACCACATCCGCGTCGCATTGGTAGAACTCGCGATATCTTCCTTTTTGCGGACGATCCGCACGCCACACAGGCTGGATCTGGAAGCGTTTAAAAGGGAAAGATATATCATTTTGATGCATCACCACATAGCGTGCAAAAGGAACTGTCAGATCGTATCGAAGGGCTTTTTCGCAAATCGAGGAAATAATCTGCTGAGAGTTGGGTGAAGCGAGCTTTTCGGCCGGAACTTTCGAAAGAAAATCGCCTGAATTAAGGACTTTGAAAATTAGTTTATCTCCCTCATCTCCGTATTTTCCGGTAAGGGTGTCCAAATTCTCCATAGTCGGAGTTTGGATCTCCTGGTACCCATATTTTTTAAAAACAGATCTTATGGTTTCGAAAATGTAATTTCTCCTTATCATTTCTGAGGGAGAAAAATCACGTGTTCCTTTTGGAATAGAAGGCTTGATTATTGGCATGTGATAAAGGTATAGGTTTATCCCGGAGTGTTAAAATCTTCTACAATCTCCCTGCACCTTTTATCAACCATCTTATAAACTTGATCAAACTGGGTATCGTCATAATATGGATCTGGTACTACGTCATTTTTTAGCAGAAGGCTTACTTTTCGGTGATCCTGGTCTGTTCTTGCCATCGCAGTTACCTCGCTCAGGTTGTGACGGTCCATCACGAAAATATGATCGTAGTTGTCAAAATCAGCAACTACAAACTGGCGGCAACTTTGTCCGGAAATATCAATGCCATATTTTTTAGCGATGGCAATAGAACGGTGGTCGGGCTGGGAACCTATGTGCCATCCGCCTGTTCCGGCAGAGTCAATTTCCCAATTAAGCCCTTTTTCTGTTGAGAGATTTTCCAAAATCCCGTGTGCCAGCGGAGAGCGACAGATATTGCCAAGACAAACCATTAAAATCTTCATGATAACTAGTTGAAGATATTATTGAGAAGCCCAGCTAAATGTACTCCACCTTTTAATAACTGCTGGTCCGCCACTGCCAGGTTATCATAGATGTATCTGTAGCCAAGTTTGTCGCCGGAGTTCACATTTGCATAGATCTTTTGGCTAATCCTGTATGAATCTTCTACCCAGATGTTGACATCTTCATTCTGCAATTGAAATAACCGGGATTTGTCGATGAAATTGAGGGAACGCGCATATTCGGTATAGCTTAATTCCTGAGATTCGATTAAGTCACTATCCCAGAGACGGTGCAAATTCGTGGACTGGCCAAACCAGGTTAACTGTACCCTGTTTCCACCGAGATCCTCAAATCTGCCGGTATGCATAGGCTGATGCAGATCCCCAACGAAATGAATCAGTAAACGCAGGTACATTACTTTCTTATCCTGATCAAGAGAATTATTTTTCAGTTCTGAACTGAGAAAACGGATTTTGGTATAAACGTTTGTCGCGGTATCTTTCTGCAGAGAGTTTTGTATTTGGTCGGAGGAGAGACCTGCCGGAAGGTTTATATAGTGCCAGTTGGCGAGATAATTATAGGAAGGCTCAGACTTAATAAAATCGGCCCAGTTACTTGCCATAGCCAGAGATTCATGCCCCAGTATCTTTTTTACTTCGCGGCCTGCCTTCTTACTAAGGTAGCTTTGAGCAATTTCGCCAACTACCCGATGACCCAGTAAACCCCAGGCCATAGCGTTTAGAGGGAAATAGCTAATTAAAGCTATTAATATGGTTTTCTTAATTAATTTGATACTCATGACTTTTAGTTTAATGCTTTTGGAACACAACCGGTTTTTTCTTTTAAAATTAGATTGAGAGGCAAATGGTCCTGCAATCCTTCCAAATGTAAAGTATCACCGCTGTTTTTTCTGATGATAAATGCCGGCAGGTATTGTCCTATCCGGTAACAACCGGATATTTTCTGCTTGAAATTAGCTTTTGTAAAAGTAGCGGTAATTAAAAGTGTATCATTTTTTGTTTGATAAATGCCTTTAGCGTACTCTGTCCATCGACCATTATTAAAACAGCTGTCGGGGTAAGTATTATATTTTGCAAAAGTGTTAATGGTAATATACACCGAGTCGCAGTTAAATTTAAACTGATGTTTTGAATATTGAAGTCGTTCATTTTGATAGGCAACTGATTCTTCTTCCCATAAGCCCTGTAAATCCTCACTACCTTTGCCCTGAAGGTTTGGGTTGAATTTGCATGAACTTAGAGTAGTACTCCATAACATCAGAAAGCCAAGTGCTAAAAGCAACCCGGGAATAAACCTTGATATCATTTTTCGTATACTGCAGTCTGATTTTATAATATCGAATTATTTAAGTCCACCAATCATGTCTTCAGGACGCACCCACTGATCAAATTGCTCATTTGTTAAAAGCCCCAGAGAAAGTGCTGCTTCACGCAAAGACTTATTTTCTTTAAGTGCCGTTTTAGCAATTTTTGCTGCATTTTCATAACCAATATGCGGGTTGAGAGCAGTAACAAGCATTAAAGAATTTTCCAGGTGTTTCTTGATTCCGTCATAATTAGGCTGGATTCCTGAAACGCAATTATCAGTGAAGGATACACATGCATCGCCAATGAGCCTTGCAGATTGAAGAAAGTTTGCTGCCATTACTGGTTTGAAAACGTTCAATTCATAGTGCCCGTTCGAACCGCCTATACTTATTGTGACGTCATTACCCATCACCTGGGCAGCAACCATAGTTATCGCCTCATTTTGTGTAGGGTTAACCTTCCCCGGCATGATTGAGGAACCAGGCTCATTATCGGGAATATGGATCTCGCCTATACCCGACCGCGGGCCGGAAGCAAGCATTCGGATATCATTACCAATCTTCATAAGCGAAACAGCAATCTGCTTTAAAGCGCCATGGGTTTCTACAATTGCGTCGTGAGCCGCAAGTGCCTCGAATTTGTTTTCCGCAGTGCGAAATGGTAAGCCTGTGAATTCAGCAATATATTTCGCTACGGCTACATCATAACCCTTTGGAGTGTTGATGCCTGTACCCACGGCTGTACCGCCAAGTGCTAATTCTGATAAGTGGTCAAGCGTATTATTAAGTGCCTTCAAGCCATGATTTAATTGGGATACATAGCCGGAAAATTCTTGCCCGAGGGTTAAAGGTGTGGCGTCCATTAAGTGTGTCCGGCCTATCTTAACAACGTCTTTAAATTCGTTAACCTTTTTTTGAAGCGCATCCCTAAGCTTTTCTACACCCGGAATAGTAACTTCCGAAATAATTTTATAGGCAGCAATATGCATTGCAGTTGGAAACGTATCGTTTGATGATTGTGATTTATTCACATCATCGTTCGGATGGACGAAAGTTTTGCCTTCGCCAAGTTTATTACCTTGCAAAACGTGTGCGCGGTTAGCAATCACTTCATTGACGTTCATGTTTGACTGGGTGCCAGAGCCCGTTTGCCAAATAACCAGGGGGAACTCAGAAGATAGTTTACCGTCAAGGATCTCTTCACAAACTTTCGCGATCAGATCACGCTTTTCGGCAGGTAAGATATTGCTATCTGTATTGGTAAAAGCGGCAGCCTTTTTCAGATAAGCAAATGCCTCAATGATTTCTTTAGGCATTGACGCTTCCGGGCCAATTTTGAAGTTATTTCTCGAGCGTTGAGTTTGGGCACCCCAATATTTATCGGCTGGCACCTGTACTTCACCCATAGTATCATGTTCTACTCTGTGTGTCATTGAAATAGTATATTTGTTCGGGTGTAAATTTAGATTTTTTTGGGCAGTTTTTGGTCCATTTATTAAGATATTACCGCTTTAAACCTGAATTCTTTACCTTGAAAATCACCTTTGTGTAAAACTCTTTACCTACCCGATTGTAATAATTTATAATTTTCCGCATTATTATAATACCCATAACTTTTTAGATGACTTTTTACTTACGTTACTCTTTCGTTTTATTACTTAGCCTAATTTTTTTATACTCCTGCTCGTCAGCACCAGCTGATAAAAGAAAACAGGAAAGGACGATTTCCGACGAGGAATTAGATAGTGTCGCATTAATTTATGATCCGAAGAAAGCCGATCCGCGTTATGACGATTTCGTAATGCGTCTTCATAAGAGATCAAGTTTCAATGGAAATGTACTCGTCGCCAAAAAAGGAAAAATAATATATCAGAAGGCAATTGGATGGGCAGATTACCTCCATCGCGACAGCTTAAAAATTAATTCAGTGTTCGAATTGGCATCAGTCTCTAAACCATTTACAGCGGTCGGAATCATGACTCTTGTAGAAGATGGTAAACTACGTCTCGACCAGGATGTAAAGGAATTTTACCCGAGTTTTCCCTATGAGGGCATTACTGTTAAAATGCTATTGAGCCATCGCTCCGGGATGATGAACTATGTTTATTTTGTTGACGGCATCTGGAAAAAAGCTAAAAAGGATGAACGTGCAGGTATTACAAACCAGGATGTGATGAATCTTATAGCTGAACATAAGCCTAATCCATATATGAAGCCCGATAAAAGGTTTCATTATAATAATTCTAACTATATGGTTCTCGCTGCTATAATAGAAAAAGTAAGCGGTCAGAAGTATTCACAGTATATGGCGGAGAACGTCTTCAAGCCCGCCGGGTTAAAACATACCGCGGTGTACTCAAAGGCGGAATACGACAAAATACCCGTCGATGTTGTAGGCCATGATCGTACATGGAGACGATCAGTTGCTCAGAATTTCCTGGACGGCCCGGTTGGCGATAAAGGCGTGTATAGTACTATTCATGATTTATTTCTTTTCGATCGTGCACTTAAAAGCGGCCGGCTTCTAAAGAAAAGCTCCCTTGATTCGATGTACGCCCCTCGTAACGATATGCAAAAAGGGCACTTTAATTACGGGTATGGATGGCGAATGTTTGAAGATCAACCTAAGAAAGTGGTATATCACACGGGATGGTGGCACGGCTTTAGACACATTTATCTTCGTCAGCTCGACAAGGATATCACGATCATTTTATTAAGCAATCTCACCAATGGCAGTCTTTTACGGCTTGACGAGTTGTATAAGATAGCAGGAATGCCAGTAGTAAGAAGGAGCGCTTATTCCGGCAGTGGACAAAACACATCTGACGATGAAGATTAAGATGGGTTTAAGATCATATTATTCTCTTTAAAAAAAAATAAACTTAAATTGCTGCCGTTTACCAACTGCCAAATGGGAAAAAATGAGTAAAGTATTTATTATAGACGATGATCCTATACATCAGCGTATAGCCCAAATAATGATTGGGAAACATGAAATATTCACTGAATTCACAAGTTTTACGGAAGCCGAGCTAGCGCTTGATTATATACGGCGTAATTTATCAAGTGCCGAAAATTTACCTGATGTTATACTTCTGGACCTTAACATGCCTGTAGTCGATGGATGGGATTTCCTGGAAGCATTTCAAAAATTTGAAAATAACCTTACAAAAAGTATCAGGATATTTATAGTTACCTCATCTGTTGATGAAAAGGATAAGCTTCGATCACAAGCTTTTTCATTCGTAAAAGGATTCATTTCAAAGCCTCTATCGCCCGATATTATTAGAAGTACTATAGCATAGTCCCTTTAAACTAAATAAAGATGTTCGATAAATTATTTGAAGCTCAGCAAAAAGCCGAAGAAATAAAGAAAAGATTAGATACAATTTCTGTTTCTTCTGAAGTGGAAGGTGGAAAAATTAAGGTTCTGGCGACCGCTAATAAGCGAATCACTAGTATATCCATCGATCCTGCATTGCTTGGCACTGCGGATGCCGAAGAACTGGAAGATCTATTAACTACAGCTATTAATAAGGTTCTTGAACAGGCTGAAAGTGTTAGCCAAACAGAAATGCAGGCTGCTACACGCGATATGATGGGCGGCCTGGGAAATCTGTTTGGCAATAAATAGTCTCTTTATATAACCGTTCCGTTAGGGATAACCGCTAACTTCTTGACGACAACAATTCCATCCTTAATGGTGTGGGTTTTAAAATCTCCGTCTTTAAGATTCGGTCCGCCATTAATCCTCACATCGTTACCGATAAAGCAGTTTTTGTCGATGATGGCGTTTTTGATGTAGCAACGCTCCCCTATCCCCATAATTGGATGTCCATTTTCCTCTGACTCTGTTAATTCGCGAAGTGTTTGATAGCGATCGCCGCCCATAACATAGCTATTGACGATTGTGGTTCCAGTCCCGATTCGGGTCCTTATACCAATTACGGATCGCTCAATTCTGCTGGCATTGATAATACACCCATCCGCGATCACGACCTTCTCCAGCGTTGTTCCGGAAATTTTAGAAGGCGGAAGCATGCGTGCCCGCGAATAGATGGGCCGCCTGTCAAAAAGATTGAATTCAGGGATATCATCGGTCAGGCCTATGTTCGCATCGAAAAATGAGTGGATATGTCCAATATCTGTCCAGTATCCTTCATATTGATAGCTGACAACCTTGTGATCTATGAGTGATTGCGGGATAATCTCTTTTCCAAAGTCAGTTCTTGTGTTATTTTCAAGAAGGTCAAAAAGAAGTTTTTTGTTGAAAAGGTATATCCCCATGGAAGCTAGATAATGCTTTCCTTTTGATTTCATTTCGTCTCCAACTTCCGATTTCCATTCAGGAAGAAGTTCTGATTTGGGTTTCTCAATAAACGATGTAATCAGGTTTTCCTCGTTGGCCTTCAGAATTCCAAAATCGGTTGCATCCTTTGCATTTACCGGGATTGTAGCTATCGATATTTCGGCACCGCTTTCTTCATGATTCCGTACCATTAGCTCGAAATCCATTTGGTAGAGTTGGTCACCTGAAAGTATTAGCACATACTCACAATCGTGTTGGACTAGGTGATATAAACACTGCCTTACAGCATCAGCAGTGCCCTGGTACCACGTTGCATTATTGGGAGTTTGCTCGGCTGCGAGGATGTCGACAAAGGCCTGACTAAAAAAACTAAAATGATAAGTATTTTTTATATGCTTGTTTAGTGAAGCAGAATTGAACTGCGTCAATACGAAAATCCGTTCAATTCCAGAATTAAGGCAATTGGAAATTGGAATATCGACAAGCCGGTATTTCCCTGCGATAGGTACAGCTGGTTTTGAACGCGTATCAGTTAAAGGGTAAAGACGGGAACCTTGTCCACCGCCAAGTACAACGGAAATTACTTTAGACTGCATGAGAGATAATTAAATTTTTATATAATTCGATGTATTCTTTTGCGGATCTGCCCCAGGAGAAATCCAGGGACATCATTTTTTTCCTTAAATCCGACATTTTGTTTTGATCCTTGTAAACTTCAAGACCCCTTCCCACTGCATTTACCAATTCCTCCGCTTCCAACTTATTGAACGTAATTCCGTATCCTCCCGAATCATCCATATCAATTACTGTATCCGCGAGTCCCCCCGTTCTGTGTACGACAGGCATGGTTCCATATCTCACGGCATAAAGCTGATTTAAACCACACGGCTCTACTCTTGAAGGCATCATAAGGAAATCTGCACTGGCATAAATTCGGTGGGAAAGCTCCTCGTCATAACCAATATACACACCACACTGTTTTTTATGCCGTAATTTTAATTCTTCCAGCTCCTTTTCTATTTCCGGCTCACCTGAACCGAGCACGATAAAATTGACTTTTCCTTTGTATTTCTTGAGGCATGAGTCAATAGCTAAGGGCAGTAATTCAGCCCCTTTTTCCCCTACAAGCCTACCGATAAAAACCACCAGGGGCTTAGTGTCAGAAAGACCAAATTCTTTACAAAGGCTTTTTTTATTTTCTTTTTTCCCCTGGTCAGCAGTTTTAGCATTAAAGTTTTTAACAATCATAGGATCGGTTTCAGGATCCCAGACCTGAGTGTCGATGCCATTAATAATTCCGATTCCTTTTCTGGCTTCCAGTTGAAATAGTTTTTCCAGACCATTTGAATTTACTGATAATTCTTTCAAATAGTTTGGTGAAACTGTTGTGAATTTCCAGCAGCATTTTACTGAAGCTGCCAGGGAATTTATACAATTATTCCAGTCCAGCAATCCAGCCTTACTCAAGTCTATAGAAGGAAGGTAAGCTACTTTGTCCCAGCCTAGCCAACCCTGATACTGGCCATTGTGTATGGTGCAAACGGTTGGGATCATTGCCAGATCCTTGAAAAGGCTTGAATTAGCGATAAGGAAGGGTACAAGTCCGGAATGATGATCATGACAATGGATGACATCCGGTTTCATCTTTGTTTTATTGATCCAATCCAGTACACAGACCTGATAGCTTATAAATTGCTTGATCTCATCCGGATAACAATAGATTTCTTTCCGGTCCAATAGCCCTTCTATGTATATTAGAAACAAGTCAAAGCCTAGTTGGCGAGTAGATTCTTTAAGGACGCTATAATTGAAGGTCTTACCCGCCGCTGTTGTTGATGATTTAAAAACAGTATCGAACGTATTTTCCTGAACAAATTTTCTGTCGTAATATGGAAGCACTACCGACGCATTAATCCCTGCCTGGTTGAGATATTTAGGAAGAGCTCCGACAACATCCCCCAAACCGCCGACTTTAGCAACCGGATAACATTCTGCACTTAGATGTATAACATCCATAGGATAGATTTTAAAGCATTAGGAAAACAATTTAGTAAATTTATTGAGATACAGTGAATAAAAAACATCACTTCTTTATGGAATAACAGGAAGGCTAAAACACAGCGGTTTAATGCGCTTCAAGCCAATTAGATCCTTCTCCGACCTCAACTATGATGGGAACAGTTGTTTTTATGGCATTTTTCATCCGTTCCTCGATAATCTTTTTCATGATTTCAGTTTCAGATTTGGGCACATCAAAAACAAGTTCATCATGCACTTGCATAGTCATTTTAGAAGCCAGATTTTGATCTTTGATATCCTTATGAATACGGATCATTGCAATTTTGATCATGTCTGCTGCAGATCCCTGGATAGGAGCATTAATTGCATTTCGTTCTGCAAAACCCCGCACAGTTTGATTCGCTGAATTGATATCACGAAGATATCGACGCCGACCCATAATGGTTTCAACATATCCATTTTCCCGTGCGAAGTTCATGGTGTCGTTCATATACTTCTTAATATTGGGGTAGGTGTTGAAATAGTTTTCGATAATCTCTGCAGCTTCTTTCCTTGGAATTCCTAAATTTTGAGAAAGCCCGAATGCCGATTGGCCATAGATTATCCCGAAATTTACAGCTTTTGCATTCCGGCGCTGGGTAGACGTCACCTCGTCTAATTCTATTCCATACACTTTTGCAGCGGTAGCTGTATGGATATCAAGCCCTTTATCGAAAGCTTCCATCATATTCTCATCCTTGCTGATTTCTGCTATAAGCCTTAGTTCGATTTGGGAATAATCGGCAGAAAGCAATACATGATTTTCATCTCTTGGGATAAATGCTTTACGTACCTCCCTGCCTCTTTCTGTTCGGATAGGAATATTTTGAAGGTTGGGATTATTTGAGCTTAATCGGCCAGTTGCGGCCACTGCCTGATTATAAGAGGTGTGGACGCGGCTGGTTTTGCGATTGATCATAAGAGGCAAAGCATCAACATAAGTTGATTTTAATTTCTGCAGTTGCCTAAAATCCAATATATCAGCAACAATATCGCTTTTGTTAGCGAGCCTCGTGAGTACATCCTCACCAGTTTGATACTGCCCGGTCTTGGTTTTTTTTGCTTGTGGATCTAATTGTAATTTATCAAATAGAACTTCACCTAATTGCTTGGGCGAAGCAATGTTGAATTTCACTCCCGCCTTTTCATAAATACTTGTTTCGAGAAGTTTCAAATCGGCTTTTAAAACACCAGAGAAATCTTCGAGTGCCTGCTGATCTATTTTTACCCCTTCGCGTTCAATGTCTGCCAGGACATAAATTAGAGGATTTTCTACTTCTCTCGCTAATTTACCAGCATTTACATCCTCCAGGATGGGTTCGAACACATCGCGGAGCTGAAGGGTAATATCAGCATCTTCTGCTGCGTACTCTTTAACTTTCTCTATGTCAGCATCACGCATGTTCCCCTGGCTTTTTCCTTTCGGACCAATTAATGAGGTTATGCTTACTGGAGTATAGTTCAGATAATTTTCTGCCAGCAAATCCATGTTATGCCTCGAATCAGGGTCAATAAGATAATGAGCGAGCATCGTGTCAAACAATTCTCCCGTTACGGTTATTCCGTACCAGTTAAGCACCAGTATATCATATTTTAGGTTCTGTCCAACTTTGCTGATCTCAGGATTTTCAAACACGGATTTGAAATCATCAACACAGCTTTGACATTCATTTTGTTCAGCCGATAAGGGTACGTACCAGGCTTCACCGGGTTTTATGCTAAACGATAATCCGACAAGCTCACAGTCGTTTGCATCCAGGCAAGTAGTTTCGGTATCAAAACAAAAACACTTCTGGTTTGACAGGAGTTTTGCTAATTCTTGTCTCTTTTCCGGGGTATCCGCCAGTATATAATTATGCTCGGTATTGTGTATATTTTTGGAAGCAGGAACTTTCTCTGCGTAAGGATCCACGATCTTTTGTGATTGGGAGTTCTCGTTTCTTACCGGGCTGGAAAACATATCCATCTGACCGTTTGTATTGGTTGCCGACCTGCTGTCGTTCACATTGAATTCCTCACCGAATACCCGTCGCCCGAGTGTGCGGAATTCCAGCTCAGCAAAAAGGGGTTCCAGGACCTCGCGGTTAGGTGCATCGACATGTAATGCGTCGACATCGAGTTCAACAGGTGCATTAAGCATGATTGTGGCCAGTTTCTTTGACACAATCCCTTGTTCTGCAAAGTTTTCCACGTTCTCCCGAAGTTTGCCTTTCAGCTCATGGCTGTTAGCAATTATATTTTCAACGGAGCCATATTGTTTAATCAGTTGCTTTGCTGTTTTTTCTCCAACACCTGGTATACCAGGGATATTGTCGACAGCATCGCCCCATAAGCCTAGGATATCTATAACCTGTTCGACATTTTCAATGTCCCACTTTTCCAGGATTTCTTTTACCCCCAGGATTTCCATACCGTTTCCCATACGGGCTGGTTTATAAATGAAAATATTCTCAGAAACCAACTGTCCGAAATCCTTATCGGGCGTCATGCAATAAACTGTAAAACCTTCCTTCTCTGCTTTTTTGGCTAAGGTGCCTATGATGTCATCAGCTTCAAAACCATCTGAAAAAATACAGGGAATGTTGAAACCCTCAATCAGCCGCACTATATAAGGTATGGCGATAGCGAGGTCTTCAGGCATAGCCTGGCGATGCGCTTTATAGGCGCTGAAGTCGGTATGTCGTTCTGTTGGAGCATCTGTGTCGAAAACGACAGCCATATGGGTTGGCTGCTCTTTCTTGAGGACTTCCAGCAAAGTATTTGAGAATCCCATTATTGCCGACGTGTTCAACCCACCTGAAGTAAATCTGGGACTTTTGCTCAAAGCAAAGTGAGCTCTGTAAATTAAGGCAAACGCATCAAGCAGGAAAAGTTTCTTCATTGGATTGGTATTTTATGGTAAATCCGAATTTCGAATTTAAATTTTGGGGCCTGGTACCAAAGTTAATAAACTAATCCTCATTTGATATTACCCTCATTTTGCAAAACATCCATCGATGTGATCGTTAACCATTCCCGTGGCTTGCATATGTGCATAACATATAGTTGTACCAAAAAATTTAAATCCTTTCTTTTTCATTTCAGCGCTTATCCGATCAGAAAGTTCCGTCCATGCCGGGGCATTTTTATGGTCTTCAAAGGAGTTTATTATTGGCTTTTTAACAGGAAGGAAGCCCCATATATAATCCGAGAAGCTCCCGTGCTCCTCTTGAACGCTCAAAAATAGCTTTGCGTTATTAATAGCTGCTTCTATTTTTTGTCTGTTGCGTATGATACCAATATCCTGCATCAATCGTTCGATATCAGTTGCGGTAAATTTCGCGACCTTTTTTGCATCGAATTCAGCAAATGCTTTGCGATAATTTTCGCGTTTTCGAAGTACTGTGATCCAGCTTAAACCCGCCTGGGCGCTTTCTAGAATTAAAAATTCAAATAAGGTCTGATCATCGTAAACTGGCTTTCCCCACTCCTCATCATGGTATTTCACATATAGAGGGTCGGTGCCACACCACGCGCAACGTACAATAGCGTTTTCCTGGGTCATGGTTCAACGCACAATTCATCCCAATATTCAACAGCTCTCCTGTAATGAGGAATAACGATTGAGCCGCCTACGAGATTTGCAATCATGAAAATTTCATTCATTTCTTCTGTAGTTACACCCGCTTCATGGCATTTTCCGAGGTGATATTTAATACAATCATCGCATCTAAGAACCATGGAAGCTACCAGCCCAAGCATTTCCTTAGTCTTAACGTTAAGGGCTCCGTCTGCATAGCTAGTGGTGTCCAATGCAAGAAAACGCTTCATGTTGGTATTGGCACTGTCCATGATGCGGTCATTCATTTTCGTCCGGTAGCTGTTAAACTCTTCTATTAATTTTCCCATTTTATTTTTTTTATTAAGGTTCAAGTTCAATGGCCGGATCCCAAAAAAGTGTTTTAAAATTTTTCACTTTATCGTCAATAACTTCTACCCCTTCGTTCTCCAAAAGCTGCTGCATCATGCTTGGTGTTCCAAAGTGAAACTTTCCAGTAAGCAGACCGTTTCTGTTTAAAACCCGATGAGCTGGTACAGAAGGAAAGGCAGTATGTGCCGCGTTCATAGCATACCCAACCATTCGGGCAGAGCCTTTTGTTCCAAGGTATGATGCTATAGCACCATATGAGCTCATTCTGCCTTCAGGAATCAGTCTGACAACTTGATAAACCTGCTGATAGAAGCTCAGATCTTCCATTATATGAAGTTAAATTTCAGATAATTAATGTTTTTATTTGTTGCAAGATACTTTTTCTCATAATAGGTTTTTATAGAAAGCACCTCATCAGCAAATTCGGAATTATAAAGGTCGGAAGTGTTAATTTGTAATGTATGGCCGGGTTCCTGTACTTTCTGAATTGTGTAGAGATATAAAGAATCGCTGTCAGTTTTCAAATGAACAGGTGCCTGAGCTTTAAGGATATATTTATACATCTCCAGAAAGCGGGGCGATGTAAGCCTCTTTTTTTCACGACTGATTTGGGGCTGCGGATCGGGAAAGGTTATCCAAATTCCGGAAATCTCATTTTCGCCGAAATAGTCAAGCAAATTCTCGATTTGTATACGCAGAAAGGCGACATTATCAAATCCCTCTTCAAGCGCTGTTTTAGCACCCCGCCAAATTCTGTTTCCTTTGTAATCTATACCTATAAAATTAAACTGAGGAAATAACCTGCCTAAATTGACGGTGTATTCACCTTTTCCGCAACCTAACTCCAGAATTACCGGATTGTTATTTTTAAAGTGTTGTTCAGACCACTGGCCTTTTAATATTTTTCCGTCTTCTAGTTCAACAACATTGTTAAATGCAGTGATCTCCGCAAAACGCCGCAACTTGTCTTTACCCATTTTTAATTATTAAAGCCTGCAAAAATAGGTTTCTCTTCGCTTCATTAGCATAAATTCAATAGAAAAGACTAATATTATGATTGCATATTTATAAAAAAAACCCATCTTAATTGGGATGGGTCTTTTTTCTTAATATGTTTCGCTATCCGGAGGTATGCCGTAATCAGCCATTCGAGGTTCTTTTCGACTTTTTTCCTTCGATGATTTAATCCAATCCGTAACCTTATCGATAATACCGGTTATGCTATCTTTATTAACATTTTTCGCTGCCTTTTGAGAAACCATCGCTACTACAGATTTCATGAGAAATCCAGAACGTGGAAAAAGGAAACGATTTAAAGCTAAAGGTAGCCCCACCCTTAGGATATTGGTCACCCAATCCTTGTTTTCTTTTTTCTTATTTAAGTCTTCCGGATCATCGCCAAATAATTCAATGAAGAAATCACTTATCTTAGTATAAACCAAGACTGGAAAGTGCAAACGGGCTTTTAATCTTGCCGTGACTTTTGTTAGTTCAACTTCCTGCTCCAGGCGCTGTACGCGAAGCCTACTGATCTCTCCCCGCAAATCCGTAATGTTCTCTATCTTAGGCCTCATGTTTATTTCTAAAAAACTTTTTGATTGCTGCATTAACAATGTGTTTCTCCACGTATTTATCTTTCACAGCATAGAAAACGACAGCTAAAAGAAAATAGAATCCGGTAACGATTAGAAAACCAGCATAAGTATTTCCAATAACTTCGGATAAATAGAATCCGGCGGCAAGGCTTCCAAAAAGGATCCCAAGCACACCGAATAGTAGAACAAGGCCATCCGTGGCTAAATTGGCAAATAGTTGGGAACCTTTGTCCACTGCCGAAAGAATTGCGATCTCTTTACGAACGTCAACGTATTCCTTTACTTTAGCTATAATTTCGCGGGCGTCAAGCTCTTTCTCTTCCATCTCTAAATAAGGTTGTTATGAATTAGCTCTGGAAGCAGTTTTTTCAGCGCTGCCAGCAGCATTTGAAACGGCATTTGAAGTACTAGCTTTTGCTGCAACGTACTCTTCTTCAGCACCCCTTAGTTTGGTTTTGATAGAGTCTACAACTTTATCTTTAAATTCGCTCAGGTTACCGATTTCATCGGCGGCGCGGTCTTTTATGCTATCTCCTAAATTTTTCAAAGAATCGTTTAACTTATCTCTTGTTTCAGATCCTCTGTCAGGTGCAAATAAAATACCTATAGCAGCTCCCGCGGCTAAACCTGCAAGCATTGCGGCCAAAATTTTTGAGTTGTCGTTCATGTTAGTAATTTTATGGTTAATACTATATTCTTAGATAATACAAATCAACCGTATAAACTGTTTTCAATTATTCATCTTCGTTCGATTTCAATTTCTCCAATCGCTCGCTCGCCAGTTTGCTTGTTTCATAGATTCTAATGGTCAGAATAAAATAAGACAATAACAGGGGTCCAAAGACAAGTCCCAGAATTCCGAATATCGGAATCCCAATAATGACCCCCACGACTGTTATTATGGGATGAGTATCGGAAACGTTTTTAGCAATAACAAGCCGTATTACATTATCTATGTTAATGATTACAATCAGGCCCCATAACAAAAGTCCCCATCCGCCCGATGTATTACCGCTGGCAATTGCAATAATTGCTGCCGGAACAAATACCACGGGTGCCCCCACCACCGGTAAGAAAGAGAGAAAAGTGGATATCACGCCCCAGAATATCGGATCCCGGATATCGAACATAAAAAATCCTATACTTACCAGTGCGCCCTGAACTATTGCTATAAACCCTTGGCCAAGTACATTTGAATAAGTAGTCATTTTTAATTCCGTCGCGAATTTTAATGCATTTTGCTCCCTGAATGGTGCATATTTAAGTAAGCCGGCTTCAAATTCTTGCTTTTGGACAAACATAAAATATAAGAGGAAGTACATGATAATCAAGCCCAGGACAATATTGGCTGCTCCGCTAAGCACCGACGGAAATAACTCTTCGGCAAGTTCATTCATTTTCACCATTCCTTTATCAAAGAGATCCGGCTGATTGATCTTAGAGCCGACAAAATCTTCCATTTTTTGCATCATGTTCTTAATGCGAATGGGGTCGTTCTGGAATTCGGAAACCTTATCGATTACCAGAAGGCTTAATGTGAGAAAGGGAAGTACGATGATAACCAGTGAGAGAATAATAATAATTATCGCAGCTACCCATTTCTTCATGTTCCACTTTTTCACAAAAAAAGTAAAAACAGGAACCAGAATGGTATATAAAACTATTGTGCTTAATAAAGTTCCCGCAATAGTCCGCAACGAATAAAGAACAAATACACCTAAGATGATTAGGATAACCGATACAATGGTATTTCGTTGTTTATAGCTGTAGATAGACATATAAGATTTCGAGATAAAAAGCCCTGTTAAAACACAGGGTTTGCAGACTATAATTAGATGAAATTAATCAAGATTAATAGCTTTCATTTTATTATAAAGCGTCTTCCTGTCAATATTAAGAATCTTCGCTGCTTTGGTTTTGTTAAAATTCACTTCTCTAAGTACATTTAGAATAGTCTCGTATTCGGCTTCCATAGCAGCATTTTTAAGGTCGTGCCTGTTGTTGTTTTGATTCACATTTACATTAGCTACAAATGTGTTCTCAATGGCCGATGCCTTTGCAAATGTTGAGATTTCAAGCGGCAGAGCTTTCAACAGTATTTCTGTACCTTCCGTAAGCAAAGTTGCCCTTCTAATCACATTCTTTAATTCCCTGACATTTCCAGGCCAGTTGTAGATCATTAAACAGTCGACTACCTCCGGGGATAGCTGCGTTACATTTCTGTTCAATTCATTATTTGCTACCTTCAAAAAATGTTCTGCAAAAGTCACGATGTCTTTACCCCTGTCGCGTAAAGGGGGAATGGTGATGCTAAACTCATTGAAACGATGGAAAAGATCTTCTCTGAACCTTCCTTTTTGTATCGCATCCATTAAGTTTTCGTTCGTTGCTACAATGATGCGAACGTCGAGATCAATTTCTTTGGTACTGCCAATGCGCTTTACTTTACGTTCTTGAACGACACGCAAGAGAGCAGCCTGAATTTCATAGGATAAGTTTCCAACCTCGTCCAGAAATAGAGTGCCGCCATTTGCCATTTCAAAATGACCTATTTTGGTATATAGTGCTCCGGTGAAAGAACCTTTTTCGTGTCCGAAAAATTCACTTCCCGCTAGATCTTTGGTTAGCGATCCACAGTCCATTGCAATGAACGGTTTATCTTTCCTCGGGCTGTTCAAATGGATGCTCTTAGCAACTGATTCTTTTCCGGTGCCGCTTTCGCCGCTAAGTATTACACTGTAATTGGTTGGAGATACGAGCTGGATCTGTCTTATTAGCTCCTGAGAAGCAGCACTTTTACCAAGAACAAACTCTTCAGTAACAATATCGGTTTTACGTTCTCGATTTTTTTCGGGGTCAGCTGAATTCCCGACAGGCTGATTGATTATTTTTTGAGCTTCAATGGCTTTATTAACCGTATTTAAAATTTCATCCGGGTAAAGAGGCTTGGTGATATAATCATAAGCCCCCATTTTAATAAGCTCGACGGCAAGTTTGATATCTGAATATCCGGTGATGATTATCACACCCGTGCCAGGATATGAATTTTTAATTTTGCGAAGCATCTCCCTTCCATCGGTATCTTCCAGGCGAAAATCGCAAAGCACCAAATGAAAGGTCTCTTTAGACATTAGATCTAAAGCATGTGAGCCATTGGTGCTGGTCGCAACTTCAAAACCGTTGCGGGTTAAAAACTTTGACAAAATAAGCCCAATGTTTACTTCATCATCGATAATTAAAATTTTGTTCATAGGGTTCGGAGTTCCGTAAAACAGGGGGCAGATGTCATAGAACAGTGCAATATAGAAATAACAAATCGAATTGGGAAATATTTTCTACACTTTTGGATTCTATATTCCGCCTTTAAATTCAGCTTTCCGTTTAGTTAAAAAAGCGTCTACACCTTCCTTAAAATCATCCGAACCGAAACATCGGGCAAATTCTTCAATCTCCACATCGTATCCATTCAAATTATCCTTAATACCGGCATTTATAGCAGTAATTGCACAGGAAATGGCAAACGGTGATCGACTTATTATCTTTCTCATAATCTCGTCGGCCTTTGTCAGAAGTTGGTCAGACTCCACCACGTGATTGACCAGTCCAGTCCGGTGGGCTTCCTCTGCCGTGATCATATCAGCTGTCAAGATCATTTCAAGGGCACGGCCCTTTCCGATAAGCTGGGCTAATCTTTGTGTTCCACCGTAACCAGGGATTAGACCAAGACTAACTTCTGGAAGACCCATTTTTGCCGTACTTGCAGCTATTCTTATATGGCAAGCCATTGCTAGCTCTAGTCCACCACCCAACGCAAAGCCATTTATAGCGGCTAGTACAGGCTTTTTGCCATTTTCGATAAAATCGAATACATCCTGTTGTCCTTTTTTGGCAAGCTGACGCCCCTCCTCCATATTATAAGCTGCAAATTCCGAGATATCAGCTCCCGCAATAAATGCTTTAGGACCAGATCCGGTAATAATTATCCCGGCAACGGATTGATTTCCAAATGCGTCAGATATAGCCTTGTGAAGCTCTGATAATGTCTCTTTGTTTAAAGCATTTAATTTGCTTTCGCGATTGATGGTAATTGTCAAAATATGATCGCGTATGTTCAGTAATAGGTTATTCATGTTCGGTAGCTCTTAGTTTCAAAACAAGGTTGCTTAAAATGTTCGATGCACAATCACCCATTCCCTGATATAGTTCACGATGTCGCTTGTAGAAGTCCCTGGCGGAAAAAGCTGCCCCACCCCGATGGTGCTGAGGGTTTTCATATCATTTTCGGGGATTATCCCGCCGCCAGTGAGTAATACATCATCCAGCCCTTTTTCCTTCATTAGTTTTGCTATTTTAGGAAAAACGGTCATATGTGCACCGGAAAGAATCGATACTCCTATTGCGTCGACATCCTCTTGCAAAGCAGCACTCACCACCATTTCCGGGGTTTGACGAAGTCCGGTATAAATCACTTCCATGCCCGCATCCCGCAGGGAAGTAGCAATTATTTTAGCTCCGCGATCGTGGCCATCAAGGCCGACTTTGGCGACGAGAACACGTACCGGTCGATTTAAAGTTTTGGGCATAATGTAAAAGTAAGAAGAAAATCGGACTGTGTTTATTTGCACCAGGTACCTGGACACATCCTCTAGCAAATAATACTCCTGCCAAAGTTAATTTTGCTATTTTTGTACCCTCAGAGCAGATTATGATGGAAGAAAGATCCTTGAATTTTTTAGAGGAAATTATTGAAGAAGACCTTGGCAACGATAGGAATAACAAGCGTGTGCATACCCGTTTCCCTCCGGAGCCCAACGGATATCTTCACATTGGCCATGCTAAATCAATCTGTCTAAACTTTGGTATCGCTCAAAAATACAATGGGAAAACCAATTTAAGATTTGACGATACAAATCCGAGTACTGAAGAAACAGAATATGTTGATAGTATCCGGGAGGATATTCAATGGCTTGGATTTAAGTGGGATAAGGAGCTTTACTCGTCGGATTATTTCGATGTACTTTATGAATACGCACGTGTATTGATAGGAAAAGGGCTTGCATATGTGGATGACAGTACTGCTGAAGAAATAGCTGCGGCAAAAGGGACTCCTACCGATCCTGGAGTGCCGACAACTGACCGAAATAGAAGCATTGACGAAAATTTACAGCTTTTTGCAGAAATGAAAGCCGGGAAATATCCCGACGGGGCAAAAGTATTAAGGGCTAAAATTGATTTGGAGTCGCCCAACATGCATCTACGTGATCCATTGATGTATCGTATTAAACATGCTCATCATCACCGGACAGGGGATAAGTGGTGTATTTACCCGATGTATGACTTTGCTCATGGGCAGTCAGACGCAATTGAAGAAATCACACATTCTATTTGCACCCTGGAGTTTATTCCGCACCGCCCATTATACGAATGGTTTATTGATAAGCTAGGAATTTTTCCATCAAAGCAATATGAATTTGCGAGGTTGAACATGAACTTCACAGTAATGAGTAAGCGTAAGCTGCTGCAATTAGTGAATGAGAAGTATGTTAATGGATGGGATGATCCAAGAATGCCTACAATTAGCGGCCTCCGGCGACGGGGGTACACACCGGCCTCAATAAGAAACTTTTGTGATCGCATTGGTGTGGCTAAACGTGAAAACCTTATTGACCTCAGTTTGCTGGAGTTCTGTATAAGAGAGGATCTTAATAAATCAGCTCTTCGAAGGATGGTTGTGATGGATCCGGTTAAACTGGTCATTACTAATTATCCAAAGGATCATTCTGAAGTGATGCATGGCGAAAATAACCCCGAGGCAGAAAATGGAGGTGGACACAGGGAAATCCCTTTCAGTTCCGAAATCTGGATTGAGCGTGAAGACTTTTTGGAAGATGCCCCAAAGAAATTCTTTCGATTAGGACCGGGCTTAATGGTCAGGCTGAAAAACGCTTATATCGTAAAATGTGATGATTTTTTGAAAGATGAGAATGGACGTGTTTCCGAAATCCATTGCTCTTACATACCTGAGTCAAAGAGTGGCTCAGACACAAGCGGTATACATGTTAAAGGTACTATCCACTGGGTTAGCGTAAAACACGCGAAGACAGCTGAAATTCGTTTATACGACCGTTTATTCAAAGTGGAAAATCCCTCGAATGAAGATGGAGATTTTAAAGAGTATATCAACCAGGATAGTTTAACTGTAATTGAAAAAGCAATCATCGAACCAGATCTGATTAATGCTCAGGCTGGTTTGGGCTATCAATTTATCCGTAAAGGATATTTTACGCTTGATGTAGATTCAAAACCAGATAAACTGATTTTTAATCGTACAGTAACACTGAAAGACGCCTGGGCTAAAGAAGTAAAGAAGGGTTAATTAGAGATATTTCTTGTATAGATTGAACAGTACTTTCTGTTCTTCTTCATTTAAAATCCCTGTTATTTCTTTTTGTATAAAGTGAAGTTGAAAGGCTTTGATTGCATTTGAAGGATTTTTGACATCATATCCAATTATTCGTAACGCATCTAATTGGTTAAAAGTTGCGGGTACAGAATCCGTTTGCACAGCATCGGGCCACAAACCAAAGCCTCTATCAGCTAAACTTTTCCAGGGAAAAGTAACATTCGGATCCACTTTTCTTCCAGGAGCAATATCGGAGTGCCCTATAAAATTTGCAGCTGGTATACTGTGTCTCCTTTTTAGTGTGTCTAAAACGTTGACAAGGCTGTTGATCTGGGATTGAGCAAAGGGCTCGAGCCCGTTGTTATCCAATTCGATTCCTATGGAAGCGGAATTTATGTCTGTAGCATTTCCCCATTTAGCTGCCCCTCCATGCCACGCGCGCAGATAATCATTTAACATATGATAAACCGCTCCGTCCCTGCCTATCACATAATGTGCACTAACCTGAGTAGCAGGTGTAGTAAAGGTTTTAAGGGTTTGTGCAGTTGAATTTTGTGCAGTGTGATGAATAATTACGTAGTTGGGTTTACGAAGACCGAAATTAACTGTTCCGACAAAATCCTGCCCTGTCGGGTTCACTGGAGTTTTTCTGACAGTACTTGCAAGTTCTTTCGTATGATTTTTATAGACTTTATTTGTAGGACCATATGGAGAAGAAGAGCAGCCAGCCATAACGGCAAAAGCAAATGCGAGAATGGCTAAATGGGATTTTGCAATCATATTAAGTTTCAAATTCAATTATTAAAATTTCAGCTACCTGTTGTGGCGATGATGTTGCCTTACAAGATCTAGAAGGTCCTCAATAAGAAAAGGCTTGGATATGTAATCATCAGCTTTGCATTTTCGGGCAATCTCAGCAAGGTCGTTGACCGCGGAAATTAGAATTACCGGAAGGTGGGAAGTACCAGGATTCGCCTTTATTTCAAGACACAACTGATGGCCCTTTTGCGCACCCAAGTTCTCGTCGAGCAAAATGAGATGTGGATTAATTTCTTCAAGACTCTTTAGTGGTTCGGCATCAAGAGAAGCAAGCACCTCGTAATCTTCGTTTTCAAGGATAAACCCTAAAAGCTCAAGGATGTCATGGTTGTCCTCTATTACAACAATTTTCTTCTTCATGGATATGTCTTAAACTGCAAATCTACGGCTAGTTTTAAAAGGTCAAATTGCCGAAATAGTATTTAGTAAAACTACGTATAAACCACCATTTTATATATGATGTTATTCAAATCTAAGAGAAAATGACTAATTGGACAGAACTACGATCTTTTTTCAGCGAATTATTTTAATGTAACCGTGTATACCGCACGGGTGTTAGCACTAAATATTCCCAGTGCACCATTGTCAAGATTGGTATTGGGATTTGAAGGGGCTACCGGGGGGCCGCCGTTACCGCCTATCTGGCTTATTGCAAAATAATACTTAAAGACATTTCTGTCAATACATTGTATCTCTATTTCAGTCTTATCACCAACCTTTATTCCATCCCCCTCGAAGGTGATAAGGTCTGATGTTGCATTTCCGTTGCTAAACCGATCATCATTAACTTGATCAGCTGTTAACACACCGTTTACCTTGACGATGTACCGGTACTGGTTTTGGACCTGAGCCGGATCATTATAATAAACAGACGGATATATGCTCGCATTACCGAAAATGCTGATCTTTTTAAAAGTTATGGAGTCAGTCCGAACAGGGGTCGGCATAATAGAACTAGCTGTATATGTTTTTCCGCCTGCAACCACTTCTAATGTGTATTTCACACCTGGAATTCCTTTGAAACGCGAGCTTTTGTAGATACCGTCGCTAGTTGGGACAAAAGAAAGAGTTTGACTGCTGCTGGTATATACTGTCACCTTTGCACCCTTAACTCCAATAAATGTATTCGGCTGATCAAAAGGAGTCGTTTTAGACACTTTTATGGTTTGAACTTCTGATTGATCGGAAATACTTCCATCAATAACTATTACAGGATCTGCATCTGTGAGATTAGTTTCTATAACTTCTTCACAAGAGGTAAATATTGAGGCAAATAGTATAAAGATGGAAAACACAGTGTTCCGCATCCAATATGAGTTTATTTTCCCTATCATGATTAAAACTTGAAGTTCCATGTTATTGAAGGAATGATTCCGAATAAAGTTGTTTTCACGGCCTGTGTTTTTGTTTTATCCTCAGGGTCATCCTGAAAACTTATGGTGTATGCATTTTTCCTGTCATAGACATTGTAGAAACCCATGGACCAGCTTGATTGTAATTTCTTTCCCGCTTTCGCTTCTAATGTTGCAGCCAGATCTAGTCTGTGATAGCCTGGCATACGGTCTGAATTGCGCCCCGAATAGTAAAAATAAGTTTGGTTATTGATCTGATACTTCCCTGCAGGAAAAGTTACTGCATTTCCAGTGCTATAAACAAAAGTCGACGAAAGGACCCATCGGGGCCCTGCTTTGTAAATTCCCACCATGGAAAGATCATGCGTCCGATCCTGCTTAGCATTGAACCAAACGCCATTGTCTATATCATCAAAACGACGTTCTGTTTTAGATAGCGTATAACCTACCCATCCGTTTAATTTCCCAAACCTTTTTTTAAAATAAACTTCCACCCCATACGCTCTTCCTTCTCCATAAAGCAGGTCAGCTTCCACACTCCTGTTTCCGCGGAGGTCGGTACCACTCCTGTATTCGATCTGATTTAGCATGGTTTTATAGTATAGCTCTGCCGAAATCTCATATTTATCTTCATTTAGATTCTTAAAAAAACCGGCAGCAACCTGATCAGCAGCCTCTGGTTTAACATTATTGCTGCTCATTATGTAGAGGTCAGTGGGCGAACTGGCGGTAGAATTCGACATTAGGTGTAGATTCTGACTATTTCGGGTATAGGATGTTTTAAAAGATGAAGATTCAGTCAATAAATAACTGGCTGAAATTCTTGGCTCAATCCTAAAATAGCTTTTCACGATTTCGCCCGAGTCATATTCTTGGCTGCTGGAAATTTGGCCTTCCCGATCATAATTATTGAAAATACCAGGGCCTCGCAAAAAGAATGAGCTCGCTCTTAGGCCGTAAACAATGTTTAATTTGTCGTTCACTTCCCATTCATCAGAAACGTAGGCTGAAACTTCATTTCCTTTTCTTTGCTCAATGGTTTCTTCATTAACGCTGGATTGCGCATCTGAAGTAATACTTCCAGGTGCGATGGTATGACTTATGAGATCCAAACCGAAGCGAAGGTTGTGACTATTGCTTAAGGAAAGCTGGAAGTCCTGCTTCAAATTTACGTCCCTTATGGAGGAGCTTACCTTGAAATTATTTTCTTGAATGAAGTTCTCGATCACATAGTTATAATTACTATAAATAAGGGATGTGTTTGAAAACAGCCGGTTGCTATATAAATGATTCCATCGAAGCGTGGCCGTTGCATTTCCCCAGTCGAATCCAAATGTTTCATTTAATCCTAGCTCATCTCTACCGAAATAACCCGAAAGGAAAATAGTGTTCTTTTCGTCTAGCTGATAGTTAGCCTTCGCATTGAGATCATAGAAATAAAGAGTATTCTTTCTGATAGAAGTATCTTTAGCAAACGTTAAAAATGCATCAGCATAGGTTCTTCTACCACTTATCATAAAAGAACTTTTATCTCTTACAATCGGACCTTCCAATTTTAACCTGGAGGAAATCAGGCCTATTCCCCCCTCTGCAGTATATTCTTTTTTGTTTCCATCGTTCATGCGAATATCCAATACCGAAGATAATCGCCCACCATACTGAGCTGGCATACCACCTTTAAAAACACTAACGTCTTTAATCGCATCAGAATTGAAAGTGGAAAAAAATCCCAGAAGGTGTGATGCGTTATAAACCGGTGCTTCATCTAAGAGTATCAGGTTTTGATCGGCAGAACCACCACGCACATAAAATCCGCTATTACCCTCACCAGCCGATTTAATTCCGGGTAGCAACTGAAGAGTTTTAAGCACGTCCCGTTCGCCAAAAATTACTGGTACATTTCTGATTTCACTCAGGTTAACTTTCGCAAGGCCCATTTGTGCATTCACTACATTGTCATTCCTTTTTTCGGCAGTTATGACTACTTCATTGATACTGTTTCCAGGCACCAAAGTGAGATTAAGTCGCATATCGGAATCGATATTAATTGATTTCACGAAAGTGCGATAACCTATATAGCTCACCGTCATGTTGTATTTGCCAGGGCTAAGTTTATAAGAAAAAAATCCGTAGGCATTTGTGCTCGTACCAAGCAGGGTGCCACCGCTAAATTTTACCGTAACACCGATTAGGGTTTCACCCGACAGAGAATCCCTTACTATACCGTTAACGGTGAAGTTATCTTGCGCGAAGCCAGATCTCGAACCGCTTAGTATTAAGAATAAAATAAGAATAGTGTACTTCAAAATGAAAAGGTGCTTAAGGCTGGCATTAGATATACGATTTTTTGGCGTCTCAATGGTTTAATAAATATTAATTTATTCTGTCAAAGTCGTACTTTCCTTTGATATGAAAGTTTAAAAAACGCCCTTTTGAGCCAGAGATTTTAAAGGATTTATAGACTTCCTGCGGAACGTTTTTATAATCATATGTTAATCCTGAGTTAAATTTTACTCTTAAGATACGTGTATCCGCAAGATACTCGAATGAATCCACTACACTTGAAGGCATGGTT